>JAIXPW010000210.1 GCA_027485995.1 Verrucomicrobiaceae bacterium
CCCCTGCTGTCGGAACGGATCACGGAAGAGGCAGCATCGGAATCTACGATAGAGGTCATTCATGCCTGTCTATCACCTTTACCGTCGACTTGGGAACGGGTGCTCCATGGAGCGCTTACCTTACCTCACAGGAAACATACCCACCTATTATGCTACCTATGCTGCCGGAGCCAGCCCACCACGATGCCCACCCGTTGACCGCTTACGCTTCAAAGCCCCCTGCCTGCGGCCTGGCTGAAAGCCCAAGCCGACCCGGCCATGCCCGACGATAGGGCCGCAGCATAGCAGCCAGAGATGCAATACCTCTCGCGGAGATGCAAGAGGTGCTCTGTTGACCGCTTACTTCTGACCCTCACATGTTACGAATTCGTTCGCGAATTGCATTGAGGTCGTTCTGTTGGCTTTTGAGCTGGGCGATGTCA
This sequence comes from Verrucomicrobiaceae bacterium, assembly GCA_027485995.1. Classification (GTDB taxonomy): domain Bacteria; phylum Verrucomicrobiota; class Verrucomicrobiia; order Verrucomicrobiales; family Akkermansiaceae; genus Luteolibacter. The sequence goes on from JAIXPW010000210.1 coordinate 423, forward strand.
GCATTGATGGTTGCTTGTGTATTGGACAGCTCCTTCTTCTCATCCGCGTCCCGACGTCTCATTTGCTCTACCAAGGCTTCGTAGCGCGGTCTATATTCACGGATTGAAACGGAAAGTTGCTCAATCGTCTCCTTAATCTCTTTGGCCAATGCCTTCTTTATTGAATAATCCAACTCTCTCATCTGCGCAGCTAGTCCAGTCTGTAACTTCTCCCAACAGTCATTCTTTAGGTGCTCCAAGCTTGGGCCGAAAAGTTTGGAGAGGAGAGCTCCAGCGATACCGCCTGCGAGCGTTCCGATCCCAGGGAGCAGCATCGTCCCGAACAGAGCACCAGCTGCGCCACCTCCAACCGCCTTCGCCGCGCGATTCTGATCAATCTGCTTCAACGATGCGGCGATTTCAGCAGAAACACCTTTGGTAGAATTAGAAAATTGTCGAGTAGCTCCCTGAAGAGTGCCGCTATCGTAGCTTAGGGAACCACCGAGAGTGGCCAAAGATCTGAAGTGATTTTGAAAATCCTTATGGAATAGCTCCAGTTGCTTATGTCCAGCTATGCTAATTCCTTCAAAAAGACTCTCAACGTGTCCCTGCAAGCGCTTATGCCCTTTTTCAAGTATGGAAGGAATTTTCGACTTCACAACCTGCTCGAGATCAGCTGACTTCTCCACGCTAGAAATCTTCTCTCGAATTTTTTCCGTCATCCAAGAGTAGCTTGATTCAAGGTCTATCTCCAGTTGCCTACAGCTCCGATCCATTGCATCTGTGGCCCCACTTACATGCTTATCCACCCTTTCTCCGATAAACTTATCAATATCTGGGATCACTAGTTTCTCTAGTGCCTCATGCCTACTTCGATACTGACCAAATAGGGATTGAAGCAAGTCCTGCAACTTCTGGAATAGGTCAGCCATCATCTTCGCTACATCGTCCGCTTGTGCTTGCAGCCGCTTATCGAGAAGCAAAGAATGAAACTTCTTCTCCATCTCTTCAAAGTGGGAGACCCACTCCAGAATCTCTTCTTGGGTGTATCCATCTTCCGAACCTTCCTGATTTGGCTCTTTAAGGCTCTCAATCACGAATTGTGGTGCAGCTGTAAGCACACGCGGAATACTCAAATTCAATGCCTGTGAAAGCCTACTCCTAAGATTCTCCAAAGCACTGTCTCGCTCTTTCTTAACGCGAATATGGTCTAATTTAGTCATCACAAAGAGACATCTATGCACGACGTCTCCAGCGTATTCTTTCAGAAATGCAATTAGACTTTCAGAAGCAGGGATGTCTGCTGGAACTGCGATGACAACGGCATCACACAGATCACGTATTGCCGCAGCAGTGACTTTGGCGTGTCGCACATTTTGCACGTTCGTGCCCGGTGTATCAACGATTACGAGACCGCCGGCAAGAGCCCTTGATGGCAATTCCACGTTGACTTGAGTGACATCCTTTGAAACCTCCTCGTTCGAGGTGGCTTGATGAATTTTATCCAACAGTTTTTCCCTTGTAGGCTCCGGCTCTGGCTTGCGGAATAGGTCTGATACTGTATCTGCCGTACTAAAGACAGACTTGGCAGATTCGAGAAGAAAATGTTTCTTACGGTGCCGAATCTCAACCGAAAGCTTAGTGCCGTAATAGATCAATGTTGCAGCCGCTGTGGTTCCTTGTTCGATGTCGGTTCTTAGAAGATTGTCTCTTATCAGAGCATTGATCAGAGTGCTTTTGCCGCTTGAAAACTCGCCGACCACGCCCAAAAACAGACGGCTTTCACGTTCGCGGAGTGAAATCCGCTCACGTGCATCTTGGAACAGCGGGCAGTTAGGATCCGTTGCTAGATGATACTTTTTGATCAATTGATCAATTCTTTCTAAGCGGCCTTTTACATCCAGTTCTTTTGACAGGGGATGACCAGATAATGGCGATATATTCTTCCATGGCGCGTCCTGCGGCATTGGTGGGCGTATTAATGGGTCTACAGAGGTCGGGGCATTTCCCACCACTTTATATGACATCGTTTCAACGGTAGCTGTCCTTGCTTTAACGACTTTACCGGAGACAGATTTGTAAATTTCTGTGGCTTTGCTGGCCACTGTATTGGCAGCGTCGTTTGACGCTCCTTTTGCTTTCGAGAGAAAGCCTTTGAACGTCTCAGTTAATTTGGATAATTTATCGCTTGCCATACTCGTCCGATTTAATCATTACTGATGTTACCTCGATTACTGACTTTTATTTGGGCTATTTCAGAATAGAATCGCCTTCATTAGCTGTTCGTGATAGACTCTGAATAAACTGGTTCAGTTCACTGCCAAGTGCCTGAAGATTCTTCTCGGATGAATTCAGTTCCCCGTGCCGCTTTTCAACCTCCATTTCACCGGCCTTTTTGAGTTGGAGCACGGCTTCGATTTGTTCACGGACTGCCTCAATTTGCTCATCCAATGCGTCACTGACGGATTCAACGAGCTTCTCTGTGGCGCTGTAAACCGCATCGGCAATCGACTCGGCCTGATCGGAACTTTGGGCAAGAAGCGCCTTGGCGATCTCGCGTCCGGCCTCGGTCTTCACTTTGTTGGTCAAGGCATCGCCCTGACCAGCGGTTCGCAGCAGGCCCATTGCCAGCAGGGCTGGCACGATTGTGATGGGATTCAGGTGAAGAATGGCAATGGCTCCTACGGAGATGGCAACGGAAGTCACCACTCCTTTGAGCATGCCTTGGTAGCCCATGGCGGCTCCCTCAATCGCGGCTCCGGCTCCTCCAAGGACTAGTCCCCCGACGCCAGAAAGCACTCTCTCTGCGGAGCTAATGCGTGATCCGGACACCTCCACACTACCGCTGAGGCCCGCAAGACCAGCTCGAATGTGATCCAGCTTACTCATGAACTCCCCTACTGAAATCTCCGCGGTATCGTTGAAGTCAGCCAGAGCGTCTTCGATCAAACTCCGCAATCGTGTTTCTCGCCATTCGACGGTCGCCTGTTCGATCATGGGAGAAACTCCGGCAAAAACGGCTGCTGCCACGGCCTCGACCTGTGCTTCGATCGCCCAAACCTTGAGCGCGTTGATTCGTTGATCCAGATTAAGTTCTTTAGCCCAACCGGGCACTTGATCCGCCACAGAGCGCAGATGGATGGACGCAGAGTCGCGAACGGAATCCCTGATCCGCTGCCTGGCTCGGTTCAGTCGTTCCACCAGATTCTCACGCAGGCGCACGGTCTCGGCTAATTTTGGACCTGCCTCGTCAGACTTGCGCTGCAACTCCGCCAAGTCCTGTTGCAGCATGCGTCGCTGATTGGGGATGGTCTCACCCAATGCGACAGCGAGTGTCTGTTCCAATTGCCTCGCAGGTTGCAGTAGTTTGATCACCCCTCGCTCATAGACCAGAAAGCTTGCCAATCGACTCTCCAGAACCGGAATCTTTGAACGCTCGACCAGTGCCGGGTTATTCTCCTCACGCCCGATCACAGCATCCAGAGCCGAGACAAAATAGACCCCCTCTTTACCAAATGCGGTTCTCGGGGACAATTGCTCATACGAGTATTGCGTTACCCGATCCCGATCCGCCTGCTTCCTGATCTCGTCGAATCGGTTACAGACAAAGAAAAGGTATTCATGCCCCGCACCTCGGACATCATGATCGATGACATTCAATTCCGACTGACTTGCCATCGCATGAACCGAAAACACGAACATCACCGCATCGATGCGGCTTAGGTAATCCATTGTAATCCTCGTCCGGCTCCCGTGTTCGTTGAGCCCGGGCGAATCGATGATCTCCACGGAATTCTTGAGCAGGTCCAGCGGCCAGAAGATTTCCGCGTGGTCGTATGGAGTTTCGGAAATGGACGCAGCCTGATCTTTGGAAGGATCTGGGATCGAGACGTAGCGCTCCAACTGCTCAATCTCTATGGAAAGTGGCGGCACTTCGCTTCCTTGGAACTTCTTCAGATGATCCAAGGCCTCCTGCGGGAGCCCCTTTGGCAACTTCTCAGGCAGAGGACTTTTGAAGTGAAGAACGGCCTTCGGCTCTGGTCCCCATTTTAGCTCATTGATGATCGCCGTGCATGGAGTTGCAAATGCCGGAAGAATCTCGCGGCCAAGCAAGGAGTTGATCAAGGTGCTCTTGCCTCGCTTGAATTCGCCCAAGACAATGACCTTGAAACGTTCGGACTTCAGTCGTTCCGTCAGCTTCTTGAGAGAAGCTATCGAACTGTGCATGTCAATCTCCTGGAGGGAAACTTCTGTCTGACCGAGTATCTTGAGCAAATGGTGACTTCGCTCTTGAAAGACCTCATAGGGATCACGATTCATTTGTTGTTTGTTTGTTTTTTGTTCTTTGATTTCGCCGAATGCACTGTGAACAGCTCCCATTGCTACGGCGCTGATTCTTTGATCCCAAGTGAACACCGATAAACCTGGAAAGCGGGATTCCAGCATTGCACTGAGTGAGGGAAATTGGCTGGAGCCCCCCACGAGCAGGATTCCCTTGGGAGCCATGTTTCTTGCTGAAGCCTTCTTAAGCATCTCCTCCGCAGCATCAACGGCTTCCTTGATGATCTCCTCAATGCGGGAAGCAATTTCAACACTCGTCCAATTCATTTCGGTTGCATCCGTGGCATCGGCGAACGCTGGCAGTCGCCATACTTCATTTGGCTTCGCGGAGTGCCTGATCTTCCAGTCGGTGACGGCGCGCCGAACTTGTTCTAGATCTTCTGGTGGGCGTCGTTCCAGTTTGGTCAGGCCGAGATGCATGAGGCGCTTGTTGACGCTTTGCACCAGATGGCGGTCGATGTCTTCCCCACCCAAGCTTGGCTTGCCGCCGATAAGATCCGGGATAGCGCGTGGCTGGCCATTCTCCAAGGTCAGTACGGCAAGGTCGAGTGTGCCTGCACCCCAATCGAAGACCATCAGCGCACCCTCGGACCATAGATCCCGGCGTGAGTGGAGAAATGCCATCCCGGCGGCCACTGGTTCATCCATCAGATCCAAACTGGCAAAGCCAGCATCACTGGCGGCTTGCCGAAGTGCCTCTCGGGCACTCGGAAGCCAGGTCGAGGGAACGGTGAATACCGCGTGCTCGACAGTGTCGTGAAGGCATTCTGTTTCCACGATGTTCTTGATCCAGCGCAGATACTCGCGAGAAAGATCGGCTGCGGTGAATTCGTGAGTATGCAGCAAGTAGGGCGCGGCATCAATGCCGAGGTCGCGCTTGAAAGCCCGCTGGTAGCCATCGGGATCGAGTGCTCCCAATCGATCCGCCTCATCGCCATAGTTGAATTTACCCTCTTGGTCCACATGGACGGAACTGGGCATGTCATCGCCATGAGCCGGGCGCAAGCGGACAAGAACAGGACGGGAGATCGACTCATCCCAGCGGGCCACGAGAGTCTTGTGGGTACCAAAGTCGATGCCGATTACTCTAGAAGGGCACAAAACATTTTCGGAACGAGGATTGTCGATTGTTTGGTTCATTATATCGTAACTTCTTTAAGTGCCGCAAGTCTGTCTAAATGCGAGATTTTCAATTAGGCAGAAAAAACACTTTGCATCGTAGAGAGATCATAAGGAGATTTATAATTAATAGTTAAAGGTTCTTACAAGCTCTTTGAATTCTGCCAAGGATGGATCAATTCGTATAAACCGATTTTTACGTTCAAAAAACTCATAAAGCTTCCACATCCTGAGAATGTTGTTTCGATCTCGCACCCGTGTGCGCATTGCACAGGGTAAAGTAAGTTCTCTCAGGTTCGGAAGAGTCGATAGGCGGCATATGGCATCATGAGTGAGATACTCAGAGTGACAAAACGACAAAGAAATAGTTTCAATTTGCGTCATTTTAGAAAGCACATCTAAGGTGCGATCAGTAATATGCTCACAAGAGAAAAATGAGACTATTTGGACAGAATTCATCTTTGATACGGGTGTAAAATCTTCATCGTGAAAGATATCTGAGTTGATTTGGATTTTCGATATTTGTTGAGACATCGATACTTCGACTATATCATTTACATAAAATGGATCCCTTATCACCAAGGTAAGATCCCCGGATAAGTATGCACCCCACCCGGTAAGCTTTTCCCGCAAATCCTTCAATTCGTCGACTTGCTCTTTCGCAATCGGGCACCCGCATTGAGGGCATGAGTCTGCACGGTCTGAGACCGGGTAATGGGAACATTCTGGGCAGGTGATGAGTGGCATAAGAAACACTATTTAATGATTATTCATTGATGTTTGATGTCGGTGTCATTGTTTGAAAACCTACAATCTATTTCTCTTATGCTGCTCTCCTTCCGACAGTAGACTCCACAGTGATTGAGCATTATTGTACAGTTTGATAAAATTGCTTTTGAGTCACTTAATACAATGCCTTCGGGGAAGCCAATAGCTTTATCTCCATTTATAACGCAGGAGGTTGCATTTAGTTCCGAACTATAAGCTTCAATCCCCTCATGAAATGCCGAAATATGAACATCCCTAAGCATTAACTTGCAATGGGATGCAGATATTCCAGTAGTTCCTGAACCTTCAATCCGGCAGCCAGATATATTTGCATGTCCCACAATCGAATCAGCCTCGATTCCACATTTACACTTATCTATTATTAGTTCTAAAATGCTTAATTCACCATGATAGGATTTTACTCCATAACTCGACTCACTAATTTCTACATGCTCAATATTGGTATTTGCTTGCCATGTGTATATCGAATCGGAATGACCACTAAATCTGCATCTTGAGATGCGGAGACTACCTCCATTGACCTGAATACCGCGTGGGGTGACTTTCTCACCGTCGCCATCAAGAACAGGAATGCCTGCAAATTTGCATTTTTGAAAACACAGATGAGAATCATGCGATCTGACTTGCCCCTCAATGTTACAGTTGGACGCATTCAGCGAAAAATTGCTACCGTATATAGCATTTCCATTTTCATCGTAATGGCATTCTGCATTATTTGCGCGTATTCTTATATCGATCAATACCAACTTAATATCTTCTTTGACCGTTATTACATTATCAGAGATCGCTGTAATCAATGCAGTAGAATCCGAGAGACGGGAACGAATCGTGACGCTTTTTGAAACCACAAGAGCTTCTTGAAATGTTCCGCTTTCTAGGATTAGCTCATCTCCATCACACGAATTTTCGAGAGCTTCGGCAATCGTGCTATATTTACCACGACCTGAAATGCTGACGCGACTAGTAGCCGCTTCCGAACTAGAGGCGGGTGCTGGATGGGCTTTGAGCGGGCAACCGCATTGCGGACACGTTTCGGCGCGGTCTGAGACCGGATAATGGGAACAATCTGGACAGGTGATGAGTGGCATATTTTTTGTATTTTAATGGTTCATAAAAGCTCGTGGACAGCCACATTTTGGACACTTGGTGGAGGTTTTGGGGACTAGCTGAAATCCACAGTCGGGACAAATTTGATGAGTAATGTCGTTCTCGGTGAAACCTAAGCTGGCAATAAACTGTGAAGTTAAATTACTTTTCACCGTTTCCATAATCTTTCCCATAAATTTACCTCCCAGTTGACATGGAAGATATGAAAGTCCTCGTTGCCCAATATTAGCTTCTTTCTCTGGGTTGTCAGCTTCAACGCTCTCGGCACCACTTGCCTCGTAAGCTGCACCTATCGCCACGGCGCTGATTCTTTGATCCCATGTGAAAATCTTCAAATCGGGAAATCGAGACTCAAACATCAACTTGACTTTAGGGAACTGACTGGAGCCACCCACTAGCAGAAGTCCTTTTGGGATGAACCGCTTTTCTACCGCCCTTTCCAGCATTTTGCCCGAGAAATCAATAGCTTCTTTGATTTTTTCTTCGATACGCTCTGCCACTTCCGCACTGGTCCATTTCATTTCCGCTGCATCCGTAGAACCAGCGAAAGCGGGTAGTTGCCAAACTTCATCTGGCTTCGCGGAATGCCTGACTTTCCACTCGGTGACGGAACGACGGACTTGTTCAAGGTCTTCCGGCGGGCGTCTTTCCAGTTTGGTCAGCCCGAGCTGTATCAAGCGTTTGTTGACGCTTTGCACCAGATGACGATCAATGTCTTCTCCGCCCAAGTTCGACTTGCCGTCGATGAGATCGGGGATGGCACGGGGCTGGCCATTCTCCAAGGTCAATACGGCAAGGTCGAGGGTGCCTGCTCCCCAATCGAAGACCATCAGCGCACCCTCGGGCCATAGATCCCTGCGGGAGTGGAGAAAAGCCATGCCTGCGGCCACTGGTTCATCGACTAGATCCAAACTGGCAAAGCCCGCATCAGTTGCTGTCTTGCGAAGGGCCTCCCTGGCTCCCGGAAGCCAGGTGGCTGGCACAGTGAAAACTGCGTGGCCAATCGTGTCATGCAGGCACTCCGTTTCCACAATGTTCTTGATCCAGCGTAGATACTCGCGGGAAAGGTCGGCGGCCGTGAACTCATGGGTGTGGAGCAGGTAGGGCGCGGCATCAATGCCCAGGTCACGCTTGAATGCTCGCTGGTAACCATCGGGATCGAGTGCCCCAAGGCGATCCGCTTCATCGCCGAAACTCATTTTCCCGTCGCGATCCACATGGACGGAACTGGGCATGTCATCGCCGTGAGCCGGGCGTAGACGGACAAGAACAGGACGGGAGATCGACTCGTCCCAGCGGGCGACAAGTGTCTTGTGGGTGCCGAAGTCGATGCCGATGGTGTTAAGATTATTTTTCACAGTGATTAAATAGAAGTCCTCTCCCAATGCCTCGGTTCTTTTTCGGATCTAAACGAGATGCGCCTAGGCTGCTAGCCTCTACGCCCTTTTGCTCAAATATTTGTTTCCTATTCCACATTGTTGCTGCTGGCTATGAGACTGAACTGCGGACTAAACGGAATCCGATGCTCCCGTTCATGCTACTTGGATTGCTGCTGTCGCGGTTTGCGGAGCGGCAGTAGCGAGCGCTACTGCTCCAACTGCCACCTCTGAAGACCCGTGTCGCGCCTGATGCAGCGCCCCTAGGATCCGTTAATCCGTCTGCGTACGAAGATTTTCCATACCGATCCCAGCACCATTCCCATACATTACCTGCCATGTCGTACAGCCCGAAATCGTTTGATGCAAAACTGCCAACTGGGGATGTGTAAGCTTTTGAAGCAAAATTATAACCGGGGTGGAATCCTGATGATCCTGTCGCATATAGTTCTGCTCCATGATTGCGGAAGTTTGCCTCTTTGTGGCTGATCGTATCTCCCCAAGGGAAACGGCGGCGACGAACTATTCCACCCCGTGCCGCCTTTTCCCACTCTGCCTCCGTTGGCAAGCGATAACCGTTTGCATTCCAGTCGCATGCCAAATCATTGCTTTGTCCTGCTTTGTAAGTCGCTCCCTCATTGGTATAGACGGGCGTCAGACCTTCCATTTCACTCAGTGCATTGCACCACTTCACAGCATCCCACCAGGTCACGCTTTGAACGGGGTGATCCGCAGCCTTACCTGCTGCTTCGCAAAGATCCGTATAACCGTTCGATAACCCCCAGTTCCAAACTTCGTCCCATAAGGCTCTCGTGACTGCGCATTTGCCCATGTGAAATTCACTCACATTCACGCTAATCGGTGGCGCATCTTCGTTCTTATCGAGGTCGCTATTCGTGCGCCCCATCTTGAACCAACCAGAGGGAATCAACACAAGGTCAGTCGGTATTGGGCTACATAATCTTTCTGGAGCTCTGTCAGACAGAAACATGGCTGAGGAAGCCATCGCCCCACAAGCACTATAAGTAGCACCGATTGCCACGGCGCTAATTCTTTGATCCCATGTGAATATCTTCGACTCTGGAAACCGGGACTCTAGCATCAGCTTGAGTGAGGCGAACTGACTGGAGCCACCCACAAGAAGAATTCCCTGCGGGGTCAATTTCTTCTCTTCCGCCCGTTGTAGGAGTCGACTCGCGACATCGATTGCTTCTTTTATTTTCTCATCGATACGTTCTGCGACCTCATGACTGGTCCACTGCATATCTACGGTATCAGTGAAATCAGCAAAGGTAGGAGGTAGTTGCCAAACGGCATCGGGCTTTGCGGAGTGGCGAATTTTCCATTCCGTCACGGCTCGTCTGACATTCTCGAGGTCTTCCGGCGGGCGGCGCTCCAATTTGGGTAACTTAAGCTGCACAAGTCGCTTGTTGACGCTTTGCACAAGGTGGCGGTCAATGTCTTCTCCGCCCAAACCCGGCTTGCCGCCGATGAGATCCGGGATGGCGCGTGGTTGGCCATTCTCCAAGGTCAATACGGCGAGGTCCAGCGTGCCAGCACCCCAATCGAAGACCATCAGGGCACCCTCGGACCAAAGATCCCGGCGAGAGTGGAGGAATGCCATGCCGGCTGCAACGGGTTCATCCACCAGTTCTAGACTGGCAAAGCCCGCGTCCGTGGCGGCCTTGCGCAGAGCCTCACGCGCACCGGCAAGCCATGAAGCCGGCACGGTGAAGACCGCATGTTCCACCGTGTCATGCAGGCACTCGGTTTCCACGATGTTCTTGATCCAGCACAGATACTCTCGACAAAGGTCGGCAGCGGTGAACTCGTGAGAGTGGAGCAGGTAGGGTGCGTCATCGTTGGCAAGGTCGCGCTTGAAGGCACGCTGGTAGCCATCGGGATCAAGTAATCCCAGGCGGTCCGCCTCGTCTCCGAAGCTGAATTTGCCATCGCGACCCACGTGGACGGAGCTCGGCATGTCATCCCCATGAGCCGGGCGAAGGCGGACGAGGACAGGGCGTGAAATGGACTCGTCCCAGCGGGCGACGAGTGTCTTGTGGGTGCCGAAGTCAATGCCGATGGTGTTGGACGGTTTGTTCATCAGGTGTGATTTCTGCTACTCTATTTCGATGATGAGGGGACTAAACTGCGGGCAACCCGGAACCCGAGATGGATGCCCGTGATCGTAGGGGAGTCGCCATAGCGGTTCGCCGCTCGGCAGCCGTCCGCTAAGTCTTTCCAACTGCCGCCCCGGAGCACCCGCTTCGTGCCCCATGCAGCGCCCCGTGGATCGGCTGCTCCATTAAAATATGCTCCGTGCCAATCCCAGCACCACTCCCAAACATTCCCTGCCATATCGTACAAGCCGTATAAATTTGCTGCAAAACTTCCTACGGGTGACGTGAATGGCGTATGAGCTGTATTGTAATCCGAATGGTAATAGTCACTTCTATTGGGATTGTTCAGGTCATATCTGAATCCCACCGACCAATTGCTTAGGTAATTCGCTTGACTGTGCTTAATCGTATCATTGCCCCACGGGAAGCGCTTGCCACTCAATCCCCCACGAGCAGCTTTCTCCCACTCCGCCTCTGAGGGCAAACGGTAACCATTTGCGTTCCAGTCACAATCTACTTTATCGCTTTTCCCTGATTTAAAAACCTTACACTCAGCCGTGTATACTGGTGTTAGTCCTTCCTTTTCACTCCGGGCATTACACCACTTCACCGCGTCATACCAAGAAACATCAACGACGGGATGATCACTTGCTTTACCTCCACCCGATTCTAAATCCGCGTAACCATTTGCACGACCCCAGAAAAGCACCTCGTCCCACATGGCTTTGGTAACTTCATACTTCCCCATGCAGAATGCGCTAACAAGCACGGTATGCGGAGGAGCACTCTCCTCGTTATCACCACTGGTGTGCCCCATCACAAAGTCTCCAGCAGGGATTAGAACCATGTTAAGCGGAGGCTCATTGTCCACACTTGCAGGGATTCCGCCAGTAACAGCCTCGGTTGAAGGCAATTTCACCCCACACGCACCATAAGCGGCACCGACAGCTACAGCACAAATTCTTTGATCCCATGTGAAAATGCTTAACTCTGGTAACCGAGCTTCCAGCATGTTTTTTAGTGAGACAAATTGACTCGAACCTCCCACCAAGAGAATACCCTTGAGGGACAGTTGCTTCTCTTCAGATCGTTGCAGTATTTGCTCAGCGACATCGATTGCCTCTTTGATTTTCTCTTCGATACGCTCTGCCACCTCAGCACTGGTCCACTTCATTTCTGTGGCATCTGTGGAATTTGCGAAAGCGGGTAGTAGCCAGACTTCATCCGGTTTTGCTGAATGCCGGATCTTCCACTCGGTGACGGCTCGCCGGACTTGTTCAAGGTCTTCCGGAGGGCGGCGCTCCAATTTTGGTAACTTGAGCTGCACAAGGCGCTTGTTGACGCTTTGGACCAGATGACGGTCGATGTCTTCGCCGCCCAAGCCCGGTTTGCCGCCGATGAGATCCGGGATGGCGCGTGGCTGGCCATTCTCCAAAGTCAGCACGGCAAGGTCCAGCGTGCCAGCTCCCCAATCAAAGACCATCAGGGCACCCTCGGACCAAAGATCCCGGCGTGAGTGGAGAAATGCCATGCCAGCGGCAACTGGCTCATCGACCAGATCCAGACTAGCAAAGCCCGCATCGTTGGCGGCTTGACGCAATGCCTCTCTGGCTGCCGGAAGCCAGGTGGCTGGAACGGTGAATACCGCGTGCTCAACGGTATCGTGAAGGCATTCGGTTTCCACGATGTTCTTAATCCAGCGCAGATACTCGCGGGAAAGGTCGGCGGCGCTGAACTCGTGGGTATGCAGCAAGTATGGGGCGGCATCAATTCCCAGGTCGCGCTTGAAGGCCCGCTGGTAGCCATCGGGATCAAGTGCTCCCAGACGGTCCGCTTCATCGCCAAAATTGAATTTACCCTCTTGGTTCACATGAACGGAACTCGGCATATCATCGCCATGAGCCGGGCGCAGGCGAACGAGAACAGGGCGGGAGATCGACTCGTCCCAGCGTGCCACGAGTGTCTTGTGGGTGCCGAAGTCGATGCCGATGGTGCGGGCAAGATTTCTATTGCTAGTTTGATCCATGGTTCTTGAGATTCTGATAGGCTTGTTGAAGTCGGGAAATCAGGTGAGCCATCATGTCCTGATCCTCCTTTTCGATCATCCTCCGCACCGCGCTGCGATAATGGCGATTCATCTCGTCAATGACCTCTTCGGCTGGAGCGTCCGATCCCGCGCTGCGGCATACGCGCCGAATCGCATCGTGGTGTTCTATATCGAAAATGGAATCTTCATGATACAGGCTGCGAAGCACGCGGAGATCCTGTTGAAGGAGTTCCAAGCGCCAACGGTATCCCTCCCACTCTTTTGAAAGAGTCAATATTTGTTCATCAAGTCGGACTGCATCATTCCCCAAGCGCGTGACCATCCTCTCGGCCCATGCGGCCAGATCCGGGTCGTTGAGACGCTTTGCCGCTTTGGCAGCAAGCTGAGCATCATCGCGAAGATCACTAGCGAAGATGATCATACGGCGAAAGCCCGATTCGATCACCGCACTTGCCTTGCGAAGAAGCTGGCATTGCTTGATGACCATTGCGTTGGCGAAGAAATTCCGTTGGAGTGCCTCTTCCAAAGTGGAAATCAGACTGAGATTTAGACACATTTGCCGTGCCTCGATACCACTCCGCGCAGGATTCTTTACTAAGAAGTGAACCAACCGGAAAAAGCATGTCTGAGGCAGGCTATTGTAGATGGAGCGAACGGCTTTCCTTCCCGGTTCCTCGTCCCATTCTCTGGAGTCGTCTATTTTGCTGAATGTTTGAGCGTCACTTGTTTCCCAAAGTTTCACGATTTCGTCAAAGAATCGATCCGGAGCGTGGCGTGAAGCCAAAGCGAGCGGCGCACTTACCGGCAGCACTGAGAGAAACTTGTCTTTCATCTGCTCATAAAGTTGCTCTGAAAGGCTTGTGGCCAGTGATAGAGAGTCCTTTTCTGCAGAACCAAGGGCTTTTGCACAAGCATCCCATTTATGGAAAACACAAATGCTATTGTAAGGCCCGGCAGAGCTAAACCGTCCTCCGCCGAACAGGTCTAGAACCTCCTGATCCGCTTCTCGCCCGGCGGATGAAATCACATAGATGATGGCATCGGCTCGTTGACCTTGCTCACGGGAACTCTCGATGGACTCAGGACGGAGGAAATCACGGGTTACTGCTTCATGCGCCTTGACGGCACTGCCAGTGCCTGGGGTGTCGATGATCTCGATGGAACGGAGTTTCTCGCTGGGCGAGAAGAGTTGGAGGTACTCCAGCCGGGAAATCAGTTCAATGACTTCGGCAGATTCCCCCGACCAGTCCTTCTGCAATTGCTCGATGGGATACTCGGTGCTTGTTCCATCCTTCCATTTGGCAATAAAGCAACGGGATTGCTCGCTGGTGCCATAGCTAATGACATTGAGTGTAGCCGTGGCTTCCTCGGTGCCAGTGATGGCCAGAGGCTCACCGATCAGGCTGTTGATCAAGGTGGATTTGCCCGCCTTCATCCGTCCGACAATGGCAACCTTGAACGGTGCCGGTGCGGTCGCGGCGAGCTGATCCAGGGAATCGGCAGACTCCGCAAGGCTCGGCCATCGCCTGAAGCAAGCCGAGCAACGCTTTAGGAACTCAATGAGTTGTTGGTCGTATTCCGGAATCATGGCCTTACTTGCTCTCGTTGATAAGCTTGGCAAAATGCTCCAGTGCCAGGGCGATCTTGCCTGCCTTGTCTTCCAAGTTCTTCTGGACTCGCGCCTTTTCGGCAATCTCGACCTCCGTGGCTCCTTTGCGCTCTGAAAGGCTCTTCGCACGACTTTCAAGGGTTTGATTGATTCGGGTTTTGATGCCGGTAACAGCGGCTGCAGCTTGGCGTTGCAGATGAAGACTGGTCTTGGATAACTCAGCGGCAGCTTGTTGATAGGTTGATGCGAGAATCTGATCCAATGCCTGCTTCACATGGCTACGGGCAGCCTCTGCCTCACTCCGCTTCTGCTCTCTCAGAGCCTTGGCTCCACCGAAGAAACTTCCGCTTGTCACACAGATCAGAGGAATTGCCGCTCCCCCTGTAAAAAATGCTGCGATGCCGGCAGCAATTTTTCCCACGAATCCTCCAGTCACTGTCCCTCTGATGTATGTGCCCACGCGACCAAGAACGGAGCTTTTTGCTGGCTTTTTTCTGAGTCGATCCAAAGCAGCAGATCCAGTGAATTCCAACTCCACTCTTCCTCGTCCCACAATTTGTTGCGCCCCATCATCACGAGCATAGTCAGCAAGACCAGAACTGACTTGCTCTTCCAAGATGCAAAGCTGATCGCGCAAGTCCTCTTCGAGGTCTTGCAAATACCTGTTCAAAATAATCGTGGCCTCATAATGCGAGTCAGAAAATAGGGAATCGACAGAATCATAGATGTAATCGACGTCGTCCGATTGAGCAAGTTGGGCTTGAGCTTCACGAGAAAGGCTGCCGTTTGGCGATAGTTCCGCCGCAATCGAGTTTCTGACGCTATCAATTGATGAAGTCACACCATAATTGAAATTATTGATGAAAGACGGAATCTTCTGATCCACCCACTCCTTCATTGTGTTGCGGTAGTCTTCCAATTCGGTGTTCAAAACACGTCGCTTCTCTTCATTATCGGCATCGACGATTTTGCGTCGCCATTGAATCTCTGGAACAAGAAGCTGTAATTTCGTCTGTGATCGATCTACCGCGACCTCAGCGATACTTCGATCAAGGGAACCCTTGAGTTCGTCATTGTAGAAGTTCATCAGCGTGGGGAAACCGCTGTATTCACAATATTTTGAGTTACCGGTTTGAAGCGCCTTTGCCTTTAGATAGGAACTGACGATGAAATATACGATTTCATCCTCCACTAGACCCAGTTGCCCGACAAGTTTCGCAATGTTATTTTTCTTGCGAATTTGCGCTTCACTCTCTTCCACCAGATCGGACTTTGTTTGAATGAAAAAGATTTTCGTCGTTATCCGCTTCAGGTCGTTTAGGAAATCGATTTCCTCCTTACCGAGGGGGCTTTCCGAGCAATCTGTAATAAAGAAAATGGCATCCGCCCGCGGAGCGTGGCGCAGGGTGATCTCGCGATGGCCCTTGAAAACCCCACCAACGCCAGGGGTGTCCACAATGATCAAGCCCGATGCCAAGACGGGAGAAGGGACTTCGATGGAGATGAAGTCCACTTTTTTGATGTTCCCAGGATTCCCTGTTTCAGTCCCGAACTCCGCGATCCGGCTAGAGTCAATGACTTCTTTCTTGGTGGCTTCCTGGGGCTCGGTCTGGAAAAAGACAGTGTAGCGAAGAGCCTTTCCATAGCGAATCTTGAAGACCGTGGAGGTTGCAACTTCGGCTGCACAGGGAACAAGATTCTCCACCTCGCAAAGCGCGTTGATGAAGCTCGACTTGCCCTTCTTGATCTCGCCCATGACGACAAGTCGGAAAATCCCCAGGCCGACTAGAGTAGTCTGTTCGAGGAATTTCTCATCCTTGGCTTGCTGGAGATCGTTACTTTCCAGATTTGTCAGGTGACTCATCACGCCCGCAATGCTTTGCAGGTCAATTTTTGGTTTGTTAGATAGTGTCATAGTCTTTCTTTCTAAATGGATTTCATGATGGCATCCCAAGCGGCATCAGTTAATTTTTCGGCAATGTATCCGCCTACTGGGGCGAGCGGAGCGATGCCTGTGGCATCCAAGATCGCTGCCGATACACCGGCATTGACAAAATCTCCCAAGGTAGAGCCATCATGCTCTACATGACGAACCAGGTGAGCAGGCTCGCCCGCTGCACTCGGGGTGAAGTCTGTCGCTCCAAATTTATCCGTGAACAAGTCATGTGCAGAATCGACAAAGCGATCAAGAATGTCGTGTTGCGAGCCACCATGAGCCACGTCGGCTGACTGCTCCTGTATCGCGCCATGATTTGGGTGAGCGAAGCCACGATCTGCGGAGTGGGTATCAGTGATGCCGTATTGCTCAGGCATGAGTTTCGCAAGCAGATGATTGAGATCGAGGCCGGGATCAAGGTTCGTCTGCATGTGTGTATCCAGCCCTGGTGGATGCAGATGGGAATCCGTGGCAAGAAAGGGGTTCAGATCGTTCGGATGATACTCGTGCATGATTTTAGTGGATTGAGGTTGGAGTGGTTCTGATGGCGTTGTGCTTACCTGTTTATCGTATGAATCTAGGATTTTTATTGCGTCACTTCTGTTTATTTTTGGATTTCTTTGCCTGATGATGGAGCTGGGGTGGTTGCAACATCATTTGGAATGATCGCAGGTCTGAATCCCAAGTCGGAGAAACGGAAGCCTTCGGGGCTGCGCCCGCGGTAAGCCGCACGGCATTGACCGAGCTTGGAGATCCAAGACCCTCCCCTGCGAACGCGCATGGAACCCGCTCTCGGCCCCTTCGGATCTTGCACCGTTACCGTGTCGTAAGGGGCGTGCCAATCCGCGCACCATTCCCAGGTGTTGCCAATCATATCGTGCAATCCCCACTTGTTCGGCCTCTTCCTACCCACGATTTGTGGCCCGGCCTTCCAGTCTTCAGAGTAAGATTTTGGGAAACCTTCGTGGCTATTGCCCTGATACCATGCGATTTGGTCGATAAGAGCAGTCTCTTTCTTTTTGGGATCTGGCTCAAAGTTCCCGTCGTAGCTCATGTTCGGACTCCCGGCCCTGCAAGCATACTCCCACTGAGCCTCCGAAGGGAGAGCGATCGTCCAGCCCTTGATTTTGGCGTGATCGTTGGCGCGTATGCACCACTCGCTTGCACCCTTATGGCTGACCCAATACATAGGAGCCTGATCATCGATCAATGGAACGATTCCCATAGGATCGATGTCTCGTTTGCGTGGGAGTAATTCACGGATGGTCATCTCATTTCCATCGCCCAATTGGTAACGCGTATCATCTATCAGTGCCTGGCGTGCTTCCTCAACGATAGTGCTGTGCATGAGGGCACTCCACTGCCGCTGGGTCAGTTCTGTTTGTGCGACCCAAAAGCCCCGTTTGAATTCCACCTTGTGGGGTAATTCATCCGCAGCATCGATTTTCATGGTCTCATCCAGCTTCTTCAACTCCTCCTTCTCGCTTTCGGGACTGCCCATGATGTAGTAACCCGGAGGACACCAACAAAATGGGATGGTCATGCCCTCGGCGACTGTCACGGACTTGACTTCCCCGTTCATTTTTCCCGCATATTTCAAATAGTCTTCGTCCGAGCCAATTATCGAAGAGCGGAAAATGAACTGGGAGTAAACATCCGAACTGGCATTGAAAACCACCTTGGGTTCTTGCATCCCATCCTTTTCCGTAGTCCGCTTCACTTCTGCTGTAACCTTGACAAATGTGTCCCACGCGTTGATCCCACTTTGATTGAGGACTCGGACGAACTCCGCTGCGAATGGACTATTCCGGTCGCCTGCTCTCAGTTGGTCTTTCGCCGCCATTCCGGGTGACGCAGAATACACGACCATCGGCGGGTCTTTCCTTTGGTTGACCTCAATATTTCCAAGACCCGTCCCGACATTGGCAGCCCACGCTTGGTTCTGCAGTGGGTTATTGCGACAGGAGTCCAGAACAACAATCCGGACAGGTGCTCGCAGCTCCGAAAGGTCGGCGAGGATCTGCTTGACCGAATAGGCCTGCATTTTCAGATCTGTCTCCTTTTCGAGAAGACAGTCAATAGGCAGAAGAAAGTTATCGCCGATCCCACGGCTCTCTATGCCATGCCCTGCAAAATAGAAAAGAACGGCATTGGCATCTTTAGAACGGTTTATGAATTCCTCAAAAGACCTTGCAAAATCCGCAGCCTTCACGTCCTTCTCTAGCTGCACTTCGAACCCGACACTACGCAGTGCACTAGCAACATCGTCCGCGTCGTTTTTACAGCTCGTGAGGGGCTTTGCATGTAGATATCGATCATTCCCAATAACCAGCGCGACCCTCCCTGCTGCGAGTGAAACCGATGTCGTGGCGACGAAAGCGAAGATGGCGGTCAATAGGTGCAACATCATGGTTTTGTGGAGCTTTTGAGTGACGCGACATGGCAGTAAGGCTTCCTTCCAAAAGCAGGGCGCATTCCAGATAAGCGGCAGAGTTGACCGGGACTTTCTCTGGTTATTTTTCATCGTGCGTCTCATACAGGGTCATTTACTTAGCCGAAGTTCAATGATATCTCCCTCAACCGCTGGGGGTGGATCCTGTTCCTGTGTGTTTTTTGCAGCGGGCTGGATTCGCTCGGGTGGTATTCCAGCGGATGTGAGTTCGTTTTGAAGCAACTCGATGGCCTTAGAGGAGTTACCACCGACCAAGAATCGGAGGTTGCGAAGTTGTGGGGACTGAAGGGCGCGAACGATTTCCGAGATTTGTGCAGACTTGGTGCGTTCCGCCTGTTGCCGTTTCGCCAGTTCGGGGAAGAATGGCAGGCAGGATTGATTGAAGAGAATCTTTCCGTCGGCTTCGATTCTTTTGATGATCTCGTTAGAGCTTTTGCGAGCCAGACGGACTTCATAGAAGGTTAGCGCGCTGCCAAGATCCGCGTGCTTTTCCGGCGTGGTAGATTTTGGGATGAGTCGATGGAAAGAAGTGACTTTGCCAAGCTCTTCCATCGGTTTTTGCTGGCTCGTTCGGGATACTTCATCGGTGCTTTCAAAGGGTTCCTTCGAGACTACTGCCAGAAGACAGCCAATGCCTTCCTCCACAGGCACCCGCAGCGGTAGAGACGAATCAAACCCACCGATTGAAATGGCGGAGTTGCGTTGGATGCGATTGACACGCTCAAAGAAGTTGGGATAAAAGATGCGAACCTGTCCCCGTGGGTCAATCGAGTAGAGTCGAAGAAAGCCATCCACCGCCGATTGAACAGTGATGCCCAGGTATTCGCCCGGCACAAAGAGAGGCTGCTCCGTCTTGACTTCGAGCGCGAAGGCGGATGGCAAGCCGTCACTTGGTGTGACTGGAACATCCAGATTCTCATGTTGAGCAAGCTGATCTCCTCCGGGCTTTGGCTTGAGGAAATTCTGGAGGCTTATGGCGGGCATGGGCTGAAACTGAGGTCGTTGCTGGGCCTCTCCTTTGGCATCCAAGCGAATCATTTCCTTGTGAATGGCGGATTCCATCTCAGCAAAGGGCTTGGCTTTCATCGCTGGTAGCACATTCAACATGGCCATGGTGAAAAGAGAGCGCCTTTTCCCATCCGAAAGAATCATCGCGGCGGTTTCATTTGCCGCGCAACTCGACAGAAGGATGTGGCCCGACTGATCGCCTTGCTTCAAATCAAAGGGATTTGTGTCCTGACGCCCACCTCCGATGCTGGCGGCGAAGCCGAAGTCGACTCCTTTTGCTACCGCGCTTCCCCGAGTTCCGGTCCCAGCATGGCACGAGTCGAGTATCACCAGCACCCGCTTTGTTTTGATCATGGCGAGACTCGCCTGAAGATGATCGTCTCGGAGCCAAGTTTCATTGGCTTTATTAAAATCAAAATCATAAGTGACCAATACTTCGTCTAGATTGTCCGTTGTTTCGTCCTCTCCTGGATAATCTGGCACCTGAGTTCCATGTCCTGAATAATATATCACCACTGCATCATCTGGCCTGGCAAGAGTCGCAAGATTGTTGATTGCTTCGAGGATATTTGCCTTTGTTGCAGCTTGATCAACCAGAGTGCGAATATTCTCTGGCGGGAAATCAAATGATTTTTGAAGACTCTCCCTGACTGCCTGCAGATCCGCATTGCAACCCGGCAAGCTATAAACTCCAGCGACGTTTGAATAATCTTCGATGGCAATCAAAAGGGCGTGCTGGGCAGCCGGTAGTTTTCCAGTCAAGGCTAGAGCAAGTGACAGTAAAGCAGGCCGATAAGCCAAATGGCTAGCAGGATTCATCGGAGGTTTGGGGAGTTTGGGGGATCCGCCTGAATTCAGTGGTTAGGGGAGGGACAGACTAATTTATCGCTGCGGTGCCGGCGACTTCGCTTTAGAAGCTGCGTCAAAGGCTTTTTCTCGAAGTTCAATGATTTCAGTGGGCGTTTGTGATCCGCTGGCTTTTGCACGGGCACTGAGGCGGTTCGTAAGTGAGAGCACGTCTTCGGGCCGTCCTTCCTCATTCCACTTCATCGCAAGCTTGATTGGATCGGAGCCCTTCAGGATTTCATCGAGATTCAGGGCATCTTCACGAATTTTGACCACCCGCTGCGACTTTGTTGTGCCTTGGCGTAAAGCGACCAAGTAGGTCGAGCCGGGTTTTAGTTTGATCTCTGACCTACCACTGGAAAAGGTCTCCCAGGCCATTGGGGACTTTCCTGACTTTGCTTCGGCAATCGGCGTTTCGTTCAAGTCCAGAATGCTCACTTCTACCGGGTCTGCCCCAAGAGACACCCAAATCACATCGGGATCGGTGAGGCTTGTTTCAGAGCCTGGGGAAATGATCGGAAGGTCCAAATTGACCATGGCATTTTTGAAAACCAGCGGCATTTCAGGATCACCGCCAAGAACAAGAACATTGTCGTTAGGTTTCGGGCGAAGGATGAGGGCTCCAACTAATGCAATAAGCGCAACTGCCGCGAATGCAGGTGCGGCTGGTGAGGAGAAAGCACTGGCAAGCAAATTGCTGAACGACTGTATCAATCCGACCTTCTCAATGGGTCGTGAAAAAATTTCTTTTCGCGATGCTTCCAGCATTTCGAGAATATGCTCTGGCGGGTTGCCTGAAGCTTTCTGGCGTGGTTCCACTCTAGGTGTGACGCGTTTCCTCAGGTCTTCACTGGTGGAAACCATATCCGCCAGTAGATCCTTGAGTCTCGGTTCTTGGCTGCATAATTCCAACCACTTGGCCTCCTCCATGGGATCCAATTCGCCGGACGCCGCCTTGCAAAGCAGCACAGCTGTATCGTCGTTGATGAGATTGTCTTCCATGTTTTTAGTTGTTGTAACGGAGTTTTTGAATTTCCGGATTACTCCGCAATTCCATGAGGCCACGAAAGATAGATGAGCACACTGTTCCAATCGGTATTCCTCTTGCTTCAACAATTTCCGCATAGGTCATGCAACGCACTAAGTAATCTGTCAGTAACTGGCGTTTAGGAAGATCTAGCTTGTTCACGATATACTGAATGAGCTCATAGTCAGGACCGGAAGCTTCCGGAGCCGGTATCGCATTAAGCACATCATCATCTGGCAATCTCTGCTCGGTTTTTCTTTTGTATTTTCGTATCGCGTCCGATCCTCGCTTTTGAGCGATGCTTATGGTGAGGTGGACAAGATCTTCAAAGGTCTTAAGGGCCTCGAAAGACTTTGGAGATCGATTTCGAACCCCTCGCATGACTTCGTCCGTAAGAAGCTTTGCTGCAATGAACTCGTGATCAATTCCCGAGCCGCTACCAACTTTCTTCTCAAGGATCGGCACAATCACCCGAAAAAGCCTAGGGTAAGCAAGATCCCAAGTCTCGCGTTCTCCGCGATAGAGTGCAGGCATCGAAATTTCTTCTGAGTCGTCCATGCGTAGAGGAAAGATTGTTGACTGCGTTAGCATCCACAGATCTCGCTCGGCAGCAAGCCCTATGGAATCTAGGATTCCACAGATGCTCATCCAGCCCATCGAGGCAGTCCCTTTTGGAATGGAGATGGATCGGTTCATGAATCAAAGGAGGCGGAGTTGGTTTTGAGCGGGTGTCGGGGGTTGACCTGGTCGACGCCGTCGTCTCAGGCTGCCGCACTCGGGATTTCAAGCCGTTCAGCACCAAAAGCAATCGTCTGCGGGACCCGAAACGGGATCACATTGGCTGGTGCGGAGGGTGGCGGCGGAACTAGAACCGCAGGTGGACAGACGATCATCATGTCGGATCCCACCAAGACAAGACTTCCCCGCTTGTTCGCAAAATTGTCCACTTTTTCGTTCCTCACCCATGCACGGGCAGCCGCAACCGCCCCGTTCAAGTCAAATGAGGTCGAACGCAAGTGCCTTTCGGCCGCAAGAATTCCAGAAAGGGACTCTTCCCAGAATGGATGTTGGGATGACACGCATGGCAGTGGAACCTGCCTCCACGGACGAAGAACCACAACCGGAACAGTGCGGGTGCAGTCTGGAAGCGACACGTAGACGCAGCAGCCATATTGACTCGGCGCATGACGCTCGAACGGAAGGAGGACATTCTCACCGTATACGGAAACTCCTTTGGGTAGTAAGGTTGATTGCTGATGAAAATCGAGGTTGATGAGCCCGAGGTGCTTGGGCTCCGGTGGCACAAACTGACGGGTCGATTTGGGGGCTAATTGGACTAGTGCTGAACGATTCATGGGATTGATTGGTTGACGATTTTTTGATGAGGCGGTCTTACCGGGCGAGTTGCCCTTCACCAACTGATCGTGCTTCGCTCAGCGTCCTATTGCATCAGGTGAAACTTTTTTCAGCGGCTTGAATATTCGGTCGATTCTTTGAAGAGCGCGATGCAGATGGCAGCTTGGGAGCGTTCTGGTTCTGCGGGTTTAGGCGGTATGTGTTTCTTCAAGACTTGAAGACGCAAGACGAAGAGGGAGGAGGATGGACGAAGACGGGAGAGATTGACCGTTGAGGATTGTTGATTTTCGATTTTTGAACTGGACCCCTCGCCGTCCTCCATTTGCCGGATCTGCCAGTCGTCGCGGCCCTGCGGGCCTCCCCGTCGGAGCATTGGAGTACATGCGGAGTGATCGCCTTGCTGAACGATCGCTCGAATCCCCAGTTCAACGCCGCGTGCAGGTGAGATCCTCAAGGCTCTCTCTAATTGTGACCGCCTGGTAGACCTGCTACCCGAAGGAAAGATCTTGGGCCTCCCAACGCTTTGGATTAAAATCAGGAGCGCTCTTCCTCGCCCCCCTTGGAAGACTGAGTCAAAAATTCTCGGTTTGAGCAAAAATAGTGTTCCACCCACCGGCCCCACATAGAGCCGGTGGGTGGCGGGATGGCTTCTGAATTCGACGGGGAATCCTTCACGCTGCCATGGCAGACTCGTTCGACTCCTCTCCCTCCCCCACTCCGGAGAAGGTCAGTCGCTGGGGCATGATGACGCAGAGCCTCCCGCTGGGATGGCGGCAGATGGCTGGCGACATTTCATCACTGAGGCAGAGGGTGCCGCCGATCTCCAGCGCAGCAGCGAGGTGGCTCGACCTGAAGGCAATGATCGGTGGCTTGCCATGGAGTTCCACTGGGACATGGAGGACAGCGGAGCGCCCCTTGCAATCGCGGTGAAGCAGGGTGAGCTGACCTGGCTTTTCCCAGCTCAGACGGACCGAGGCTTCCCCACCCAAGGAACGCAGCCAGGTGATGACTCCGGGCCGACGGTCGTGAGGGATGATTGCGAGTTCGTTTGCCTGTCTGGGAATCACCGACCGGTATCTGGGGTAGTGGCCGATGATGATCTTGGCGATCAGCAGGGCATTTCCGCACCGGAAGGCGACGCGGCGGGTCTCGTCATCATTTCCATCGAGCCAGGTGACAGAGGTGTCGCCGGACAGAAAGGCCGGGTGTCCGAGGGCTTTGACTGCGAGGTTCGGCAGGATGAACTCTTGGGGTGGCACCGCTGCGGGACAGCTGGCCAGCATGCGTCCGTCGGTGGCGACGAGGTTGCCGTCGTTCTCCGGGGTGAAGAGGACACCGTTGAGAATCTGGCGGGTCGAGTCGGTGGACGCGCAGCTGGCGACGATTGCGAGCGCTTGGAGCGTCTCGGGAGGTAGCTGCGACTCGATTCCTTCCGGCACTGGTCGAACGGAGAACTCCAATACGTCGAGGGTCGGGTGGACGGAAGTGACCTCAATGCCCCCACTTTGGCGAGTGAGCCCAAGTTCACGGGACTTGCGACTGCCGAACAGGGTGATGGTCACCTCGGTTCCCTTGTCCGCATGACAGGCAGCGTCCAAAGCATCCGGGGGAATCAGCAGGTTGATGGGAGTGGAGGGTTCGGAGCTGACCCGGATTTCGAGCCAGTGATCGAGATCGGAAACCGCGAGGCGGATTCCCTGATCGTCGGAGGTGAGCAGGACGTGAGTCTGCACGTGGAGTTTGCTGCGGTTGAAGCGCAGACGTGTGAAGAGGCGCTTGGCCTCGCACAGGGATTTCGAATCGATGGAAACGGTGGACATGTTGTTGGATGGTTTGGGATTGGGTTCAGTCGAGTTGATCCTCCCAGTGGAGGATGGTGACGTCCCCGGCTGCGACGCCGAGGCAGTGGATGTCAGCAAGGGTGAACGTTTCGCCGCCGTTCCAGTCCCGGAGGCATTGCTCGCGACCGGCGAGGATGGCGGAGTCCAAGTCAGCAGCTTCGACGGTATCGATGTGGATGGTGCCGAGGTTGCCGCTTTCCTGACAGAAGACGGTGTAGGTGGTCATGATCGGGATTTTTGGAACGAGCCGCCATGGAGTCCCCAAATGGGGACTGGACCATGACGGCCGTTGGGTGGATCAGGCCGCAACCGGCTCAGCTTTGTATTTGAGCTGATCGGTGGTGCAGTCGGCGGCCGGGATGTCGCAGCGCTTGCCCTGATAGACTGGCTGGTAGATCGAGCCGCTTTCCCGGAAGGCATACAGATAACGAACCTCGACGACTTCCCCGATGGCGGGTACTGCTTGGTTCGGTGGGATGGTCACATTTCCTGCCGGGACGAGGACATCGCCGTCGAAGAGGCAGAGTGTGACACTCCGCTTTTCGTTTCGAGAAGTGACGATGAATGAGGCGCTCTCGACGAACTTGAACTTCAGCTGTGAGCCGCCGGAATTGGGGCGACCGGGGCTGAAGGGAGCGTTCATGTCCTTAAAGACGACTCCTTCGCTGCCGCACTGGCGATAGGTCTGGAGCATCGCCTGCTTGTCCTCGGGCTCGACCAAGGTGGTCACTGGGCGCAGGGCCGGGTGCTCGGGATCGAGCAGACGCAGCACGCCGGCGAAGCGGTTTAGGTAGCCCTGGTGCCGTAGGTCATTCCCTTTGCTTTCAAGGAGGTCGAAGACGTGGAGGGTGTCCCCCACGGCTTCTCCATCGAGGAGGACATCGATCGGCAGTTCCTCGACGGCTTGGCGGATCGCTTCCGGAATGGCGACGACGAGGCCTCGGCGGTTGATGCCGGTGACTTCCCTCCCCTGCTTGCGAACAAGCAGGCGGCGACCGTCATGCTTCTCTTGGAGGCAATGTCGTCGGTCGGCCAGCAGGGCCGCGATGTCGGATTCTTCAATCGGGTTGAGGAGTTGGCAGCGGATGCCGCTGTCGCGACCTTCGCTGCCGGTCTGTTGATATGGGGTGCCGTCTTCTCCGGGGCTGTAGCCCTTTGCGACTTTCGAGGCGACGAGCTTGTCGAAGAGACGGTTGGCGGTTTCGAGCGGCACCGGGACATCGGTCTTGGTGCCAGTGGTGAGTGTGCTGCCACGGCGGCCATAGGCGAAGGTGACGACATAGCCGTCGTCCTTCGGTTCAATGGCAGCGGTGTAGACTTTGTCGGATCCGCCTTCGCGGAAATACAGGGTGGTGGATTTCATGGTTGGTTATTGGGGTTGGTTGTTGGTGGGTGTGGTTTGGGGGAGAGAATTTCGGATTGCGGGAATGCCGATCTGCATACATGTTCAGGAATATCGAACATGCGTGTTGCCGCTTCACCGCCCGATCACGACCAGCTCTTCGCCATCGCGGAGAGCCAGGACGGGTATTTCACGATGGGCCAAGCGCTTGAGTCAGGGTTTGGAAGAAGCACTCACAGCTACCACGTAAAGGCGGGCAACTGGCTCCGGGAGCACCGGGGCATTTATCGGCTCCGTCAGTTTCCGATGACCGAACATGGCCACCTGGTGCTTTGGTCACTCTGGTCGAGGGACCGGAAAGGTCAGCCGGAGGGAGTCTATTCGCACACCACAGCACTGGCGCTTCGGGACCTTTCCGATGCCAATCCTGCCAAGCTCCACATGACGGTGCCTCCAGCATTCCGCCGCAACAGTGAAATCCCTTCGGTGCTGATCCTGCACAAGGCACGACTGGAGCCTAGCGAGGTAGTGCGAGAGCGCGGCTTCTTCGCCACAACAGTGCTGCGGGCGATTCTCGATTCCGCTGAATCCGGCGACGCCGATCGTGGCACGCTGAGCCAGGCACTTCAGGAAGGCCTGCGACGTGGGCTGGTCACTCGGACGGAACTCAAAAAGATGAAGGCCCAGACGGATCTGTCTCCGTGGCTCGCGGAACTGCTGAAGAAAGCCTGAAGTATGAAGACCTATTCAAACGCCTTCGCTTTCCGTCGCGCTCTGGAAGATCGGCTAAACCTCGCCTCCAAGGCAGAAGGAGTGGATCTACAACGCATGCGTCGGCAGGTGGCGTTTGATCGCTTGCTGGTGCGCCTCTTTTCGGAAGGGAATCCGCCATGGCGACTGAAGGGCGGCTATGCTCTGGAGCTGAAGCTGTCGCTGGCCCGCACAACCCGAGATCTGGACCTGGGGCTTTCCTTGGATTTACCGCCGGGCGATGAGTTGCTTGAAGCACTCCAGTCGGCAGCGGCGAGAGATGCCGGAGACTTTTTCGTCTACGTGATCGGAGAACCGATCATGGAGCTCGACGGAGCCCCGTATGGAGGGTCCAGACATCCCGTGGAGGCCAAACTCGACGGCCGGCTTTTCGCTCGATTTCACCTCGACCTGGGAATGGGTGACATCCAGCGGGAGCCCTACGAGTGGACTGAGCCGAGAAACTGGCTTGGGTTCGCGGGGATCGATCCTGGGAGCTTTCCTTCAATTTCCCGCGAGGAGCATTTCGCCCAAAAGATCCATGCCTACACCATGCCTCGCGAGGCTCGGGCGAATACCCGGGTGAAGGATTTGGTGGATCTCGTCTTGCTGATCGACTCCATTCCGATGGATCTGGAACGCCTTAAAAGAGACATCGTCGACACCTTTCAGCGGAGGAAAACCCATCCGGTGCCCGGGGCACTCGAACGACCTCCGGAATTCTGGAAGCCGGTCTTCGAGAAGCTCGCGTCAGAATGCCAGATCAACCCGGACATCGAGGTCCAGTTTGAAAAAGTTGCGGCCTATTGTAGCCGGGTTCTTTGAACCACGGTGAGCATACTCCCCGGGAAGATTGCCACGATGGCATTGGGCATTCAGTTTCGGGGATGATGCGCATCGCCACTTGGAATTTGGAGAGACCCGACCCTGCGGACACCGTGCGCAATCAAGCGCGTCTGGAGAAGATCCGGGAGATCGATGCGGACTTGTGGATTCTAACCGAGACGCACGAGGTGATCGACTTATCGGGAACCCATCATGGAGCGTCGACTACTCCTTCCCACCGCAAGCCTCGTCCGGGAGAAGCGTGTGCCGCCATTTGGGGTCGCTGGCCAATTTCCCAGCATATCCCGACCTCAGACCCTTCGGAGGCCGTCTGTGTGGTGATCGCGCATCCAGAGGGTCCGCTTATCGTTTATGGATCGATCATTGCGTATGCCAATTACAAAGGCCCCGACGGCGATTCCCCGATGTGGGAGGAGCACTACCGGTTCATTGGCTGGCATGGAAGCGACTGGAAACGACTCCGGACAGAGTTTCCGGGGCACCTCCTGATCACAGGCGGCGACTACAATCAGAACCGGGACGGTGCTCGCTGGTATGGCACCACGAAGGGACGAGAACTGCTCAGTGCGGTCCTCTTAGAAGCTGACCTTCGCTGTGTCACTGAGGAGGATTTCGTGAAGTCCGGAAAACTACAGAAGAGGCACACCGTGGATCATCTCTGCATGGATGAGGCTCTGGCGACGAAAGTGATTGAAGTGAATGCGTGGGAAGGCCAGACGCCGAACGGCATGAGGCTCAGTGACCACAGTGGCATATTCGTGAATCTTGTTGGGATAGGTGGGCCATCACGAAGGGTGTGATCCCTCCGTGATGGCCCGGTGTTTCCCCGATCGCGCTGGTGGCGTGTCGTGCGACCGGGCTTGCCTCTGTTCGTGGCGATGCCGAAGTGGAGTTCAGTTGCTGTCGATGCGCCTGGTGTTCCGGCGACCTTGCTTGCCGCGGCTGGCCGCGAGCCTCGCCCGCCCCTTCGCCCAATGGCGCAAGGCGGCGATCTGGCCGTCCATGAGCTGAGCGAGCGGAATCATGTGCTCAGTCGCTTCGAGGATGTCGCTTGGTTTGGGCTCGCGGCCATCGGCGTAGGCCTCGTGCAGGGCGTCGACAAAGACGGCTTCGATTTCCGCTCCAGTATAGAGCTCACACATTTGGGCCAGGACGACGGTATCGAATTCCGTCGGCTTGCGACCGTGGCGGGCGATGACGATGTCCCAGATCTGCGCACGCTCCTGAGCATCCGGGAGGTCGACGAAGAACATCTCGTCGAACCTCCCCTTCCGCAGGAACTCCGGTGGGAGCTTCGAGACATCGTTCGCGGTGGCCACCACGAAGACCGGCTTGTTCTTCTCCTGCATCCAGGAAAGGAACGAGCCGAAGACCCGGGAGCTGGTGCCGCCATCGGTAGAGCCGCTCGACGAACTTCCCGAGAAGCCTTTCTCGATCTCGTCGATCCACAGGACACAGGGCGAGATGGCTTCTGCGGTCTGAATGACCGCGCGGAGGTTCGCCTCGCTCTGGCCGACGATGCCACCGAACACACGGCCCATGTCCAGGCGGAGCAGCGGCAAACCGA
This sequence comes from Verrucomicrobiaceae bacterium, assembly GCA_027485995.1. Taxonomy (GTDB): domain Bacteria; phylum Verrucomicrobiota; class Verrucomicrobiia; order Verrucomicrobiales; family Akkermansiaceae; genus Luteolibacter. The sequence goes on from JAIXPW010000210.1 coordinate 29,881, forward strand.
ACGCGCTTGCCGTTGCCTTTGCTGTTAGGCTTTTTCCGGTGCCAGGAATTCCGACGATGAGCAGGCCTTTCGGTGCGGGGAGTCCGTAGGCCTTGGCAGAAGCACTGAAGGCTCCACTGCGACGAACGAGCCAGTCCTTGAGAAGGCCCAGTCCGCCGATGTCATCGAGACAGGTGGTGGCCTCGACGACCTCGACGAGGCCGTTGCGTTTCAGGGTTCTGGCTTTCTCACGAGCGATGACCTTGTGATCGATCCCACCGGTTTCGACGACCGACAGAGCGAAGGCGTTCTCGGCCTCCATTGTTGTGAGACCGAGGGCGCTTTGGATCGCGCCTTCACGGACAGCCTCATCGAGGCTCTTGATCTTCGCTGACTTGAGGATGCCGTCCAACACGGTCCGGAGTTGGTTGGCGTCCGGCAGGCTGAAGTCGACCGTCGTGATTTCGTGTTCGAGTTCAGGAGGAAGCTTCAAGCGGCAGCCGAGCAGGATGATCGCGTGACCGCCGACTTTCGCCAGGCGAAGGATGTCCTTCATGCGGCGGATGAGCGGCGGATCGGTTTGATCGAGGTGGAGCTGCAGGTCGCGCAGCAGGACGACATGACGGGGCTCCTTGGCATTGAACATCCCTTCGAGGAGCTGGAACAATTCGAGGGGATCAGAGCAGTTGGTGACGCGACCTTCCTTGGTATCGACCAGTCCTTCGGTAGAGGACCAGGCGTGGAGTCGGCGTTTCAGGGAAGTGCAGACAGAAGCGATCTCCGCTTCGGCCCGAGCTTCTTCGGAACTGACGACGGCGAGTCCGGGATAGCCGGCGCTGAGATAGGTGGTGAGTTGATTTTGCATGAGGTGAAGTTGGAGGTTTGAGGGTTCAGATTTTGGAGTTGGTGGCTCCGGGTTGGAGGTTGTCGTGCTCCCATTGCAGGCACTCGCTGCGGGACGCGTGGGAAAACAGCACCTCGTCGGTGTCGGCGTGGCGCACGTCCCAAAGCTGGGTGCTGTCGTTGAAACGGATGTCGGTGGCCCGGACGATGTGGAGTCGTCCGAGCGCACCGAGGTTCACCGCTTCGGTGTATAGGCAGTCAATCTGACCGCCCGGGCTGAAGCGGAGGGTCGTGGTCATGACTCTCCGCCGAGGGATTGCTGTTGCCGCAGGTCCTGGCTGTAGAAGTCGGACTTGTGGACGCGACCGATCTTTTTCCCGAGGGCATCTTCCATGGCCTTGGTCGCGGCTTCACAGCCGTTCCCTTTGAAGCCAAAGGCCTCGACGCGGATCTCGCCAGTAGGCGAAACCCTGACGCGAATCTGGCGGCTCAAAGCACACCTCCTTCCAAGGTCAGAAGGATCGAGCCATCGGCTTCGACCTTTCTGGTGGTGCGAAGTCCACGGGTGTGGGCTTCACGGAGGGTACGATGGACACCATAGGATTGCAGGAGACGGCCGTACCCGGGGCCCACTTCTCGGGCGACATGCCCATCCCACCAATCTGCCGTGAGCCCGAAAGAGCCGTCGTTTTCCTTGGAGGGTTCAACGGCGATGTCGTAGGGGCCGCGCAGCTTGATGACGTAAGGGGCTGGTCGGACCGCACCGGCATAACCACGGCAGTGGCTGTCCGGCACGAGTTTCAGGTTGAGTTCGACACAGGCATCGACCAGCGACTGGATGTCACGGATCTGGGTTTGGATCGTTGTATAGTGGGACATTAGAGGTTGGAGTGTTGGGGTTGGACGCACAAAGGGCGGCCTGTCGGAACAGGCCGCCCTTCTGCGAAATCGTTGGTTGGTTGGATTCTGTTTTAGGTTTGAATCTAGGTCCGGTAGAGGGCGTGGATGTAGTCAGGCTGTTAGATCGAAACGAGCGGTTTGGGTGAGGGTAAGAGCGGAGTGGGAAAGGAGGGAAAGGGGGTGGCTACCCGTGGTGAGGACACGAAAAAGCCCGCCGGGTTGGGAGCCGGGCGGGCTGAGTCTCCGGATAGGAGTTGGCAGTCGTCGTCTGCCGAAGGGATTCCTTTTAAATCCCGAACCGAGTTCGCAGCTCGCTTTCCTGATTCGCGAACTTGGCGGCGTTTGATTGGCGAAGGCGATTAAGATTCGCGAGCTTCCAGCAAATGGCTGGCATCTCCTGAAGATGGGGGCAGGTCATCAGCGACCAGTCGGGTTCAGCCCGGACCAGTCCGAGAAGAAACTCACGCTGTTTGTCGGTCAGTGCTAAAGGAAGTTCGCGGAAAAGCCGCTCACGGATTGCAAGCAGCTGATCAAGCTCGATTGCCTCCCGGGGCATGCCGACGAATTCGTTGGTGTAAGCACGGGAAATATCCACTTGATTGGCAAAGAGGACTTCGTGAACCGGGCGGTTGTGACCGGCCAGGTAGCAGACGAAGCACTCGACAATCCCGGGATTGAGGCCGCCTTCAGCATAAAGGTTGAATACGTCGAACAGATCCCTGGGATGTTGGCGGTCCATCGCGGCGACCAGTTTGCTGCCGTAAAGTTCGTCGGGATTCAGCAGCGGCAGGTCAATGTCTGTGAAAAAGGTGTTCTGTGCCGCCTCTGAAAGCGCGAGGGGGGCGACGGGCAGCACTGTGCCGCGGAAGACGTGATTTACCTCAATCTTGATCCGCACTTGGTTGCGTTCGATGAAGAGTTTCGTTTCCTCGCCACCAAAGCCGCGATCACACCGGTATCCCCGGGATTCAAGATCGGTGCGGATCGAGTCGAGTGCTGCGTCAATCGCAGAAAGCGCCTCGTCACGTCCAGTCCGGTGGTCGGCGTGGACGAGATCCAGATCCACCGAGAGGCGGGGCATGTCGCGCACGAAGAGGTTGATGGCCGTGCCACCCTTCAGCGCAAAGATCGGTTGGAGGAAGACGGTCGGTGCCACTTCGAGCAGCAGCCTGACGGAGTCAAGATATGCCCGGTTCATCACGGCTTGAGAATGAGGGTTCTTCCATCCTTCATGCGAGCGACCCAGCGCCCCGTTCCGATTCGACCGGCAGCAGCCTCGCGGGCCTGTGGAGCCCATGGGAGACCGAGTTCTTCCGCCCAGACGACACAAATACGTACCGTCTTAATCATTCGGCAAGCTGCCAACAGACGCATCAGGTGGCGGGTGCGGAGTTGGCGGATGCCTTCCATGAGATGGCGGGCTTCATCTACCTCCTGATGGACGCCGACCTCGCTGAGCATTTCCAGCAGCGCACGTTCCGGTTCCGAAACCTGCGGTCCGTTCGGAGACTCGGGCAGCCGTGAGATCCCGTAATCGGATTGGAAGTCATCGTCGAACAATCGAGGAGTTCCATAGCGTGCTGAGAAGCGCACCTGAAACCAGTCCGGCAAACCGCCAGGGCGATTACCCCACAGAATCACCTTTTCCTCATGGGCAACATTGTGTCGGAAGCCATGCCAGGCTAGAGCGCTTCTCGCCGCCACATGGAGCCCAGGGATTTTCGTTTCGAGGTAACGCAGGGTAAGATCCCGTGCGAGCGAGTCACCCGAGAACATGAAAACTCCCCGCCCGAGCTTTTCCAGCCAACCCGATTTCACGTAGCGGTGCGCAAGAGCCGACGAGATTCCAAGTCCCGCCAAGCAGGCGGTATCGATGGGAGCCCCCCGGGGAAGGGTGGATTGGAGATTCTTGATGTGAGCGTTCGCCATAGATCAACTGCAAGGTGATCAATAGAGAATATTCAAAACAGAATCAATCGAAATGTTTCGTCTGCAATCGACAGTTCAACTCAGAATTGATCGATCCAGAGAATCCCAATCAAGTCCCCGATACCGGGCACCCCAGCAAAGCAGGGTGCCCGGCGCAGGGACATGGCAGCTACCCAACTGCGGCGAGGCGGCGACCGCCCATCTGGCCGAAGCGCGAGACAATCTCGCGGGCATCGCTGCGGGCGAGCTGGACTGCATTTTCACGGAGACGGTTGAGTCCGTCGGTCAGGCTCTGCATCGCACCGGGTTGATTGCGGTAGTCCTCGGCACTACGGGTGAGCAGATCTCGCCGGAAGCGCTCGAGCGTCTGTTCGAGCTGCTGGTCGCCCGCGAAGTTCAAGGTGCGGAAGCTGTCGATGAACGTCGTGAGACGATTGAGAGTGCGCTGATGAACCCCGTTGTCGCTGCCGTCGATAGTGGCGAGGACCTCTGTTGCAAGACGCCCCGTTTCTTCGCGGAGTGACGCGATGCTCTCTCGCAGGAAGCCATCGAGGTCAGCTTGCAATCGACGTGAGGCGTCATCCGCAATCCGGCGGCGATCTTCTGCCACTTCGAGCTGCTCAACTCCTTCCGCGACTTCGAGACGGATGTTGTCGGGTGCCGCGATCTGGAACAGACGCGTTTCGAAGCCGAAGCGCTTGGCGATGTCACCGGCGGGTGGAAACGATTGCTCGATCGTGGCGATCAGGCGTTCGGCACTGCCGTTCATGTGGGTCGCCGCTTCGCGCCACTCGACCAGGGCCTGATCCCGGAGCGGGCCGTAGCCTGCGACAAAATCGAGAGTCGCCTCCCGGAATTCATCGCGGAGCTTTTCGAGTCGGTCGGTCATATCCGCTAGTCGGGGATTCGGAACGAAGCGACCGAGGCCCCCGAGGAACGGGAAACTTGATCCTTCGACGGTGGCCTGCACCCGGGATTCGATCAGGGCGAAAGCCTGCAACGAATCGCGCGGGATGAGCCGCTTGTGGCCGAGCTGGATGAGTCGGTCGCTGACATGGGCCGGATCAAGACCGAGGTCTTCCGGGTTGAGTCGTTTGCATCCCCGCCAGTATCGAACGGAGGTCGCGACGAGCACGCCGCGACGGCACACAGCTTCGAGGAGGGGGAGGTTTTGGGAATGGATGGATTGAGACATGGTGGTTGGTTGTGGGGTGTTTGATTTGGGAATCAGTTTGGAATGAAAAAGCCCGCCGCGATCACATGACCGGGCGGGCGTGGGACAGGGTGCAGCCGGCGGATTTACCGGATGCGGGAGGCGGCTGTAATCACCGCCGCCGAGGCGACGGCGATCACAGTCCATGGGCTGGCACGGGCCAGTTCAACGACGAGGCCAGTTGATCCCAGGATGACGAGCATCTTGAGGACAGTGGGAGTTCTCATCCTTGCGGAGGACCGTGAATGGGTGGATCGATGACCCGCTGGCCGGTGGTTGCGGGTGGCGATTGATGCTCGGTGAAGCTGGAGATGGGACGTGCGGACCGTGAACGATCCTGGAACCACCGACCTTGGGACCCGTGGCGAAACAGGAGCACCAGCGAAACACCGGCCAGCAAGGTGAAGCAGACGATGCGAATCGTCATGCGCCGATCCTCGTCAACCTTCAGTTCGCCACGGATCACTTCGACCCGGTTCGCGACTTCCTGCTGGATGGCGACGTCCTTGGGAGACACGTCATCCTGACAGGAAACGAGCAACAACGAGAGCACCAGCGGCAGGAACGGCAGCACTCTCATGCCGCCCTCCTTTCCTGATACGCCGCTGGGAGCCAAGCAGCGCATTCATTTCGGAACTGGCACCAGGAGCACTTCATTCCGGGCTGAGGATGGAACCGATTGTTGGCGATCCCTTCGACTGCGGTTTCCAGCAGGGCAATGACCCGCTGCTTGCGATGCTCATTGGCTGGCGGCGACTTCACCCGGACGATCTGCGGAGTCTTGGTCTTCACCAGGAACACCAGGTCGAGTGACGGTGGGGTTTCCCCAATCGACTCCAACAGGAGCTGGTAGGAGACGAGCTGGATCTCATGATCAAAGATCGCGTGATCCCGGTCCGGCTTGGCACTGGCGGACTTGAAATCCACCGGTGTGTAGTCGCCTTGAACCAAGTCCATCGCACCGGTCAACGGCACCGACAGGCCGGCGATGTCCTCCTTGAGCAGGACCTCCACGGCGCGCGGCTTTTCGGTCATCGCTTCGGGCGAATCGAGATAACCCGCGACGACGCGGAGTCCGTCGAGTCGGGATTTCTCCCGCTCGTCGGCGTCGTCCCAGTTGACCGGGCCTTCGTCGCGTTCGAGGTCCGTGAAGGATTTCTCGTAGGCCGCGGCGATGGTTTCCGGGGAATCGTCCCCTCCCCGCCAACGCGCCAAGTGGAATGCCTGGAGCGCGGCGTGGATGGCTTTTCCGAGGTGCAGGGCTTTCGGCGTCCGCTTGCGGATGCAGGCGACTCGTTCGAAGTAGAACTGCAACGAGCAACCGAGATAGGATTTTGCCGCAGTTGGGCTGATGTGATCCGGGAGTGTCCCGGCCCAGGGCGTAAGCCCGGTGGTGAAGGGCGGAGCTTTCGCGAGTGCGATCATGCCGCCCTCCTGTGTTGGTCTCGCTGATAGGCAGAGCCGCCGCGACGACGCTTGTCGCCCCGGTCATGGTCGTTGCCGCCATAGGTGTCGATCAACTCGTCGATGAGCCCAGAGGCCTCGACTTTATTGAGCAGCTTGACGCCTTTGCCAAAGCGTTCAATGGCGAGGGCATCGACGTCGTCCTTCGGGAGTTGGTGTTCCTCGACGAGCTTCAGGATGAGATCCCGTTGCTTATCGGAACATTTCCAAGCGGACGACTGACGTGGAGCGCTGCCGTTGGCTGCTGACCTGCCGTTGGCGATCGGCGCATCGAGCATGCCGTAATCGGCGGATGGCACAAAGCCAGTTTCCTGGATCTGCTCGTCGACGTTGCTTTGGAGGAGGTGGTAGAGGCGTTCCGCTTCGCCGGCAATGTCGCCAGTGGCAACAAGCTCGGTTTCGACGGAGACACTGAACTGGTGCGAGCTGTAACCGGGAAGTCCCAGGCGCTTGCAGTAGGTTGCATTCAATTTGATGGCCATGCTGGTTGTGGGTTGGTGGTGGTGAAAACGAAAAGGCCCGGCGGATGGCCGGGCCTTTCGAATCTGGATGTTGAGTCGGATTCGGGATCGTAAATGACGACCGAATCCAAGAGCGGATGACCGCTAATTCAGAATCATATAACGCTGATAACGGGTCTGTTTCTGGGTCTTGCCCTTCGCCAGACTGAGCCGCCACAGCCATGAAGCCTACCCTTGAAGTTCATTCGTGCTTCAAGGAATTGAAAAGGCTTTTAACCCCCTCAGAGTTTGCCGGAAACCACCGTTCGTCATCTCGGCCTATTAGGTTTGTGGCTTGGATCACCAACCCCAGATTGTCGGCTCCATCAACCTTTGCCATCGATACGCCAGCCCAGAGATACCGATCTCCACCTTTCACAAACACGGGTCCACCGCTGTTTCCGTGATTAAGCGCGGCGTCCGTCTGAATGTAATTGATTTCCTTACCAGTTGAATCGTCGAAGCTTCGAAGCGCGCTGACGCGACCAAAGGTGTGGGTGCCTTGGAGGCTTTCGTCCATTGGCGTTCCAACGACGACAATCTCGGATCCAGGGGCGATTGAGGGAATCTGAGACGGAACTCCAAGGGACTGGTACTCCGTCAGCCCGGTCGCATCGATCTCCAACCATGCCAAATCCAGATTGCCCTGAAATACTCCGATGCTCTCAACAGTCCGCACCTGATGGTTGGGAAACTCAACCGTCAATCGATAAGCCTTCACCTCCGGTTGCCCATCGTCATCTGCGGCAAAAAGGGTATCGAGCCCGAGACAATGCTGATTCGTGATCAACATAAGCGACGTCTCAAGCTTCACGACCACGCAAGCTGTGGCGATCCACTTCTCCTCGTCATCCTCGATTAAATCCTCCTCTTTCCAATAACCGGACAGGGAGACCGCCGTCAGCTTGAGATCTTCCAATGCAAAGCCGGGCGGAGGTGATTGTTCCATTGGTGGCTGAGACGCAGTGTCAGCGGGTGTCTCAACAGGCTTGGCCCCTTGGGATGAACCACCCACGACTCCCAATAGAAAAGCCACCAAGACCAGCAAGGTCACCAACCCCAGGGCGGCAGCAATCCCGCAGCCGATCAGGGCTTTCTTCTTTCCCGACATCGGGGCGGTAGCAGGTGTTGAAGGATTCATTCGAACAATGCGGTTCTGAGGGGAGGGAGACTTTGCCGAAGGTCTGTCGAAGCCGGATTGGAGAACCAACTGAGAATCATCATCGAGTCACGGCTTCACTTTCGGAGCCAAATGGAAGGCACTCTTCCAACTATTTGAACAAGGCGCAAATGGATCTCCAGAGCCCCACAGCCATCATCATGGCTGCTATCGGCTTGTTTGGATTTATGCGCAACGCAACTGACTTAGGATCAAAAAGCGGATCGTTCCCGAACGTCCCTATGCAGGTGAAGAAGCATATCACCACCATGAACAGGACCACAGCGAACTTAGAAAGGAATGATTCCTTGGGCGGCTGAGGAGGCGCATCCGGAGGGGGTATAGGTGGCGACTGAGGCATCATCCAATTGCTCTAATTTCGGAGCATTCCTCCTGAATCCACCCGCTACGGTCAAGCTCCGAATCTGGAGCAATGGCTGAACCGCAGCAAAACCTTGTGGGCCCTCAGGTCCGCCGCATCCGACTTGCGGCTGGGCTTTCACAGGCGGCTTTGGCCGCCAAGCTCCAGATCGCCGGCTGGGACATCAGCCGTGGCGGCGTCTCCAAGATCGAGTCACGCCTGCGCCTCGTGAACGACGCTGAGGTGTTCCTCCTCACCCGGGTCCTCCAGTGCAGCCTAGAAGGGCTTTTCCCGTCTAAGGTAACCTCCATCAAGAGTGTCCTGCGCCAGGGTAAGGGCGAGTAAGGGCGAGGCCTCGCTCACGGCAGAATTTTGTCAATGCTGTCAGCGCAGTCAGTGCTCGATTGCCCAAAATGGGCTTCCGATCTTCACGTCGCCCTTCGACATCGGAATTCAAGGAACCTGCCCGGCAACGAGTATCGTTAGCCTTGCAACCAATTCATCCTTCACATCGGCAATCTCGAACTCTCCGCATGAATACTCGCCGTCGTCGCTGACCGACAGAACTCCAACCTCGATCAAGGCTTCCAACACCGGCAGGAAGCGTTCCTTCTTCTGGTCATTGAACCTACGGACGATCTCACGAAGTTTCCTTGGTCCACCCACGAGCAATTTCACAATTCTCCCGGCAGTGTGCAGCTGATCTTCCAGCATCTTGGCATGGGTCAGTTTCCTCACCTCGACGACATGGATTTTTCCGAGCCGTCTGGCCGATGCGAACGCAGCGTGAATCAAGGACCGGTCACTGAAGCGGTTCTCACGGGCGAGCTGCCTCCGAAGGAATCCCAGCGCCCATGCAAGACACATCGGCAAGCCCCTCACAGAAGCCCCGGGATCAAAGCCGAGGCCATCAAACTCCGCTTCATAGGCTCGCTGCTCTGACGTGAAGTGGGCGAGGTCCGAGCTTGATGCGAATTCGAAAAGGGGTTGCCGACCGGCACGGCGAAGCCCAACGACTTCTCCAATTGCCCTCTGATAGGCGCTTCCAAATCGTGCATTCGCGTCGGGGTCGTCCGACCCGGCATTCGCGGTCCGGGAATCCTCCAGCCATAGAAATCGCTGACCCATTCCGAAAACCGGATCCAACAGAACCCGGATCTCTTGGACACGCAGTCTCAGCACCATTCGGGCCTGCACGTTCGTTCCCACCAGCCTGACTTCTTTATTGGACGTGGAGCGGGTGCCCGGGGCGATGCCATCCATCAAGGCTCCGATCTGCCGGATCAACTTGGCTGGCTCGGAACAATTACGCGTCAGTCCGAGGAGCGGCTCAATCACCAGCGCGTGGCGGCTGTGACACTCTTCGACCAGTTCCCGGAGACCAGCACCTTCGGCATTGATCACCAGAAACTGTGGATGCAGAAGTGACTCCGCACGAGCAACGACAGGATCAAATGCCAGGTCACTCAGCAGGCAATCGTCCTGGTTTTCACTGGGGCCGCGTAACGCGAGTCGATGACGCATGAGGTCACTCGACGGATCCAGGAAGTCCGCCCGCTTCGACTCAGAGGACTTCTTGGTCGTTCCTGTCACGAGGAACTGGATCGCCTCCGGATTGTGCCTGCGACTGGTCTCGATGAGCCTGCGGTTCATCATGCTCAATGGCGATGACAGGTGCTGAATCAGGCGTTTCAACCGGTGGCATTCCGCACGCGCCAACAAGTTGAGCTTCGGGAGTGGTTCGTTCCCCACCGTCGTTCGGAGCCAGGTATCAGGACCCGCAGCGGCCGTCAGCATCGCAGCCGTGACCAGGAGAACAGAGTCCGGAGAGACTCCCATGGACGAGGCCAGGGACTCGATCCCGAGTTTATCAAGAGCCGTTAGCTCGGTTCGCTTTTGGGCAAGAGGTTCACTGAAGTTCATGGGATGGAAGGAGGAGGATTCAAACGTCCGAATTTTTCATTCATGTATTCGCGGAGCTCAGTTCCATCCCCCAAAAGCTCCTGTCGTAATGATTCGCCAAGGGAGCACCCGTTTTCGCCACCGTCGAGTTGGACCACTGCATCCGACTTCGACTTGGCAAAGCTGATCGCCTGGCTGACCACCGCAGGAGGAGCCAGTCGACGGTTGGAAGGATTAGAGAGCCATCGAAGGCCGGAACTGAGAACCTTCGTCTGAACCTTTTCGGTGAGTTCCGATACGGTCTGGTCCCCTTCTCCGTCTACTCGCCCTATCGCAACCATCACATCGGTAATCGATCCCTCGTAGCCGATGAGGAGTAGACTCTCCGCCTCGGAAAGGCCGGTCTGAAGGGGTGTTGCCGCGAGGTTATCCGAGGGATGGATGATCGAGGTGAGATACCCGGCATCGCCCTTCCGATCGAGCACGTTGAAAAACAGGCAGTCATAGGCATCCACCGCCAAAGGATCCAGGTCAAGTGCCTTGGCAACAGACGCAGCGGAGGCGTCACTTGCCATCAATGCCGCGTTCAAGATGGCCCGTGCTGACTCCGACTTGCTGGCAGAAACAGCAGCGGAAACGTGCCTGAGGTCACCTAGCCGGCGAGCCGCTGATTTCCCGCCCATTAGCAAATTGACTGCCGCCAGAACCCATCGATACGCCGGGCGCTTCAGGAGCGTCGGCTTCCGTCCAGTTCGCGCCAAGTGCTGCGCCAACTTCCAACCGAAATCGGGCTCGCCTACCGGACACGTGTCTCCGTGAGAATTCCCCTGGCCGAAAGGTTCACCCCTTTGAGCCCAAGGATCCTCCATGTATGGTTGACTTCCGACACCGCTCCAGAGCGGGACGAGGCGTTGTGTTTCTGCTGCGTTCATACAAGTCATGGTGAAAACCCGAAACCTGTGTGCGCAGCCGACCAGTCGTGCCTGGCTACTAATCAATTTTTATGATGCGAGCCCTGACTATCAGCTCTGGCTTCCTATGTAAAGACGTTTTGGAAATCGCAAATTGATGAGGGCTCCTCAGCCCTCCATGGGCAAACCCGGGCAAGGGCTGATTGTTTCGGGTGATCCCCAGCATGCTTGTTTGCACGGACGGAAACGACGAGCGGAGACACTTGCCTGCGACACCGCTAAGAACCGAACTCACCAGGGCGAGTCCGACATGGACGGGCACACATCGGGAACGACACCAGGCCTCCAACCCGAGGGGGGCAGGGTCGTAGGTGTCCGGGGCAGTTGTAGGGTGAGAGTTCATGGTTGATCACTTTTTTAGTCGTTGAATTCAAGTTTCCGGGAGTCACTGCACCCTGTGCATCCTGTGGCCTCTATTCCTTGTGGAATCGTACACGCTTGGTGTCTGTGTACGATTAAAGGGGATAATAAGACTACAGGGTGCACAGGGTGCATGGTGGAGACTAAGGGCACTCAGTAATGCTGATGACGGATGCAAATTGCCTCGATCGATTGAGGCCAACCCGCTCGATTTCAGACCGACTTACTATGAATGAGTCGATTCTGAGCTCGGGCTGATCGTTGGAAAAAAGGCCCTTCAACACCTTACCGACACGTATTTTTGGCGGCTCTTTGCTGTCCGATCGACCAGGCAGCGGGATGTCCTGACTGTCACAAAATTCTGCGATGTCGGCCGCAGTAAGCCTGCCTCCGAGCCTGCCTTGCTTTTTGGCAGCAGTGCAAACCTCTCGTAGCCAAATGAGGACCGGGCTGCTGACACGGGCCTGAAGGTCACTGTGCCCGTCCAACAAGGGAGGGAGTCCGCAAAGATCCTGAACGATCCAGTCCACCGATTGGCACCATTCGCGAAAATCATGCCGACGCTCGTTGGTCTTCGGCTTACCCCGGACAATCCACTCGCTGATGATCGTATGGACACATTTCAAATACACACTGCGGCGCGCTGCGATGTGCTTGAGAGGCCCACCGTCAATCCCTTCAGGAAAGTCGATTCCTTCGCGCTTTCGAATCCGGGTGATGATCGATCGGTTGGCAAGATCCTGGGTCAACTCAGCTCCGTTTGTAGAGATTTGGATCATGAATGGGGTCGTATCCACCGTCTTGCTCACCCGCATGGCACGGGCCTGCACCTGTGACTGCCCGCGGATGACTGATTCCAAAATGGTCGAATCAATTTTCCCTCGGACATTCTCCAACACGATGAATGGCCTGCCGTTGATCAGAGCCTGCGAAATCGACTCATCGACCGAACCCACCCCACCCTTTGCGGCAACGATCACGCTGGGGCTCTCACCATAGAGCGCCGAAACCTGCTTGAGACGGAAAGTTTTCCCGGATTGAGACTTATCGGCTTCGGAAACGTCGATTGGAAAGTCGTCGGAAATGATTCCACCCATTTTTAGCGCAGGGCTGAGCAGCATCGCCATCGCTCGTGACAGGTCTGACGGGGTGCAAAAGTCGAAATCGCGGAGCAGATTCATGAGGAGCGATACAGCAACCGGGAGCGGCAGTTCCTGAATCTCAGTCAACTCTCCCGCCACGTAGACTCCTCCAAGCTCCGAGTGGTAACCTGCGCCAAGAATTGCGCTGACACCTGGGCTCTTCTCGATGATCAACGGGTTTGACACCACCTGCCGGAGGGGAGGAAGAAGATCCTTCGCTGCCGTCGTACTAAGTAGTACGTTGGCAACCGTGGGAGGCATCGTACAAGTCCGCCATCGGACTTCAGTCACTCCCTTCTGATTTTTCGTGGTCTCACGTCGCGCAACGCGCATCCCAGGAACCTCCACCAACGCAGACAACCTGGCTGCGCAAACAGGGGACACCTCGGCCCCGCCAGCGCCCTGCAGCTGGATTTCGACGACTGTGTTGTTCTGGACGTAGAGGCGTCCAATCTCCCCGAGCTTCTTGAAAATGATTCTCGCAGCCATCTCGTTCCCAACTTCCCCGCCGGGAACCGGAATCACATCGGGAGGGATTTCGTTTTCGGTCAAAGGACCAGCCAGACCATGTTTTCGGGCCAATCTTACCAGGTAACTGCCAGAGAATTGACTGAGCCTCGCCTTGAATTTGGCCGCATACTCCCCCTCGTTCTCCTCCGGTGACCAACGCTTTAGGATTTCTGTACCGGCTGCTTCACCCACTTCATTGAAGACAGCCGAAGCGATCTCCAGCCATTGCTTGTAAGGAGGATTCGGGGGAATAACTGCAAGTAGCTCAACGATCCCCTCAACAGTAAAGGAGTCTCGGAATTCCCCATCGTCTGCTCGATCATCCTCGGGGGGCAATTCAAACACTTCCGCGTTTCGAATCCACGCTTCAGGGTCATACGAAACGAAGCACAGACGCCCTGGATCACTCGTGCTCTGATCCATCACAATTCCCTTCTTTTCGAAGTGGCGTTTGACCGCACGGAAAACACTGCGGTGTTTGCTGCAATCCTTAGGAATCCGAACGATGGCTTTAACGCCATTGCCAGACGGGGAAATGAACAACGCCACGACGAACTTGTCGGACTCGAGAATTTTCCTGATCTGCTCAGGGGTCTTCCCGGGATTCTCTTTGCCGTCGAAGTCGCATTGCAGCAAGCCCGAGTGATCGAGCCTCCCCTCCTCTGCTGCCGATTTTCGCGGGCCCTTGATGATCCCAGAAATGAGGATGGCCGGCAGTTTCTTTTTCTCTGCTTCAGCGAACTGCTTGTCTCCTGCCGCCATATGCTCACGAATCCGATTCACGGCATTCTTCCAGACGTCTCCTCGGGTCCTGCGAATGAAGTCATCGAGACCCGTGGACCCTTCTGGAAACCTCGATTCCGCGCATCTGGCCATTGACATACAAACTCTGGTCAGATCGGGATGAAGTTCCGCATTGCTCGCCGGTGAGGTTCCTGGTAAGCTCTGGGTGCAGTGGTTGACTCCCTCTTGCAGTCCGCCGCGTCCTGCTGTCTCACCAGTGGGCGCGGCTTTTTTTTCGGGTGGCTCCGGACCACGCTCGTCTTCTGAGCGGTCACGATCACTTGGATGCAAGCTCATCGGGCACCCCCCTTCCGCTTCCGTTGAAGCGCCGCCATGTCGGTTTTCCCATTGATGCCGCTTCTGATGTATGCATCCAACGAACTCAGCTCGACGAGCCGCACGCCTCGCACACACCCTGGCCGACGGGCCAGCGAGCTCACGATCAGACCATCCTTAACGAGATCTTCCAGAAGTCGCTGCGACAGGCCTGAGAAACGGGAGGCCTCGGGATATGGTGCCCACCTTTGGGCAATCGGGTCATGCTCCATGCGCCAGTTATCGCCTGGCTGCGCCTGTTATTGAAGAGGCAGAGGGCTCGAAATTTCAGCTAGCAAAAAAAAAGTCAATTTATTGCGACCAAGAGTTAGCTATTGCGGTGTCGTGATTTGCGACTACCCGACCGCTCCTGCTCCAAATCGTCTACCCCTGCCGCAATAAAAACGCGAGTCCACAGGGCATGCTCTCCCTGACCATACGCCTCTACACCTCTCGATTTGAGGATCTTGATCGTTCGCGCGACAAGATCACTTTTCTCTATAACGGCGTCTTTATCGCTCCGCATTTCCCTGTATGCCTTCGCCATGCAGGATACATGCCGAGAGAAAAGCACATGAAACTCTTCTTCCAACTTTCTCCCCACCGTCATGCCTTTCTGCATCTCATCGAGCTTCTGCGCTTCTCCATAGTGAGCAGCGGCAGCAGCCAATTCGACAGCTTCGGCTCGTCCGGACTGACAGATCTGGGCAAACTCGATCCCTAGGTCATCACGTCGCGACAAGACCGAAAGCACCCCAACAACGAAAGGGAACGTGCGATACTCATTCTTCTTGGGGCTCTTTTGTGTAGGAGCAGCCCAGACATGATTTAACATCAGCTCCCTAATCAAGTCCTCAAGATTGTAATTCCCCCGAAGTCCACCAGGACTTCTAGTGATTAGTGCCCAGGTTTCGTGGACCTGTAGACCTTCCGCTATAGGGGCTGGAACTTTCGCTCTATTGGCAGGTTTAGGCGGATCAATACGTTGACGGTGCCAAATCGGCTTTTCAATGCGTGCGAGCAGAGCCTTCGCTAGCTCTACCGCAATTTTTCGAGCGCCCTTGGCAAGATCCAATTCTTTCGTGATTTCCTCTGCTCGGTCCAGGATGGCTTTGTAGCCAGCTTCTGATTCGGGATTCATAAGGTAGGTAATTTGGCAACGGCTTCGGCAAGCGTCTCGGCGTCGTGGTGGGTGTAGTTGTCGTGAACCGCGCTGGTTGTCTGGCCGGTGAGCTTCATCCTCACCTCCTTGTCCACGCCGGCGTTGGCTAGCACGGACGTAAACGTGTGCCGCAGCGAGTGAAAAGACCGCTTCACCTTCTCGCCGCCGGACAGCACGGCATCCCTCTGAATGTCGGCCTTCTTCATGAGGTTGGAGAACGTTGTGGAGACGTTTGTGTTGGTCATGGTTCGAATCTTCGGGAAGAAGTTCCCTTTTCTGCCCTTGAGCCAAGCTACCAACTGCGGGTGCAATGGCGTGCGGGTTTCGGTATCGGTTTTGGCGGAAGTCTTCACCAATTCCGCTCCTGCGATGTTCACATCGCTGAGCATCGCAATGTCCATCATACGAAGCCCGGTGTGAAAGCCAAATAGGATCATGCCCTTCCACTCGTCGCTTGCTACGGCCATGAGTTTGCGAACCTCGTCGAGTGCAAATGGTCCGACCTTCTCCCTCCCTTTGGTGGAGGCCATTTTCCTGGCTCGCCTCGCGGCCTTGGAGCGGGCTGGGTTATGTGTCAAAAGGCGCTCTTCGATCGCGGAGTCCAAAACCTCTTTGAGCGCGGCGAGGTAGTTGCCAGCCGTGCTGCTGGCGATGGGTTCCGGACCTGATTGCATAGCGCCGACTCCGTCACGGATCTCACGAACGTCGACCTCAGTAAGCGGACGATTCACCAAGCCCGGAGCGACGGCTTCCCACTTTTTCAAAGCATTGTCGTAGTTGCCAGAGGTGGACTTCGCGACGTGCTTGGCCCGCCGCTTGTTCCAGTCACTCCAATAAGCTTTCAGAGTAGTCTCCTTGAAAGTCGGGTTGGCAATCTGACGAAGGTCTCGGATCATTTCCTCGGCCCGGTCGATGGTGAGCTTCCCTGAATCGGCGAGTCTCGCTGCATCCTCTACAATCCGGGCATAAGCCCAAGCCATCACGTGATCGCCCTTGGCGCGCTTCCGTTCATCGGCTTCCCAGTCGTTTGCCTTTTTGATTGCCTCACGCTTCCCAGTCTCTTTCGTAGAGCGCCGAGGAAGTCTCTTGCCATCCGCTCCGGCAATCTGCGCGAACCAGTATGGTCGACCGGGCATCTTGAAAACGGTAGCCATGTAAGCTCATGTGTAAGCAGAACGTAAGCGCAAGCAAGCGCAAAATCCTCATACGATCCCGTAACTCTCCTAGCACCAACGTTTTGCACCCTCAAGGTCAGAGGTTCAAATCCTCTTCCCGCAACCAATGAAAGCCGTTGAATTCGAAAGAGTTCAGCGGCTTTCGCCTTTTTGGGTATAGCGGTGTTGGCATCAAGTGTAGGCACTTTGCTGCATTCAACCCATTTCATAGCAAGGCTCGTTGCAAGGTGGATTTCTCAGGGTCGACTTGAGCCCCGAGTTGAGGAATCCGATGAAAATCGTTCGAATGATCCTCCTCGCAACGGACTGTTGCGCGGCCCGCCTCCCGCGTGTGTGCCGCCCCGGCGAATGGATTTCGTAGCGATGGAGTCGGAGTGGCGGTGACGTTCCTTGTGGGTGGTTTTGAGCCAGTCGATCCAGCCGTCACGACTTCCATCATTGAACGTCCACCCATCAGCCGAACGGGAGTCAACTCATCGTTTGTGAGACGAAGCGGCTTGGCTTTCATTTCCGTGAGAACGTTTTCACGTCATGAAGAATCTCCTGGCGGTAGGCCGACGCACTTTTGAGGGTTCTTCAGCCGCTCCTGACCAGGAATTGTCTGTATCGCAGAGAGATGAGTGAGATCCCGGTGGCTCGCCTGAATTTGCTTTCAACCAACAGCGACGAGGGAATCGCTGGTCCGGAAGGAATGAGCGAGGACGTGCATGGATCGTCTTCGACCAAGATAGGAAGTCCGAGAGAGCTTGGCTGGAGCCGCAGCCATCGGGGTGCAATCCAGTCGATCGAGAAAACGCCGCGCAATGAACCGGCGGGGGTGAATCACCTCGTCGTCGTCGAAGGCAGGCGGATTGGAGGTGAGGAGTCTGATGAATGGAGCGAGGCGGGTCCGTACGGCCATCACATGGCCCGTGGGCTTGCAAGACCGCCTCACACCCCGCGTATGGTGCGGCGATGCGTGCGATCCTGTGCTTGATTGGAATGACCCTGGGAATGGCTCTGGCGGCGGAGCGGCCGAACATCGTATTCCTGTTTTCAGATGATCACGCGCTGAATGCCATTTCCGCCTATGGCGGGCCGTTGAAGGACGTCGCTCCAACACCGAACATCGACCGGCTCTCGAAGGAAGGCGCCATTTTCACCCGTTCCTACTGCTGCAACTCGATCTGCGGCCCCTCGCGCGCGGCGGTGCTCACCGGCAAGCATTCCGTGATCAACGGCTTTGTGGACAACGACCAATGTCGCTTCGATGGCACGCAGACCACGTTTCCGAAGCTGCTTCAAAAGGCCGGCTACCAGACGGCGGTCGTTGGGAAATGGCACCTGGTCAGCACGCCGACCGGCTTCGACTACTGGGAAATCCTCAACGGCCAGGGCCAGTACTACAACCCGCAGTTCATCACGGCCTCAGGCATGAAGCGCGAGGAGGGTTACTGCACCGACCTGATCGCTGACAAGGCGATCTCCTGGCTCGAGAAGGGTCGCGACAAGTCGAAGCCCTTTGTCCTGATGTGCCAGCAGAAGGCTCCGCATCGCAACTGGGCCCCGGCTCCGCGGCACCTGAATCTGTTCGACGACGTCACCCTTCCCGAACCCGCAAATCTCTTCGACGACTACGCCAATCGCAGCGAGACCCTCAAGAAGCAGCAGATGCAGATCGCGCGGAATTTTTCCTGGGGCAACGACATGAAGTTCAAGGGCGACAACCTCTTTCCCGCCCATTTCACCAACGAGGGGAAGAACAACGAATACGAGCGCATGTCGGACGAGCAGAAGGCCGCCTGGGACGAGGCCTACGAGCCGGCGAACCAGGCCTTCATCGAAGCGATGAAGGCTGGAAAGCTCAGCGATCAGGATGTCACCCGCTGGAAGGCCCAGCGCTACCTGAAGGACTACCTGCGCTGCGTGCGTGCGGTCGATGAGAACGTCGGCCGGCTGCTCGACTACCTGGAAAAGAGCGGTCTCGCGAAGAACACGGTGGTCATCTACTCTGCCGACCAGGGCTTCTACCTCGGCGAGCACGGCTGGTATGACAAGCGCTGGATGTTCGAGGAATCGCTTTCCATGCCCTTCCTCATCCGCTGGCCTGGCGTGGTGAAGCCGGGGTCGCGCAATGCCTCGCTGATCCAGAACATCGACTACGCCCCGACCTTTCTGGAAATGGCCGGCGTCAAGGTGCCGGAGGAAATCCAGGGCCGCAGCCTGGTGCCGGTTCTGAAGGCAGGAAATGACACCCCAGCCGGATGGCGCGATGCGATCTACTATTTTTATAGTGGTGAAGGCACTCACTCGGTGGCGGCGCATGACGGGATCCGGACCGACAAGCTCAAGCTGATGCACTTCACCGGCACGAACGAATGGAACCTCTTCGACCTGGAAAAGGACCCGCAGGAATTGAAGTCCGTGCATGCCGATCCGGCCTATGCGGCCACGCTCGAAGGACTCAAGAGGCGCTATGATGAACTCAAGGTCCAGTATCGCGTCAATGAGGCCACCGTTCCGGCCGACAAGATGTCGGTGCCCTGGTGGAAGACTCGACACCAGCAGTCAGTCCAGCAGGCCGCGGCGGGAGGGCACGAGCTGGTCTTTCTCGGCGACTCCATCACCCAGGGCTGGGAGGGCCCGGGCAAGCCGGTGTGGGACGAGTTCTACGGCCATCGCAAGGCGCTCAATCTGGGCTTCTCCGGCGACCGCACCGAGCACCTGCTGTGGCGCTTGTTGAATGGCGAGCTGGAGAAGGTCGATCCGAAGGCCTTCGTGCTGATGATCGGCACCAACAACACCGGCCAGCGTCAGGACGACCCCGCGAAGACCGCCAGCGGAGTGCGCTGCATTCTCGACCTGCTGCGCGACCGCAAGCCGAACGCGAAGATCGTCCTTCTCTCCGTTTTCCCGCGCGACGCAACACCTGATGGCCGTTTCCGGAAGATGAACGACGACCTCAACCAGCGCATCGCCGCCTTCGCGGATGGAGGAACCATTCTCCACCTCGATGTGAACGCCAGCTTTCTCGAAAAGGACGGCATGCTCACCAAAGAGATCATGCCCGATTTCCTCCACCCCGGTCAGGAAGGCTACCGCCGCTGGGCAGAGGCTCTGGAGCCGACCCTCGTCAAACTCGGCTTTCCCAAGCACGAGCCAGTGCCGAGTGAGAAGTGAGAAGTTATTTGTTAGTTGTTATAAGTTATTCGTTAGAGGTGCCTTTCCTGACCCCTGACCCCTGACCCCTGACCCCTGACCCCTGACCCCTGACCCCTGACCCCTGACCCCTGACCCCTAACCCCTAACCCCTAACCCCTAACCCCTAACCCCTAACCCCTAACCTCTAACCTCTCTCTGCGAGGAAGAGCACCCTGAAGGGAAGGACTACGAACGGAAACACTTGGAACTTAAACGCAGCAAGGGCGCGAACCCCGGAGGATTCGCGCCCCACGGGCGTCCGGTTGTAACTAAAACAAATCCAATTGGTTAGAATCTTGATTCATGAAGGTTCTGTGGTCGATTTCCGTAAGTAGCTCATTTAGAGGCACTTTTTCGAACGGATGAAC
>JAIXPW010000178.1 GCA_027485995.1 Verrucomicrobiaceae bacterium
CAGAAGAACAAGGTCATCGCGTATCGACTCCTCACCCGCGACACGGTCGAGGAAAAGATCCGCATCCTCCAGCACCAGAAGACCCAGCTCGTCACCAACGTGCTCGGCGACGAAGGCTTTGCCTCGAACCTCGGCCTGGAAGACCTCCACTTCATCCTCAACCACGGCGGCGAGGACGAGGAGCAGGGACCGCAGGGCTGATCATCGCGACGACAGAGCGTCATTTCTCCAGCGAGGCGGGCCTAGAGGGTCCGCCTCGTTGTGTGAAGGGCTTGGATCGCGGCTTGCCACTGCCAGCCCGAGTGGACAGCTTGGGCCATGATGATGCGCTTCATGAAATCCGCCTTGATCCTTCCGATGGCCACCATGGTCCTGTCCGCTGAGGAAGCGGCAAAGCCGGATCATCCGTGGGTGCCGATCTTCAACGGCAAGAACCTGGATGGCTGGACGCCGAAGATCGCCGGACACGCCGTGGGCGAGAATTTCGCCAACACCTTCCAGGTCGAGGACGGCATCCTCAAGGTTTCCTACGATGGCTATGACAAGTTCAATGCCCAGTATGGCCACCTCTTCACGAACATCGCCTACTCCCATTACATCTGCCGGATGGAATACCGCTTCATTGGGAAAATGATGGCGGATGCCCCCGGCTACGTGAACCTGAACAGCGGGGTGATGCTGCACGCACAATCCCCGCAGAGCATGCGGATTGATCAGGGCTTTCCTTCCAGCATCGAGTTCCAGTTCCTTGCCGACGAGGGCAAGGGACCGCGTCCGACGGGCAACATGTGCAGTCCGGGAACCAACATCGAGATGGGCGGCAAGCTCATCACCCAGCACATCATCGAATCCACCGCGCCCACCTTTCCGGCAGACCAGTGGGTGAAGATCGAGTTCGAGGTGCATGGCAGCGACGAGGTCATCCATCGCGTCAATGGCGTGGAGGTCCTGCGCTACCAGCGGCCGCAGCTCGATCCGAAGAACCACATCTCACCTGCGACGGATCTGCTCAATGCCGGGGCTCCGCTGCTGCTGAGCTACGGGCACATCGCCCTGCAAGCCGAGGGGCAGCCGGTGTGGTTCCGGAACATCGAGCTGAAGTCGCTGGAAAAGTAAGCCGGTCGTCAGGCGAAGAGTTCCTTCACCACCCGCGCCGGTTCGACCCCGATCAGGCGCTGGTCGAGGCCCTGGAACTTGAAGGTGAGCCGCTCCGGGTCGAGCCCGAGGGTGTGGAGGATGGTGGCGTGCAGGTCGCGCACGTGGACGGGGTCCTTCACGATGTTGTAGGACATTTCATCGGTTTCGCCATGGACCTGACCTCCCTTGATGCCACCGCCGGCCATCCACAGGGAGAAGCAGCGAGGGTGATGGTCGCGACCGTAGTCC
This sequence comes from Verrucomicrobiaceae bacterium, assembly GCA_027485995.1. Taxonomy (GTDB): domain Bacteria; phylum Verrucomicrobiota; class Verrucomicrobiia; order Verrucomicrobiales; family Akkermansiaceae; genus Luteolibacter. The sequence goes on from JAIXPW010000178.1 coordinate 1,387, forward strand.
TTTTCCGTTAGATTTCCCTGCGAGTAGATGGTGCGTCCGAACTCACCGCCCATGATGACGAGGGTGTCCTCGAGCATGCCGCGTTGTTTGAGGTCCTGGATGAGCCCGAACGAGCCCTGATCGACGTCCTTGCACTGCGAGGCAAGGTCGCGCGGCAGACTGCCATGCTGGTCCCAGCCGCGGTGGAAGATCTGGACGAAGCGGACGCCGCGCTCGAGAAGGCGACGGGCCATGAGGGTGGAGTTGGCGAAGGTGCCACGCGTTTTACTATCCTCGCCGTAGAGCGAGTAGATGTGTTCGGGTTCGGAGGAGAGGTCGGTCAGCTCGGGCACTGAGGCCTGCATGCGGAAGGCCATTTCATACTGCTGCATGCGGGTCTGGATCTCGGGATCGCCGACGTTGTCGTAGGAGGACTGGTTGAGCTGGTTGAGGCCATCGAGCATCTTGCGCCGCATGTCGCGGGAGACGCCGGGGGCATCCTTGAGGAAGAGCACGGGATCGCCGAGCGAGCGCAGCGCGACGCCGGCGTGCTTTCCTGCGAGGAAGCCGGAGCCCCAGAGGCGGGAGGAAATGGCCTGGACGTTCGAGTAGGGCGAGGAGTGGGTGGCGTGGAGGACGACGAATGACGGCAGGTCCTGGTTCATCGAGCCGAGGCCGTAAGACAGCCAGGAGCCCATCGAGGCCTTGCCGGACTGCATCGAGCCGGTGCAGATGAGCTGGTTGGCGGGCTCGTGGTTGATGGCATCGGTGTGCATCGACTTGATGATGCAGATGTCATCGGCCATCCTGCCGGTCCAGGGCAGCAGCTCGCTGATCCACGCGCCTGACTGGCCGTGCTGGCTGAACTTGAAGATGCTGGGGGCGAGCGGGAAGGTGGCCTGGCCGGAGGTCATGCCGGTGAGGCGCTGGCCCTGGCTCTTCAGCCATTGATTCAGGTCCTCCTTGAAGCGCTTCGAGAGATCCGGCTTGTAGTCGTAGAGATCGAGCTGCGAAGGAGCACCGATGAGGGAAATGTAAATCGCGCGTTTCGCCTTCGGGGCGATCTGCGGGATGCCGGCCATCAGCGAGGAGAGGTCCTGGGTGTTGGCAAAGGCGGGCTTTCCTAGAAGAGACGCGAGTGCCACCGCACCGAGTCCGCTGCCGGACTTGCGGAAGAACTGCCGGCGGGTGAGGGCTCCATTGTAGGTGTCGAGAGGATTCATGGCGGATCAGCGGGTGAGGGTTTCGTCAAGGTTGAGGATCTGGCTGGCGACCATGGTCCAGGCGGCCAGCTCAGGAGCGGCAATGTTCGTCGGGGCCTTGGTTTCGCCGACGGTGACGAGTTTCGCGGCCTCTTCCGGTTTGGCGGCGTATTCGGTGAGGAGCTGGTCGAAGGAGGTCCGGATGATTTTTCGTTCCTCCGGCTTCGGCAGGCGGGCGAGAAGCCGCTGGGTGATGTAGTCGATGCGGCGATCCACGTCGGTGGACGAGCCGATGGCGCGGGCGGCGAGCTGGCGGGAGGCCTCCACGTACTGCGGGTCGTTGAGGAGGACGAGTGCCTGCAGCGGGGTGTTGGTGCGTTCACGTCTGACACAGAACACCTCGCGGGTCGGGGCGTTGAGGATTTCCATGGAAGGCGGTGCTGCGCTGCGTTTCCAGAAGGTGTAAAGCGAGCGGCGATAGAGGGACTCGCCCTGGTCCTGCTTGTAGTTGCGGGTGTTGGACTGGGTCATGGCCACAGCCTCCCAGATGCCTTCGGGCTGGTAGGGTTTCACCGAGGGGCCGCCGATCTTGGTGGAGAGCAGGTCAGATGCGGAGAGGGCGAGGTCACGCAGCTGTTCGGCATCGAGCCTGACTCGTGGTCCGCGGGACAGCAGGCGGTTGAGGGGGTCTTTCTCGAGTTTCTCCGGGCTGACCTGGGCGGACTGCCGGTAGGTCCTGGAGGTGACGATCATCTCGAGCATGTGGCGATAGTCCCACTTCGATCCGATGAACTCGGAGGCCAGCCAGTCGAGGAGTTGTGGGTGGCTCGGGCGGGCACCCATGACTCCGAAGTCCTCGGTGGTCTCGACAATGCCGGTGCCGAAGAAGTAATACCAGGTGCGGTTCATGGTCACGCGGGCGGGCAGGGGATTGGCAGGGTCCACCAGCCAGCGAGCCAGCCCAAGACGGTTCTTGGGCGCGCCATTCGGGAGCGGGGGCAAGGCGGCCGGCGTGTTGGCGGTGACTCGATCCCCCTTGGCGGAGTAGACGCCACGGATCAGCATGTTGGCGAAGGGTTCGCCGGGCTTTTCCTCCATCACGAGGGTGACCGCGCCATCTGCCCTGAGCTGGGCCTGCTCGGTCTTGAGTTGGTCCAGCTTGTCGTCGAGCTGGCGGTAGGGGGCATCGATCTGGGCAAGGTAGTAGGGGAACAGCTTGTCGGTCTGCTCCTTGGTGCGTTGTTCCGCCGGGATCGAGACCAACTGCCGGAGGACGGCGGTGTTGGCGATGGCTCCGATTTCCGCAGCGGTCAGGACCCGGCGGTAGAAGCGGAAATCCTGAACGGCGACGGGGCCGTTGAGCTTCGAATCGCCGCTGGCCCTGCTGCCGAGGGTGAAAGGGACCTTGGTTTCGATGTTTGCGCCGACGTTGTTGGGAGTGAGTTCGGATTTCTGTGCAATGCCATCGACATAGATCGTCATGGCCTGTTTGGCAGGCTTGGTGCCGTCGAAGGTGACCATCACATATTGCCATGTGCCCGGAGTCAGGGGATTCGGGGCGTTGAGCTTGTTGGCGGAGCCCTGCCAGGTGTCGATGACGTGCGAAGCCGGTTTGCCGGCCTGGAGGTAGAGGTCCCAGCCCTTGAAGGCTTCGTCGCGGTTCATTCGGGCGAAAACCGCTCCAGTGGGTTGGCCTTCCACCCGGATGAATGCACCGAAGGTCACCTGTTCGGTGCGCTTGAAGGAAGCGATGTCGCCGAGGTCGATCGGGCTGTCGCTGACAACGACGGCCTTGCCGAGCGGGCCATCGATGCGGTTGGGCGAGGCTGCCCATTCACGGGGCTGGCCTTTGAGGGTGCCGCGGATCGGTCCCTCCGCCTCGCTCAGCGGAATGGCAAGCTCGAGTGAGGGTTCGGGTTGTGTGTCGGAAGCAATGGAGGCGGTGGGCAGCCATTTCTCGAAATCGGCGCGTGCGGAGGCCTTGCGGGCAGCGAGTTGCTTTTCGAGCGCGGCGATTTCTCCCGGCAACTGCACCCAGCGGGCCTTGTTCTCGGGGGCTGGGACGAACACGTTCGGCGGGTGTTCGGCGTTGTTGCCATCGAGTGAGGACATCGGCGTGTTCCTGAAGAACGCTGCCATGGAATAGAAGTCCTTCTGTGAAATCGGGTCGAACTTGTGGTCGTGGCAGGAAGCACAGCCGGTGGTCAGTCCGAGCCACACGGCCGAGGTGGTATCGACCCGGTCCTTGGCGTAGATGGCGTCGTATTCCTCGCCGATGGCACCGCCTTCGCCGGTGGTGGCCAGGCAGCGGTTGAAGCCGGTGGCGATCTGTTGGTCGAGGGTGCGGTTCGGAAGGAGGTCGCCTGCGATCTGTTCGATGGTGAACTGGTCCCAGGGCATGTTGGCCTTGAAGGCGTTGATCACCCAGTCGCGGTAGGGCCAGATCGAGCGGTAGTTGTCGATGTGAATGCCGTGGGTATCGGCATAGCGGGCGGCGTCCAGCCAATGGCGGGCGAGGTGCTCGGCATGGGCCGGGGTGGACATCATGGCCTTCGCCTCTGCGCTGACGGCCTTGTCGGGATTCGCCTCATACTGCTTCACAAAGGCCTCGGTGGCGGCGGGAGAGGGTGGGAGTCCCGTCAGGTCCAGTGAGAGGCGGCGGTGAAGACGCCGGGCCTCTTCGGGAGGGTTCATGGCAAGCCCGGATGCGCTGAGCTTTTCGGCGATGAAGTGGTCGATGGGATTCGGAGAATCAGAGGATTTCTTCGGAACCTCCGGACGGGCGAGGGCGGCGAAGGCCCAATGCGGCTGGAATTCGGCACCCTGTTCGATCCATTTCTCCAGAAGGGCGACCTCCTTCGGGCTGAGGGTCTTGTGGGACTCCGGGGGAGGCATGACCTCCTTGGGATCCTCGCTGTGCAGCAACTTGACGAGCAGGGAGTCCTTCGCATTGCCGGCGATGATGACCGGCTTGCCGTTCTCGCGCTTGGCGAAGGCGTCCTCGGGGCGGTCCAGGCGGAGCGGAGCATCCTTCGGCTTGCGGGTGCCGGAGTCCGGCCCGTGGCAGTGGTAGCAGTATTCGGAGAGGATCGGCTGGATGTGCTCGTTGAAGCTGATCTTTTCAGGCAGGGAGATCGGCACGGACTCGGCCGCCTTTTCTTGCGAAAGAGGGGTCGGTGCGACCGACCGGGCTTGTGGGGACTGGCGTTTGCAGCTGCTGGCCATCAGGGCCAGACAAGCCGTCACACAGGAAATGCTGATGCCTTGAAGAGTCATTGAACAATGGGGCGGATCGCGAAAACTTGCCACTCAGTAACGGGTTCCGGAGCGGCGTCTTTCGCAGAATACCCATACGTCCGGCTTCTGCGTAATCATAAAACAAAAAACCGGATCCCGCAAAAAGCAGGATCCGGTGGGGGAGTCGGGAAAGGCTCAGTGGGGCTTCAGTTCCCCAGCGGTCCACGGGGTCTTGCGGGCGGAATTGTCCGCGCGGACCTTTTTCACGGTGGCTGCCTCGACCGAGGCGGCATCGTTCGACCAGCTCTGACGGACGTAGGTCAGGACATCGGCGATTTCCTCGTCCTTCAGATCGACGTGGGGCGGCATGACGTTCTGGAACTTCTGGCCCTTGACCTCGATCGGTCCCTGAAGTCCGGCGAGCAGAATGCGGATCGGGATGGTCACGTCGCCAACCGGCCATTCAGACCCATCGAGGGGAGGGAAGGCCCCGGGGACACCTTTGCCGTCCGGGCCGTGGCAGGCGATGCAGGTGCGGGCGTAGACCTCGGCTCCACGCTTGTGGACGGCGGGGTCGGGCTTGAATTTCCTGACCATGGCGGTTTCGACGCTCGGGGCGGCTCCGATGGTGGCGATGATGGACTTTCCGAAGTCATCACTCCGCTTCGCAAACGCATCCACGACCGCCTTTTTCTGTTCAGGCGTGCCCTTGGAGGCGAGGAAGGACGCAAGTGGGGTAATGACATCGGTCGGAGAGGCGTCCCCGATCTCGGTCAGGGAAACGTCATCGAAGAGGGCCGTGCCGACAGCCGCGCCGTAGCCCCCGAAGAGGCAGTGGATGAGGATTTCCTGGTCATTGTCGGTGTTGAACTCGATCTGGAACTGGGTCCAGTCGCGGTTGCCGCTCGTGGCCTGGGTCTTGGGCTCCTTGCCGTGGATGTTGAAGAGGGCTCCCATGCCGCCTTTGGGCTGGAGGTTGTCGGCCTTGATCCAGCCGGAGAGCAGGTAGCGGGTGTTCGGCTTGACTGGCACGACGGCACCGGCACCGGCATCGACCGGGCCCTTGGCGGTGATCTTCAGGCAGGTGCCGCCATTTCGGCCGCCATCCGCGAGGACCATTTCCACGTCGTCCTTTCTGCCGCCATAGACCCGGGGGCTCCAGTCCGATGGTGCTTCACCGGCCTTGCCTGCGAAGTCGGGGCTGGGAAGAAGATTTGGCTTGGCCACCGGCTTCGGGGCGGCATCGCCTGGCTTTGTGGCGGAAGCGACGAGGATCGGCACCGCATGGCGACGGGCTGCAATTTGCCAGGCATCGCGGAGGCTGGCATCCTTGCTGATGTCAGCGCGCTTGGCTTCGAGCGTTGCAAGAATGGCGCCACCAATCTGCTCGGAGGGCTCGACCTTGCCGAACGCCACAAGAATTTCACCAAGTTCCCGGGCATCGGCAGCCTGGATGACCCCGTCGCGGAGGGTGGAGTCGGCAAGAGCTGAGCCGCTGGCGGTGTTGATGGCGGCGCGACGCAGACCTCTGGAGCTTGAGGTGAGTGCGGCCTTGGCAGCGGAGTCGTCGAGGGCTCCAAGTCCGTTGAGCGACTGGTAGGCCTGAAGGGCTCCGGGGCCATTGCTGGTGACGATCTCCTTCAACGCCGGAGCGAGGGTCTTGATCTGGTTTTCCACGATCAACCGTTGGGCTTGCAGACGCCAGAAGAGGTTCGGGTGCTTCAGGGCACTCACGAGGGAAGCGGGGGTCTTGATGTCGAGCTTGGGTTCGACCTCGTTTTTGCTGCCCTTTGGATAAATGCGATAGATGCGACCGAGCTTGGTGTCGCGGACAGGGGTTTCGTAGGCGTTGCCCTTGCCGTTCTTGGCATCGAGACCGGCGGAGGCCTTGCTGGGCGTCGGGTTGTGCTGGATGATCAGGTTGTACCAATCACAGATCCACACCGCGCCATCCGGGCCTTCTTCGGCGCAGACCGGTCCGGACCAGGCGTCGGCGCTGGAGTAGAGGTTGTTCGGGGACTGGCGGGCGACGTAACCGGAGCCTGCGCGGGAGACATCAAAGGAGCCGACCAGTTTTCCTGACGGTTCACAGACGAAGGCCACCTTGTCCCGGTAGTCCTCCGGCATGCGGGTGGAGGTGACGAACGAATGTCCGGCTCCCGCCGTGTAGCGGTCGAACTGGTCCACCTGGCGGATGTCCATCGAGATGGGGAAGAACATCGGATTGTTGTCCGCGCGAGGGGTCTTGGGCTGGTCGAGCCCGGCGGCGGCGTAGGCCTCTTTCGGGTAGGTCACATACCAGGAAGGATTGCCGTTGGCGGTGGAGCCGATGATGTCGAAATCACTGGTGAAGCCGAGGCCCCAGGTGTTGTTCGTCGTGTTCTGGAGGAACTCAAGCTTGGAACCATCCGGACGGAACCGGAAGACCCCGGTGGAGAACTTCTTGTGCTCACCTCCGACATCGCCTTCGAATCCGGAATAGCCGATGGTGGCATAGACCCAGTTGTCGAGCCCGTAGCGGAGGTTGGAAACGCCGGCATGGGTGTCTCCCGGGTTGAAACCGGAGAAAAGGACCTGGCGGACGTCAGCTTTGTCGTCGCCGTCGGTGTCCTTCAGGAACAGCATTTCAGTGGCATTCGTGCAGATCACGCCACCGTTGGCGAAGGTGAGGGAGGTCGGGATCGAGAGCTTGTCGGCGAAGACGGTGAACTTGTCGGCCTTGCCGTCGCCGTTGGTATCCTCACAGATCTTGATGCTGTCGTGACCGAGGTTTTTCGCCTGGAGATTGTTGGGATAGTCGACCGTCTGGACGACGAAGGCCCGTCCGCGCTCGTCCCAGTTGACGTAGATCGGGTTGATGATGTCGGGCTCGCTGGCGAAGAGGGAGAGCTCGAAGCCGTTCGGCACCTGGGCCAGTTTCATCGACTCCTCGGGGCTGAGCGGCTTTTGGCCCTCGGTGATCAGCTTGCGCTGCTTGTAGCCGGGAAGCTCCATGGGCTCGGTTTCCAGCTTCGGGAGCTTCAGCGCATAGAGCTTGGCGCGGGTGGCGTCGTTGACCGACCACAGGATGCCGCGACGCAGCAGGTCATTGAATTCCGGCTGGTCCCAGCAGCGCATGTCGTGACCGTAGGCGGTGTAGAAAATGCGTCCCTTGCCCTGGGTTCTGACCCAGGTCCAGGGCTCTTCCTCGCGCTGCTGGAGAAGGGTGCGGTCGCTGGTGAGGCGGTCATGGACGTAGGTCTCATCCCAGGTTTCGAAGTCCTTGTAGCCCTTCATGATCGGATGCTGGGGCTCCACGATCTTGGTGCGGAAGACGGCGGTGCCGTGGGACTTGAAGTGCCCGCCGACCAGTTTGCCATAGGCGTCGGATTTCTCGAAGCAGGCGGAGGCGCAGTGGATCGGAAGGAAACCATGGCCGGACTCGACGTAGTCCACGAGGGCCTTCTCCTGATCCTTGGAGAGCGTGCTCCAGTTTCCATAAAGCATCAGCGAGTCGAAGCGGTTCAAAACCTCCGGGCGGAGGTCATCAAGGCTTTCGGTGTAGGTGAAATTGATGCCATCGACTCCGAGGTGCTTGCGGACCACCCGGTAGCGTTCGACCGGGTCATGGGCGGGATGGTTGGAAGTGGGCGCACCGAGGAAGAGCACCTCAAGACGGCGGGCGTCCTCGCGGGGCGCGATGCTCGGGGCGCCTCTGGAGACGGCCGGTGCCAGCAGCAGGGCGGACAGGATCAGAATGGATTTCATGGATGGGATCACTGAAGCGGATGGACCGCGGTGGGGCTAAACGGAACACCTCACCAACGGCCTTTCAAGGTGCATGTTGAACAAACAATCAGCTTGTAGGAATTCGATTGGCTTGTGTATGATTTCGACGCATGGATGCCATTTCCTACCGCCAGTCCTGGCAGCAGCAGTTGCCTCCGGGTCAGTTCAGGCACCTCTTCGACCATTTGCCGGGAACCCTCTTTTTCGCGAAGGACCGTGAAGGCCGCTTGATGGCCGGAAATCCTGCATTTGTGAGTCGCTGCGGGTTCAGGACCGAGGACCAGATGATCGGGGTGACCGACGAGCGCATTTTTCCTCCAAGGCTCGCGGCGAAGTACCGGAGGGATGACGAGAAGGTGATCGAAAGCGGGCGTCCGATGCTGGGGATGGTGGAACTCTTCCCGAATTCGGAAGGGCGTCCCGAGTGGTATGTGACCGACAAACTGCCGCTGTTTTCCTTGGGTGGGAAAGTCTGCGGGGTCTGCGGAACCGTGCGCAGCCTGGAGGCCCAGCGCGCCGCAATTCTTCCCTACCTGGAGCTGGCGAATGTGGCCGAGCATCTGAAGCAGCACTTCCGGGAAAAGCTCGACGTGCCCAAGCTGGCGGCGATGGCGGGTCTCTCGATTCGGCAGTTCGAGAGGAAATTCCGCACGACCTTCCAGACCACGCCGCGCGAGTACCTGATGCGGATGCGGGTGATCGAGGCCTGTGAATTGCTCGGCAGAACCAACCTCCCGGTCACCGAAGTCGCCCTCGAGGCCGGATTTTACGATCACAGTGATTTCGCGAGGCATTTCCGCCGTCAGATGGGCCAGTCCGCGACCACCTACCGGCGGGAAAGACGACGCAACGCGGCGGCGGATCGACTTGCCGAATCCCAAATCATCGGGCTCAATCAGCCAAAATGAGAACCTTCGCCCTCCTCGCAGCCCTTTTGCCCCTCGTGACCCTTGGCGCGGAAATCCATTCAGGCCATGCCTCGGCGGAGTTGATCGTGTCGTCCTCGACCTTCCAGCCCTCCAGCCCTGTGCAGGCGGCGATCCGACTGAAGGTCGATGAGGGCTGGCACACCTACTGGATCAACCCCGGGGAAGGTGGGATGAAACTGGGGGCCGAGTGGGTCTTGCCCGAGGGCTGGTCGGCTGGTCCGCTCGGCTGGCCGGTGCCGATCCGTTTCAAGACCGGGGACCTTCCCGGGTTCGGCTATGTCGGCGAAGTGGTCATTCCCGTCACGCTCACGCCTCCGGCCTCCGCAACGAAGCCGGCCACCCTTGCGGTGAAACTCGACTGGTTGACCTGTGACGACAAGGCCTGCATCTCCGGAGATGCCGCGCCTTCGGTCGAGTTGAAGCCGGGGCCGGTCGTCGCCACTCCTGCGGTACCGGTCATCGAAAAATCCTCAGCTTTGGTTCCCCGGCCTCTCGATGGCTTTAAGCTCGAGGTCGCCGAGCAAGGGAAATCCCTCCTTCTCACGGTCACGGCGCCAGCCGGGATCGATCCCTCCGCTTTCGCCACCTTTCCGGCAACCGTCCAGGTGGTCGATGCTTCCGCCGCGATTGTCTTCTCGAAATCCGATGGAAAATGGACCGCTCTCGCTCCGAAAAGCGAGTATCTGGAGGGACCTCCGAAGGCCCTGGATCTGGTCCTGTCCGGCGGCGGTCTGCCTCATCCAGCGCTCGTCTCCTGGTCAAAGAATTGAACCGTGACGTGAAAGTCATTGGACAAATGCAGCGTCCTTTCCAAGTTCTGCATCGAATCCTCCAAATCCTAAAATCATGAAACAACTGTTTTTCTCCGCATTCGCAGGCCTCATTGCCCTTGCTTCCGTGCACGCCGCAGAAGTCGGTGCTCCAGCCCCCGCCTTCACCGCCAAGGACGCCAACGGCAAGGAAGTGTCCCTCGCCGCCCTCAAGGGCAAGGTCGTTGTGCTCGAATGGAACAACTTCGGCTGCCCATTCGTGGTCAAGCACTACGGTCCCGGCAACATGCAGAAGCTCCAGGAAACCTACACCGGCAAAGGTGTGGTCTGGCTCACGGTCAATTCCGCCAATGAGAGCTCCGGGGCCTATCTCTCCCCAGCGGCTGCCCTTGAGCAGACGGCCAAGAACTCTTGGAAAGGCAGCCACTATCTCATCGACTCCACTGGAGCCGTCGGCAAGGCCTACGCGGCGAAGACCACCCCCCACATGTTCGTGATCAACAAGGAAGGCGTCCTCGTCTATAACGGCGCGCTCGACTCAAAGGCCACCACCAAGTCCGAGGACATCTCCAGTTCCGACAACTATGTCGCCAAGGCCCTCGATGCCACCCTCGCCGGCAAGCCGGTTGCCACCGGAAAAACCGAGCCCTATGGCTGCGGTGTGAAATACTGATCGGTCAAACGATCCTCAACGTTTTCTGAAAACGGTCATCCCGAATCGGGGTGGCCGTTTTTCTTGTCAGACTCCCGGCTCGTGGCGGTTGAAATCTCTTGTCGCCCGGAGGTGCTGGGCTTAAAGGGTAGCCGTGCTTTTGTCTCCATTTATCCTTGGTTTGCCAGTTCCCAAACGACTGAGCGGTCTCCTGATCGGTTTGCTGGCGGGACTTTCCTCGATTTCCCAGGCTCAAACCAGCGGCCTCGATTCCCCACAGTCCGTCGGGGCCTATTTCAACGGCGCCTTTCCGGTCTCGGCGCCTGGCCTTGCCACCGGCTGGGCAACCGAAAACGCGTTTCCCAATCTGACCTTCGTCGATCCGATCTGGCTGACTCCGATTCCCGGCGGCAATGACCTTCTGCTCGTTGGAAAGAACGGCCAGCTCTGGCGCTTTGCCAAGAATGCCGCGGTCACCCAAGGCCAGGTGGTGAAGGTGCTCGAATGGGTGGCCAACACCCAGTCATCCGAAGATCAGGGCTTCTACAGCCTCGCCTTCCATCCCCAGTTCGGAGTGTCGGGCTCACCCAACGCGAACTACGCCTACGTCTGCTACAACTGCAAGCCGGCCCTGACCTCTGCAGACTCCAACCATACCTACTGGCGCGTCTCCCGCTTCACCTGGCTGCCTGCCTCCGGCACGCTCGATCCCGCCAGCGAGTTTGTCCTGATCAATCAATACGACCGCTGCCGCTGGCACAATGGCGGCGCGATGTTCTTCGACAACCAGGGCTTTCTCAACATCACCTGCGGCGACGGTGGCGACAGCGCCGAGGGTGGGGGACTGGCCGGGGCTGACGGCGCCCTTAGCCGCACCCAGAAGCTCAACGGCGGTCTCTTCAGCGGGGTTTTCAGGATCGACGTCGACAACGATCCTGCCAAGTCCCACGCCATCCGCCGACAGCCACAGAGCCCGACCAACAAGCCAGCAGGCTGGCCGGCCAGCTCCACCCAGGGCTACGGCATTCCCAACGACAATCCCTGGCTCGATCCCGCCGGGTCGATCCTTGAGGAGTATCACTCCCTCGGCCTGCGCAGCCCCCACACCGCCCACTACGATGCCGTGAACGGTGAAATCTGGATCGGTGACGTCGGCGAGGGCTCGCGGGAGGAAATCACCCGTCTGCCGAAAGGCGGAAACGCCCAATGGGGTTATCGCGAAGGCTCGATCAACGGCCCTGGCACCGCCGCCACGCCCGCCATCGGAGTCGATACCCCGCCGGTCCTCGATTACGCGCGATCCGTTGGGTCCTGCATCATCGGTGGCATGAGATATCGCGGGGCGAAATGGAACTCACTGCTTGGCGGCAAGGTTCTTTACGGCGATCACGTCAAAGGTCGAATCTGGGCCGCGACTCTGGATGCCGCAGGCGGCTCGCCGGTTTCGGAACTCATCATCGACGGCTTCCCCACCGGCAACAAGGCCGGGCTTGGAAACTTCTGCACGGATGCGTCTGGAGAAGTTTATCTGATGACCCTGACCGGCACCAATGTCGCCGGCGGCACGATCCGCAAGTTGGTCGCTTCCGGGATTTCCACGGAGCCGCCCCAGTTCCTTTCCCAAACCGGAGTCTTCACCAATCTCAGCACCCTCGCCACCGCACCCGGCGTCATTCCCTATCACGTGGCCAACCCGCTGTGGTCGGACGCTGCCGCGAAAAGCCGTTGGATCATCCTGCCCAACGACGGCAGCCACAACACCGCCGCCGAGAAGATCGTGTTCGACGAGGAGGGCAGCTGGACCTTCCCCGCCGGCACCGTGTTCGTGAAGCACTTCGAGGTGGCGACGAACGAAAGCAATCCCACCCAGGTGAAGCGCCTCGAGACCCGCTTCCTGGTCTGCACCGCCGGCGGCGGAAAGTATGGTTTCACCTACCGTTGGAACCCGGCCGGGACCGATGCCGAACTCCTGACCAGCGGCGCGGGCGAGGACTTTTCCGTGACCCTCCAGAACGGATCCACCGCCACCCGCCACTGGGACTATCCGTCGCGTGCGGACTGCATGCTCTGCCACACCAGCGCCGCAGGCCAGGCCCTCGGGGTCAAGACGGCCTCGCTCAACGAAACCTTCCACTACCCGTCCACGGGTCGCAGCGCGAACCAGCTCGCGACCTTCAATGCGCTCGGCATGTTCGACCGCACCCTCACCACCACCGAGCTCGAGAACTTCATCGAGGGCCGTTCGATCAGCGACGAGACCGCGCCAATCGAGCATCGCGTGCGTTCCTACCTCGACAACAACTGCGCGCATTGCCACCGGCCAGGCGGAACCATCGACTACTTCGATGCCCGGCTCGGCACCCCCTTGAACGTCCAGGGCCTGATCAACGGCATGCTCAAAGGACACTTCGACCTTGGTGCGGACGGTCGCTACCTGAAGCCCGGCAGCACCGGTCTCTCCGCCCTGCATGTCCGGATGTCGAATGTCGGCAATGGTGCCGCCATGCCGCCGCTGGCGAAGAATGTGGTCGATCAGAAAGCGGTCGATCTCCTCCAGGAGTATCTCGTTTCCCTCGACGAGTCCGAGTTTCAGACCACCGCCTCGCCCAGTGCCCGCTATGTCAGGATCACCTCCACCGCCGAGGTCAACGCGGGTCCCTGGACCTCCATTGCCGAGTTCTCGGTCCTCGACGGAAGCGGGGCCGCCATTCCGACTTCCGAGCTCTCGGTGCAGGCCTACGACAGTCAGGAAACCGTCGACGAGAACGCTCCCGCCACCGCCGCAATCGATGGCAACACGGCGACCTTCTGGCACACCGAATATGGGACCTACATCGCCCCGATCCCCCATTATCTCACGATCAATCTCGGCTCGCTCAGGGAAGTCGGCGGGTTTGTTTACACCCCCAGGCAGAACGGTCCGAACGGACGTATCGGAAGTTATCAGGTTCATTACAGTCAGGACGGCACCAACTGGACGCTCATGACCTCCGGCACCTGGGCCAATGATGCGGTCGTCAAACGCTATGACGGACTGGTCGGACGGAGAAAGGCCCGCTGCCAGATCGGCGGACCCACCGCACCGGTGGCAGGGGCCTTCGATGTCACCGTCGTCTTCGACATGGATGTCACCGACTTCACCGCAGCCGACCTCCAGGTGAGCGGCGGCAGCGTGACGAAACTCCGTGGAAAGGGCTACTACTATGTTGCCAGTATCTCCCCGACCCAGTCGAACGTCACCGTTGCCGTGCCTGCGGATGTGGCGAACTCCACTGGCCTCGGCAGTCGCGCCTCCGCTTCGTTGTCGGTCGGATTCACCGACGTACTGCCCCCCGTGCCGGTCTTCACTTCGGTTCCCGCCCAGGTCACCGGTCCCTTCCAGCTTGGGTTGGACTTCGGCGAAACCGTCACCGGTCTCAGTATCTCGGATTTCAATCTAACAAATGCGCGGCTCGATTCGATCGCGCCTTCCGGAAACGGCTATCTGCTGTCGATCACGCCGCTCTCCCAGGGAACCGTCGGCATCGAGATCAAGGGCGCTTCGGTGATCGACACCGCTGGCCTGACGATGGGAGCCGGCACCTCCGTGAGCACCCAGTTCCTCCAACAGATCCTGGCAAGAAACGCCGCCGAGTATTCCTATCTCGGTGGGGGCATGGTGCTGGTGACCGACGCCGCCGCGCCTCACGGACAGTATCTCTGGCTGCCGGATGCGGCCTACGCGGGCAACTTCAACCTCCCGGTCAAGACCCAGCACCGCGCCGAATACACCTTCGTGGTTCCGCAGGCCGGCCAATGGCTGCTGCGCGGATTGGTTCGTTCGGCTGATACATCAAGTGATTCGTTCTGGGTCGAGATCGACGGCAATCAGGCGGCGGGGGCGGTAAACCTTTGGGAAACGGCCCCGGTGGGCACGACTTACTCGTGGGACTACATGAACAACCGGGGAGTCGCGGATCCGGTGACGCTCACGCTTGCCGCAGGCATCCACACGGTGACGGTCTACGGTCGTGATGACGGCACGAGGTTGGATCGATTGGAGCTGGAAAGTGTCCGGCCGCTTGCCTCGCTTGCGACCACCTCGGCCAGCGTGAATGGAGCCTTCACTGCTACGCTGACGTTTTCGGAAAGTGTGACCGGTTTGGCCATCGGGGATTTCTTGATCACCGGCGGCAGCATCCAGTCGCTCACGGGTTCCGGGGCTTCCTATTCCGTCGTGGTGCAGCCAAGCGCGCAGACAGTGGTGCTCAGCCTGCCTGAAAACACCGTCACCGATGCCGGAGGAGCTGGAAACTACGTTTCGAATCCCCTCAGCGTCACCTACCGCACGGCCTTTCAGCAATGGGCCTTTGACCGGGGCGTCAGCGACAGCGTCGCGTCGCAGTTGTCGGATGAGGATGGCGACGGCATCAGCAAGCTGCTCGAATACGCCTTCAATCTCGATCCGTCGGTTTCGAGTGCCTCGATCTACAATCCCGCCCTCACACCCGGTGCCGGCTTGCCAAGAATGATCCTCACGCCCGGTGTGGCGGATGGCAGCCAGTTGTCACTTCAGTATCTCCGCCGCAAGGGCATCACGGGACTCACCTACAAGGCGCAGTTCGGGTCTTCGCCCACGGATTTCACCGATGCGGTGGGATCTCAAACAGTCGAGTCCCTTGATGCGACCTGGGAACGGGTGACGATCATCGATCCCGCCGGAGCGGGTCCTGTTAGACGCTTTGGGCGGGTGATGGTGACCTGGGCACCGTGATTGGACGGAGGTCGCATTTTGACCGATTGCCGGAAATAGGTTGCAGTCCCGCCGCGACGGGGTCTGTTGGAGCATGGACAAGTCTCTAGGGATGAAGGAGTGGGTTTGAGCCGGGTTGCCGCTCCGGGAAAGATCGCCTTCGTCGGCGGTTTCGAGCCGAGACGCTGTGGCATCGCCACCTTCACCCATGATCTTTGTGAGGCAGTTTCGGCAGCAATCCCCTCTGCGGAATGCTTCGCCGGGGCGGTGAATGATCGGGTCGAAGGCTACAAGTACCCGTCCCGTGTCCGCTTCGAGATGTTGGAAAAGGATCTCGATTCCTACCGTCGCGCGGCCGACTACCTCAACTTCAACAACACCGACGTGCTGTGCGTGCAGCATGAGTTCGGCATCTATGGCGGACCGGCAGGCAGCCATCTCATCGCCCTGCTCAAGGAAGTCCGCATGCCGGTGGTGACCACGCTCCACACCGTCCTCCAATCGCCGAACCCCGCCCAGCGCAAGGTGATGGACGAACTCATCCTGCGCAGCGACCGACTCGTCGTGATGGCCAACAAGGGAGCGGAGATTCTCCGCGAAACCTATGGCGTTCCAGAGGCCAAGATCGACGTGATCCCGCATGGCATTCCGGACATCCCCTTCGCAGACTCCGAGGCCTCGAAGGAACAGTTCGGACTCGAAGGTCGCCGCGTGATGATGACCTTCGGTCTGTTAGGGCCGGGGAAGGGGATCGAGCAGGCAATCGAGGCGCTTCCCGAAATCGTCCGCCGTCATCCGAATGTCGTCTATCTGGTCCTCGGTGCCACCCACCCGCACCTCATTGCGCGCGAAGGTGAGACCTATCGACTCGGCCTCGAACGCCTGGCCGCTGATCGTGGCGTGAAGGAGCATGTGATCTTCTACAATCGCTTCGTCTCCGCTGAGGAACTCGCCGAGTTTATAGGCGCGACCGACATCTATCTGACACCTTATCTCAACGAGGCCCAGATCACTTCCGGCACGCTGGCCTATGTCTTCGGAGCGGGGAAAGCCGTCGTCTCCACTCCCTACTGGCATGCGCGTGAACTCCTGGGCGACGGTCGAGGGGCCTTGGTTCCCTTTCGCGATCCCAAGGCGATCAGCGATGGAGTCTGCCTCTATCTCGATGATGATGAGTTGATGAAACAGACCCGCCACGAGGCCCATCGGCTCGGTCGGGAAATGATCTGGCCCTCTGTCGCGTCACGCTATCTCGAATCCTTCGAACATGCCCGCGCGGATCGTCGCTCGAAGCCCCGCACCGCCTTCGCGGGGTGGACGCTCGGCAGCCGCCCCTACAATCTTCCGCCGCAGCGGCTCGATCACATCGTCCGGATGAGCGATGGCACCGGCATCTTCCAGCATGCCATTTTCAACGTGCCGAACTTCCACGAAGGCTACTGCACCGACGACAACGCCCGCGCCTTCATCCTCTGCAACCTGTTGGATGAAAGCGGTGGTGCTCCACACTCGCTGAGCCTCGACCAGCTCTCGACCTCCTATCTCAGCCTGCTCGCCGCGGCCTTGAATCGCGACACCGCCCGGTTCCGCAACTTCATGAGCCATGGCCGTCACTGGCTGGAGGAATCCGGCAGTGAGGACAGTCATGCCCGCGCGCTCTGGGCCCTCGGGGTCGGGTCGGGTCGATCGCGAAACAGCGGCCATCGCCTGCTTTCGGTGCATCTCTTTGAACTAGGCCTGCCCACCGTCGATCACTTCACCTCGCCACGTGCCTGGGCCTTCACGTTGTTGGGGATTCACGAGTATCTCCGCGAGTTTCCGGAAAAGGCCAAGGTCCTGGCCGCTCGCGATGTCTTCACCCACAGGCTGGTGGAACTCTGGAAGCACTGCGCCACCGAGGATTGGCCGTGGTTCGAGACCTCCGCCACCTACGACAATGCGCGGCTCTGTCAGGCACTCATCCTCAGCGGAGCCGATTCTCCTGACGACCAGGCCCTGGAGATCGGGCTGAAATCGCTGCGCTGGCTGGCGTCGATCCAACGCACCCAGGCCGGACATTTCCGACCGATCGGCAGCAACGGCTTTTACGTGAAGGATGGTGCCCGCGCCGACTTCGACCAGCAACCGGTCGAGGCCCAGGCCATGGTCTCTGCCTGCCTTGATGCCTTTCGCGTCACCGGGGACCCGTTCTGGTCCGGCGAGGCGAAGCGCGCCTTCGAGTGGTTCCTCGGTCGCAATGATCTCGGCCTGCCGCTCTACGACTCCGCCAGTGGTGGCTGTGGCGACGGGCTGCATGAGGATCGCGTCAACTCGAACCAGGGAGCGGAGTCGTCCCTGGCCTTCCAGCTCGCCCTCGCGGAAATGAACCAGGCTGAACATCCCTCCGTCCCCACAACGTCTTCATGAGTTCCATCCATCTTCGCCGTCACGAGATCATGCTGCTTCCGGACAGCGCCCGTGTCATCATCCGCCCCTTCATTCCCGCCAACACCAATCGTGTGATCGCCATTCTGGGTCGCGCGTTGGAACTGACCGAGGAGGAGGTCCTTGTCGAACTTGCCCAGGTCCACATCGAGTTCGAGGCGAGGCACTACGACATCGAGGCCTTGTTGCTCTCCCACTACTCGATGGCGAAACCACATATCTTCACCCAACGTCCGCTCTCGAGGCCGCGCGAGCTGTTGATCGGGGCGCTTTTTTCCGGCGAATACTCGCTGGAATCCGCCGCCCTGTTCAATCCCTCGATCGTCCCGCATCCGGACCAGTCCGGCGTGGAGCCCGGCGGCCTGCGGTTCATCATGAGCCTGCGCGCCACCGGTGAGGGGCACATTTCCTCAATTGAGTTCCGCTCTGGCGTCATCGCGGCGGAGGGCCATATCCTGCTCGATCCGGTTTCGAGATATGTGACGGTTCCAGAAGTCGTGCCGAACCCGAGTTATCGGAAAAAAAGTTTCATTCTCAAGTTCCACGAGATGGGCTTCGACAACGAGTTCGTCAACGCGGTGATGGCCCCGCTCGGCAAGGACTTCACCCGCCTCGATCTCGACAAGAGCGTGGGAACGGTCCGCCACGAGAACCATCCCGGCACCCATGAACTGAAACGCACCCTCGACTGCGTCCAATGGCTGGCCGACTCGAACTACGAGCTGCGGTTCTGCTCAAAGCTCGGCATGAGCGAGCGCATCATCTTTCCCGTCTCGCCGAATGAGAGCAACGGCATCGAGGACGCGCGTTTCGTCCGCTTCGTCGAGGAGGATGGATCGGTGATGTACTACGCCACCTACACCGCCTACAACGGTCGCGCCATCCTGCCGCAGCTCATCGAGACCCAGGATTTCCTCAACTTCCGCATCCTCACGCTGAACGGCAGCGCCGTGCAGAACAAGGGCATGGCGCTCTTTCCCAGGAAGATCAATGGAAGATATGTCATGCTTTCCAGGCAGGACGATGAGAACATCTTCATCATGTTCTCGGACAACATCCACTACTGGAGCGACCCGCAGATCCTGATGCGGCCAGCCGAGGTCTGGGAATCGGTGAAGGTGGGAAACTGCGGCTCGCCGATCGAGACGGAGGCCGGCTGGCTGGTCATCACCCATGGCGTTGGACCGATGCGGAAATACTGCATCGGCGCGGTGCTGCTCGATCTCGATGATCCGCAGAAGGTGATCGGCCGTCTGAAGGAGCCATTGCTGTCGCCCGAAGGCATCGAGCGGGAAGGCTACGTGCCGAATGTCGTGTATAGCTGCGGCTCGCTCATTCATGGAGACAAGCTCATCCTGCCCTATGCGATGAGTGACAAGTTCACCGTCATCGCCAGCGTGCCGGTCAGCGAACTGCTTGCAGCGTTGTTGGATGGCCGGGAAGGCACCCCGTAGCTGGAGCCCGGATCCGTGGCGGCCGAGAACTCCAATGAGTCAGTTGAAGGCGGTCAGGCCACTCCCATGCAACTACCCATCAGGGCATAGAGTTCACATTGCCTCGAAGAGTGCTCCAGCAGGTCCTCACAGAGCTTGATCCGTCCGGGTTCGAAGACGGTGATCGTCGATGAGCCGCCGAAGGCGAAGTAGCCTTTCTCCGCGCCTTTCTTGACGAGCTTGTTGGGCGTGAAGGTCTGGTGGATCGAGCCGACGCAGGTGGCTCCGATTTCGAGGACAAGGACCTTGCCGAACTTGAGGGTCTCCACGCAGGTGATCGTCCGCTTGTTTTCCCAGAGGTAGTTCAGGTTCTGGCGCAGGGCGATCGGCGAGACGGAGAACAGTGGGCCATTGATTACCCGGGTGGTCGAGGGCACTCCGGCGACCGGAAAATGGAAGCGATGGTAGTCCACCGGGCACAGCCTGGAAAGCACCAGCGGGCCATTTGCATACGTAGCCGCCAGTTCCTTCGAGTCGAGCAGGGCGGCGAGGTCGAAGCGCTGGCCCTTCACAAAAAAGCTCTCGATGGCTGAGGCTTTCTGGAAGCCGAGGTGGCGGCCATCCGCCGGGAAGACCACCGAATCCGGATCCGCGTCGATGGGCCGCGCCTCGGGCTTCAGCTTGCGGTAGAAGAATTCATTGAAGCTCCGAAAGGTGGCCGGATCCTCCGCGAAGTCCGCCACGTTCATGCCGTAGTCCCGGATGAAGGGCGTGATTCGGGCCGCCGAGGCCGGGCGGTCCATCCTCCAGCCGTAGAACTTTGAGAAAAACGGGCGCTTCACCAACGTATGGAGGGTCGCCCGGCCGAGGTGGGTGCCATACGCCCAGCGGAGAAAGCCCTCGCCATAGACTTGTTCGGTTTCGATGGTTCCGCTCTGGCGGTTGAAGTATCGGATCGGCTCCACGGCTGCTTCTAAGGGCGCACGACCCGCTCCGCAAGCATCACACTCACCTGACTTCATCCTCCCACCCGCCTCATGAAGCTTACCGATTTCCCCTTGCGCGGCCTGTTTTACGGGACTATCGCCCCGGCGATGAAAAGCCCGGCTGTTCTGGCATTGATCGCCTTGATCCCGATCTCCTCGTGCCGGAAACCTCCGGCGGAGGTCACCGTGACCGAAACCCGGGTGCTCACCAGCAAGGATGCCGCGCCCAAGCTTTTCGCCACCAGCGACCAGCGCTTCCGCGATGCCAAGCCAAGTCCGGTCAGGGCCGAGACCCCCGAAGGCTGGCTCGCCATGCCCGCCACCCAGATCCGCCTGCTCAACTACCGCTTCGGCGAAAGCGGCCTCGGCGAAGTCTGGGTTTCGGTTTCCAACGGCTCGGTCCTCGACAACGTCAACCGCTGGCTCGGCCAGTTCAATGCCACCAAGCTCGATGAAAAAGGCCTTGCCGAACTCCGCAGCGTGCCCATCGCCGGGGAATCCGGCGTGTGGGTCGAGGCCGAGGGCGACTACGCTGGCGGCATGGGCGCTTCCGCCCGCCCCGGCTACGCACTGGCCGGAGTGGTCGCCGATTTCGGCGGTCGCATCCTGACCGTGAAAATGGTCGGCCCGAAAGCCGAGGTCGCCACCGCCAAGGCCACCCTCGAAGCCTACTCCAAGAGCCTGACCATCGCCCAGTGACCATGTCCTCACCTTCCCAGAGTTCTCCCAAGGCCCCCGCCTCGTACGCCCGTCGGTTCTTCGACTGGCTGTCCGGCTTCGGCCTCGCCACGGTCCTGCTGCTCTTGCTGGGCATCCTGACCTGGCTGGCCACCCTCGAGCAGCGCGACAGCGGCCTTTACGCCACGCTCAACAAGTACTTCGATTGGAAAGCCCCGTTCATCCTGCCTGAGATCAACGGCAAGACGGTCCCCATCCCGCTGCCCGGCGGCTACTGGGTCTGCGCGTTGCTCACCGTCAACCTCGCCCTCGGCGGCGTCCTCCGCATCCGCAAGGGGCTGAAGCAGATTCCGAACATCATCTCGCACTCCGGCATCATCATCCTGCTCATCGGCGGAGGCGTGACCCACCATTTCTCGGAACGCGGCAATCTCGCCGTCGGCGAAGGGGAGACCTCCAACGTCGCCGAGGACTACTTCGAGTACGTCGTCGAGGTCGCCGAGATCCTCGACAACAAGCCCACTGCCATCCACGTGATCCGCGGGGCCCAGATCGAGGACCTTGAGACCAGCTCCCGACTGTTCCGCTTTCCCAATCTGCCCTTCGATCTCGAAATCGGCGGCTACCAGGAAAATGCCCAGCCGATCGCCGCCACCGAGCGCGCCCCTGAGAACGGCGAGCTGATGGCGGATGGCTATTACCTTCAGAGCAAGCCCGGCGAGAAAAACGCCGAGGCCAATACCGCTGGCTGCTACGCGAAGGTGGTCGAACGCGATGGCACCCGCAGCGACCCGATCATCCTCGCGGGAGCCAGTTTCCACCCCTACACGCTGCGCCACGGCAATCGGATCTTCACCCTCGACATGCGGAAGCGCCTCTGGGTGATGCCCTTCGATCTCACCCTGAACAAGTTCACCGCCGAGTTCTATCCCGGCACCACCCGACCCAAGAAGTTCATCAGCCAGGTGACCCGCACTGAGAACGGCCAGAAGGCGAACGCCACCATCCAGATGAACGAGCCCCTGCGCTATGAGGGCCTGACCTTTTTCCAGGCCAGCTACGGGCCTCCCGGCGCCGGTCCAGGGCAGAAGCTCTACTCGGTCTTCGAGGTCGTGAAAAACCCCGCCGACAAATGGCCGGAGTACAGTCTCTGGGTCGTCGTCGTCGGACTCACCCTCCAGTTCGGTCTCAAGCTCGTCCTCTTCATCCGTTCCCGTTTCCACCATGCAAGCCACTCCTGAACGATCGCTCACCGGCCGCTGGATCGCGTTCGGCGTCGTCATCGCCCTGCTCATCGCCGTGCTGGCCCTGCTGGCCAGGGACATGAAGCCGGAAAGCACGCTTCGCAAGATCGAGGGCTACCGGCCTTGGGCGAAGGAAACCGTCCGACTCGCGGAAACGCTGCCGGTCCAGGACGGCGGACGCATCAAACCCTTCTCGACCTACGCGGGCTTCACCATGCTGCGACTCTACGGATCGCGCTCGATGAAGATCGACGCGCCGAACCCGGACAAGATCAAGGTTTCGTCCAAGCCCTTCGCCACCCTCGAACTGGCACCGACCGACTGGCTGCTCGACTGCCTGTTCCGCCCCAGTCTCGCCGTCGATTTCCCCAGCTTCCGCATCGACAACTCCGCCGTCGTCGAGGCCGTCGGGATCACTGCTGGAAACAAGCGCGACCGCTACAGCTACCGCGACCTCGAACCCGCTCGCGACAAGCTGATGGAACTCGGCAAGTCCTATGAGGCGATCGAGTCCGCCAAGCGCGACACCTTTCAGAACCAGACCATCGACCTCGCCTACAACGTCCGTCTCTTTGAAAGCCTGATCGGCTACTTCGGATTCGCCCGCACCGGGATCACCATGCAGGGACCCGAGGGTCAGGGCGCGCGAACGACCGAACTCAGCACGGTCATGCAGACCGCGCCGATCATCCGCGATGTCATCACGAAGTCGCAGAAGGAAACCGGCAAGGTGCCCGAACACGTCCAGGCCCTGCTCGAGCAGGTCCTCGATGCCTCGAACTTCTCCAAGTTCGGACTTTTCCTGCTGCCTCCCAGCGATGCCAACTCCACGGCATGGCTCAGCGCTGGCAACGCCATCATGGAGGTGATGACCCAGCAGTCCGCGAATCCCGAGGAGTCCATCGCCGACATCAAGCAACTCGAAGCCACCGTCCAGGCCATCGGTTCCAGCGAGGATGAATTCCGCGCCCAGCTCGGGAAACTCAGCACCCGCCTGATCGGTCGCGCCAAGCAGGACAACCAGTATCGAGCTGTCGAATTGGAGGCCTCTTACTACCGGGCTGATTGGTTCATGAACGCCCTGAAGCTCTACTTCCTCGGCACCTTCCTCGCGATCGGCATGGTGATGGCAGCCGGGAAGACCAGCGGGAAAGTCTTTTTCTGGCTCTGTGCCGTCGCCACGGCTTCCGGCTTCTTGGTCAGCGTGATCGCCATCGTCCAACGCTGCATCATCATGCAGCGTCCTCCGATCGGGAATCTTTATGACACGATCATCTTCATCTGCACGCTGGTGATCGCGCTCGCGCTGTTCATTGAGTTCCTGACCCGGAAACGCTTCGCCCTCGCCCTGGCTCCGCTGGTCGGGGTCGGGCTGGTGCTGCTGGCCCGCAAGTTTGAGATCGGAGAGGCGAAAGACCACATGGACCCACTCGTCGCCGTGCTGAACTCGAATTACTGGCTGACCATCCACGTGATCACCGTCACCGCCGGCTATGCGGGCGGACTGCTGACGGCGGCCATTTCCTTTGTCTATGTCCTGCTCCGTGGCTTCGGGCTCGATGGCGGTGACCGCGATCTGCGCCGCAGCCTGACCAAGGTCACCTACGGCTGCGTCTGCCTCACCCTGCTGCTTTCACTCACCGGCACGGTCCTCGGCGGCATCTGGGCGAACGATTCGTGGGGTCGCTTCTGGGGCTGGGACCCGAAGGAGAACGGCGCGCTGATGATTGTGCTTTGGAATCTCGTGATCCTCCACGCCCGCCTCGGCGGCTACATCAAGGAATGGGGCCTTCACTTCTGCTCGCTCTTCGGCTCCTGTGTGGTGGCCTTCTCGTGGTGGCATGTGAACTTCTTCAACACCGGCCTCCACACCTACGGCTTCACCAATGACAAGCAGACGATGCTCTGGGTGTTCTATTACATCATCCTGGCTGTCATCATCTTCGGCATCATCGTGCGGGCGATCGAGGAGTCGAACAAACGCATTGCCTCCGCTGCCTCAACTTCTCCCGACGTGCCCAAAGTGCCTGAGCTGTTCTGAGAGGTTGTCCGGGAAATCCCGGACCGTCTATCCTTAACAGGAAAATGGGAAACCACGGAAGTCACGAAACAGCACGAAAGAAGAAGCAACGGAGACGAGGATCGCACTCACTTGATGAATGATCATGACGCGATCAGGAGCTTCCTGATTTTCGTGATGTTTCGTGAATTTCGTGGTTTGTAGTTCAGGACTCAGGTTGATCTCCAAGCGTGAGAGCGGAACTACAATCTTCCGATACTCCCCGGGTTCGCCGAGCCTTGATGTCCTTCACTCTGCGGTCTTGCGCTGCGCGAACAAGCGCTCCTCCACCGCAGAGACCACGGCGTCCGATCTTGTCATCAAGGGATGGGCGATCACCGGAAACTCGGCATTCTCGGCACGCTCCCAGACCGAACTGGTGGCAGGGAGAATGATGAGATCGAAGGGCGTGCGGAACGAGGAAACCGGCATCTTGCCAAGGCGGCCTTCGGACTTTTGAAGTCGCGCCAGGAACTCACTGCCCGGTCGCATCTGCCGCGCTCCCTCGCCGCCGTAAAGATAGGCGATCTGGGTGCCGTGATGCGGCGTGGAGAGGGTGATGAAGCGGTCACAGCGTCCCGCCCCATCCAGCTCCTGGAGATAGTAGCGCGAAACCAGTCCACCCATGCTGAAGGCGACGATGGAGAAATGCTCGCGCGGGCCGAACTGCTGGTTGATCTCGTTCTTCAACTGGTCGGCCAGTTTCTCCAGTCCCTCCCGACCATCGCAGGGCGTGAGTGTCGGGGCGATGCACTCGATCCCCTGGGCCTCCAGCCTGCGCCGCAGGGTCCCAAAGGCCCAATGGCCCGGTTGGAAAATCCCATGCACGAACACCACCCGCTGCACCGGTGCGGCCGGTTCACCGGCGGGCAGGGGAGCAGTCGTGGCAAGACCGGCGGTGAAAAGGGCGAGACGGCGTTTCATGGATTCAGGCAAATGAAAGGATCTTGTCTTCGTTCTTCAGCTCGCCTTGGAGCTTGATCCGACGCACGTGCAATCCGGCATCGACCAGGCCACGGGTGAAGCCACATTTCACGAAGGCCACCGCCGCATACTCGGATTCATCACATCCAGTCAGGGCACGCAGGCCGGTTTGCTTCGTCTGGAAGTAGAGCGTGTGATCGAACTTCTCCTTCTCGTGGACCTCGCCATCGTGGATGTGAACGGTCGGAAAGAAGAGTCGTTCCGGATGTCGCGAGGGGAAGAGGAAGGCCAGCGGATGAACCGAACTGATGCCTTCCTTGAGCTTGAAGACGGCAAAGCCATAGTCGCGATACTGCGGAAGCTTTTCCCACGCCCCGTCCGGCAGGCGGAAGCGGGGATCTAGTCGTGCGAAATCCTGAGGGCTCGGAACGAAGGAGGCTTCAAAGGCACCCACGCTCTGGACCTTGAGGGTTTCCCCGCCCAGTGGGATCGGCCCGTTTCTCGCAGCAAATGGGTCGCTGCCCGCCTCTGCCGGAAAGCCCTTGGCCAGGTCGTCGAACAGCATCGGATACTTCTCGAAGTTGACGAACTTGACCTCCTCCTCCTTGGTTCCCGCCTTCACCGGGATCGGAAGAATCATGGCCACATCCTGCGGCGAATCGAGTTTCATCGCGTAGGCGATGAACTGCACGCCGTCCTCCATCGCCCGCGCAAAGATGCGGGTGTTTTCGACGGCACGAACTTTTCCACTGAAGCAGCACATGATGGGAATGAGGTTGAAGATCAGCCCGGAGGCCATTCGAGCGGACGACCCGCAAGGATGTGGAGATGAAGATGCGGCACGGCCTCACCGGCATCGCGACCGTTGTTGATCACCACCCGATAGCCGGATTCGGCAAAGCCTTCCTGCCGCGCGACCTGACCGGCTGTTAGAAGCAGGTGGCCCAGCAGGGACTGATCCCCCGTCTCCGCCTGACCGATCCGCACGATTGGTTTTCTTGGCACGAGCAAAAGATGAACCGGAGCCTGCGGGGAAATGTCGCGGAAGCACACGCAGAGGTCGTCCTCATGAACGATCGAGGCAGGGATCTCCTTGTCGCAGATTTTTTCGAAGAGGGTCTTTTCAGCCATCGCCGGAAGACTCGCATCCATCGCTTCCCTCGGCAAGCAGGGATCAGGGGCAGCTCAGGAGGCTTTCCGGAGTGGGAGGAGAAAGTCGTCGGCTCGCCTGGCCCTTGGTCACTCCATGAAGAAGAGTCGATGGAAGCAGGAAGCAGGAAATTCGAAGCACGAAATTCGAAATTCGAAACGGAAGAGTTCGGGGCTTTTCTGAAAACTGAAAACTGAAAACTGAAAACTGAGTACTGACCACTGACCACTGACCTCTCTTCACTTCAATCTCTCTCCAAAAGCACCGCATCTCCAAGCACCACCAGATCCACCCGGCCTTTCAGGGTCTTGTCGAGGAAAGGCGTGTTGCGGCTCTTTGATTTCATGAAGGCGGTGGTGAAGGTGGTTTCCGCTTCGGGGTCGAAGAGGATGAAGTCGGCGGGTTTTCCCTCCTCCACCGGCACCGTGGGCAGGCCCATCATGCGGCGTGGCTCAGCGGAGTAGCGCTTGATGACGAGATCCCAGCCGAACCTTCCGGTGGCGATGAAATGGTGGTAAAGCGAGACGAGTGCGGTTTCCAGGCCGGTGATGCCGTTGGGTGCGCTGACAAAGTCCTGGGACTTTTCAAAGGGCGTGTGCGGGGCGTGGTCGGTGGCGATGAGGTCGAAGACACCGTCGATCAGTGCCTGGAGCAAGGCCTCGGTGTCGGCCTTGGTCCGCAGTGGCGGGTTCATCTTGTAGTGCGTGTCGTAGTCGCCGATGTCCTCCTCGGTGAAAAGCAGGTGGTGGGGAGCGACCTCGCAGGTGACCTTCACGTCACCGCGCTGCTTCCACCAGCGGATCGTCTCCATGCCGAGCTTGCTGGAGACATGCTGGATGTGGATGTGGGCCCCGGCCGCGTGGGCCAGGCGGATGTCGCGATCGATGATGATTTCCTCGGCACAGGCGGGCGATCCCTTGATGCCGAGCCGATAGGAAACAACGCCCTCGTTCAGCGCCCGAGGCCCGGCGAGTTCATGGACCTCGCAGTGGCTGGCGAAGAACATGCCGAACTCGGTGGCATACTGCATCGCGCGGAGCAGCACGGCGGGATCGTTGGTGGTGTCGCCATCGTCGGTCAGCATCCTCACGCCCAGCGCGCGCATGCCGTCGATGCCCGCCAGTTCCTTGCCGGCCCGGTCCTTGGTGACGCAGCCGGAGGTGTAGATCGGGATGCGCGAGTTCTTCGCCGCGCTATCAAGCACCATGCGCACCACCGCTGCGGAGTCGATGGCGGGACTGGTGTTGGGCATCATGACGAGGCCGGTGATGCCACCATTGATCGCCGCTTCACTGCCACTGCCGATGTCCTCCTTCGCCTCCTGACCTGGCTCGCGGAGATGAACGTGCGCGTCAAACATCGCCGGCATCAGGAGTCGGCCCCAGGCATCGATCACCCTCGCCCCCGCCGGAGCGGAAAGTCCCGTGCCGATCGAACGGATGATTCCGTTTTCCACCAGCACATCGCCCTCGACGAGCGCGGCGGAGTCTTCGGAAGCGATGCGGGCGTTGCGGATGAGGAGCATGGGAGAAGAGAGTGAATGGTAAATGGTGAGTCGTAAATGGTGGTGGAGACGCTCACGGTGCGGATGAGGTCGAGTTCATCCGACCGGCTCGCGACGTGCAAGGCGGGTTTTGAGGGGAGGACCGTGGACTCAGGAGAGTTCAGCGGCACCGTCAGAGCCTCCTCGAACACGGCGATCTCGAAGTATCTCAAGCCATTCAGCCCTGAAGAGGAGCGGCCGCTTGAAGAATCCCCCTGAAGGGCGGCACTGCGAACCGAAAACAATGCCGCCCCGCCCGGAGGTGAATCCAGACGGGGCGGAGAAAGGAGGGGGGCCTGGACCCTTCCACCTGATGAGACAGTCCATTTCAGCCAATCGGGCGCTGCGGCGGCACCGGGCTGGCGGGAGCGGCAGGAGCCGCGGGACTGTGGCCGCGATCCAGAATGAGGCTGCTCGCCTGATAGGCCGCGACGAAGGACTCCCCGGCCGGGGTGGTGGCGAACTGCGGCAACAGGTCGGCAATCTGATCGAAGATCGCGGCAATCTCCCGTGAGCGCACCGGCAGGCTGTCCGTCAGGGCGGAGCGCGCGGCGATTCCCTGCTGCGGTGCCACCAGATAGGCCTCATACTCATCCGCCTCTTTCTTCAGGGCGGCCACGGCTGCCGGAGTAATGCCATACTGCGACGCCATGACTGAGGATGCTCCTGTTGCCAGGGATTTCGCATCTTCCTCCAGCAGGCGCGCGCGCTGGATCAGTGTCTCATTCCGCATCCTCCGCCAGCCGCTGAGGGGGAAATCATACCTGGCGGCCGTGGTTTCATCCGCCGTGTCGTGGGCGTAATTCACGATGGCGCGGGCCACCTTGTAACACTCCTCCTCCAGCTCCTTCTCCTCACGGCGCTTGTCCGCAGCGCTGCCCGTGATCGGCGCGGATTGGACGGAAGCGGTCTCCGCCAGCGCCACGATGGCCTCGCGGGCCAGCCGGACCTTCGAGGTGAAGATGACCGGTGGCTTGTTCTCCCAGATGGACTTGTGCTCCGGCTTGTCAAGACAGGCCAAGCGCGAACGGTAACTATTCAGTTGATTGGCGATTTTGTCGTTCATGACAGCCGAAAAACGACACATCCTGAGATCGCTTTTCAAGAACTTTTCACTATCTTGATCGACACCCGGCGGGACCATGGAAAGGAGCAGGCTCGCGTCTGCGGCCGGACCATGACAGGAGACGATCGAGCCCCGGCAGGGGCGTGCAGTTTCTCCGGAGAATCGACCTCCTTTCCCCCGATCGCCCCGCCCCTCCGGGGCTTCATCCGCCGGACCAGAACCGACTCAGCCGACCGCCTGACCCCATTCCGAAAACAACCGAACCCACGCGCCCGGGAGGCCACTTCCAAGCGCGTTTTGTTGTATTGATGGTGCGCCGAATCAGCGTGAGGGCAGTTCAGGCAACCCCAGCTCCTTGAGAAAGGCGTTGTGCTTTTCGGTCGCCGCCCAGATGGCTTTTTCAATATCCACCAGGGTCTGGTTCGTCTCCTCAAGGTCGATCTCCGCCTCCCCCACCGCCGTGCTGATGTAGCGGGAGATGTTCAGGTTGAAATCGTTCTTCTCGATCTCCGCCATGTCGACCCGGCGGGAGTAGCGGGTCTCCTCGGTGCGGTTCTGGTAGGTGTCGATGATCTTGGTGATGTGCTCAGGCGTCAGTTGGTTCTGGCGTTTGCCCTTCAAGAAGTGCTCGGCGGCATTGATGAAGAGCACGTCGTCCGGCTTCTTGCATTTCTTGAGCACGAGGATGCAGACCGGGATAGCGGCGGAGTAAAAGAGATTGGGCGGCATCCCGATTACCGTGTCGATGTGGCCGTCCTTGAGCAGTTTGGCGCGGATGCGTTCCTCGGCACCGCCACGGAAGAGTACACCATGCGGCAGGATGATCGCCATCACGCCCTCATCCTTCAGGAAATGAAAGCCGTGCAACAGGAAGGCGAAGTCGGCGGCGGACTTGGGGGCCAGGCCGTGACTTTTAAAGCGCACGTCGTCAGCGAGCGCGTCGGTGGGCTCCCAGCGCAGGCTGAAAGGTGGATTGGCGACGACGGCGTCGAAGCTGAGCTTCTTCGCCGGGTTCAGCTCACGCAACGCATCCCACTCGTTGATTAGGGTGTCGCCATGGAAGATTTCGAATTCCGTGTCCTTCACCCCGTGCAGCAGCATGTTCATCCGGGCGAGGTTGTAGGTGGTGATGTTCTTTTCCTGACCGTAGATTTTCCCAATCGTGCCCCCAGCCTGATTCATCTTCTTGCGGACGTTCAGAATCAACGAACCGGATCCGCAGGTCATGTCCATCACACTTTCCAGTCGCTTCTTCGTCCCGGTCTTTGGTTCCTGGCTGTCCAGCGTGACGATGGCCGAAAGGACTTCGGAAATCTGCTGCGGGGTGTAGAACTCGCCCGCCTTCTTTCCAGCTCCAGCGGCAAACTGGCCGATCAGATACTCGTAGGCGTCTCCAAGTATATCCACTTCCGTGGAGAAATCGTTTAGCCCTTCTGCGATCCTCTGGATGATGATGCAGAGTTTGGCGTTCCGGTCGGTGTAAGTCTTGCCCAGCTTGTCGGACCCAAGGTTGATCTCGGAAAACAGGCCATTGAAGGTGCTCTCAAAGGACTCGGTTTCAACGTACTTGAATCCCTCCTGAAGCGTCATCAGCAGATCGCCGTTCTGGGTGCGCGCCAGATTCGCGATGCTATTCCAGAGGTGCACCGGCTTGATGACGTAGTGCACCTTGCGGCGCATCTGCTTCTCGAAATCCGGGATGTCATCCGGATTATTGGCATACCACAGCGCCAGTGGCACCTTGCGGGTGTCTCCTTCCACATCGGGATAATCCTTGCCTAGTTCCTTCTTCGCTGCCGTCTCGTAGTTGTCGGAGAGGTAGCGGAGGAACAGAAAGGACAGCATGTAATCGCGGAAGTCATCCGCACTCATCGACCCTCGCAGGTCGTCGGCGATTTTCCACAGAGTGCTACCCAGTTGTTTTTGGTTAGTGTCGGTCATTTCCTGGGACGGCGTTTGATTTTGGTTTCGAGCGCCTCGAGGGCGGCCTCGTCCTCTTGATCGGCTGCCAGCGCTTCCTGCATTTTGCGGCGCTGGTCGTAATCGAGATAGAGAGCGCTGGTCTTGGTCTCCATTTGCTCATGGCTGATGGAGCCCGCGTGAGCCAGCAGCGGGAAGCCGTTGGAAGTGATGATCTGATCCACGTTCTGCTTCCAAAAGGCCATGCGCGTCTCCTGCTTGCTCTTGGCCCGCAGTTCGGCGGTTTCCAGGAAGATGACCACCAGCCGGTTCAGGGTGTCGATCTCGTCCTCGGTCAGGTAGTTCTTGGCCACCACGATGTCAGCCTTGCGCACTTTGGTGCCCTTCCAGGCGAGCAGGCCAAAATGCGGATCGGCGGGATTGGCGCGGGCGGTGATGAGTTCGGCAGCCGTTTTCCCTGTGACGGCGAAGATGAGAAGGTTCTGCACTGTAGCGAAGAAGACCTGCGTGGCCTTGTCGGTCTTGTCGTAGTCGCTGCTCAGGGCAAAGAGCTCGCGCACCTTCTGGTAAAAGCGCTTCTCGGAGGCGCGGATGTCCCGGATGCGATCCAGCATCTCGTCGAAGTAATCCGGGCGGCCGTCCGGGTTCTTCAGCCGCTCGTCGTCCATCACGAAGCCCTTCAGCAGGAATTCCTTCAGGATGGTGGAGGCCCAACGGCGGAACTGCACACCACGCGGCGAGCGCACCCGGTAGCCCACGGCCAGAATGGCGTCCAGGTTGTAAAGCATGACCGGGCGCTGAACCTCACGCCCCCCCTCGATTTGAACTACCGAGGATTCCTCGGTAGTTGCCTCCCGGCTCAGTTCCCCGTCCTCGAAGATGTTCTTGAGGTGCAGGCCCACGTTGTCCGTGCCCACGTCAAAGAGCTGGGACATCTCCCGCTGGGACAGCCAGACGGTTTCGTCTTTCGCTCGGAGCTTGATTTGGCTCCGTCCGTCTTCGGTGGTGTAGAGGATGAGGTCGTTCATGGCATCGGCATGGCAGGATTTGCTGCACTGACCATTTTCGTGACGCCACGAAAATGGTTCGATGGGATTTTCCGTGAAAGCACCGCGCTCATCCCTCCACCTCATCCGGGGATGGGAAAAGCTGCTGCATCAGGCCTTTCTTGTGGGTCTTGAGGGCTTCGTGCTTTTGCGTCTCGGCGGTGATCAGGTCGTCGAGGCTGCTCAGGCACGAGGCGATGCGTTGTTGCTCGGCTTTGTCTGGATGCAGAATAGCAATCTTTGAGAAATCCGTTTTGTTTATGATGGGCAGCGTGTTGGTCGCTGGAAGGGTTTTGATCCACGGCGTCAAGTTGGCCAGTGCGTAGTAAAGAAACTCGCCCAATGCATTCTCACTCGGAACCACAGCGTTGATTTGCTGGTTGGTAATGCTGGGACTCACTGTGAGGGCCATTTTCCCGATGGATGCGATACAGGTGTAAACAATGCTGCCCGCTGGCAACACCTTCGTGCTTTTCGTCTTTACGACCGTTCGATCGGCGGAGTGCTGGTATTTGCTATCCTCGTCAATGTCCGTGGGCGTGATGAAGAGAATTTCGCCGCCCCAAAGGTCCGCCTCTTTTGTGCTCGGCGTTTTACCCGTGATGATTTCCCCAAGATCACCAAGCGGCGTAGTCTCCCACTCCCCGGCGTTTTGGAACTCGGGGAAGCGGAGGCGGGGTTGGGTTTCGCCTTCGCAGGGGAAAAGCTGCTGCATCAGCCCTTTTTTATGGGTCTTGAGCGCTTGCACTTTCCGCGCTTGCGCGGCGATCAGCTCGTCCACCGAACTCAGGCACTCGGCGATTTTTTGTTGTTCTTTTCGGTGAGGAATCTTCACCGGAACAATTTTGAGCGCCTTCTGGTTGATGCCTTTAGCAGTGGAGCCAGTCGATAACTCGCTGATTGCATTCTGAAAGCCCTCGCTCCAAATGAGTTGAACAAGGAACGGATTTACGACTTCGGAGTTCGTTTTGAACGCGACCACCCGTTGACTCAGAATGTATTTCCGCGAGTCAGGCAGAAGCAAAGCATTGCCGAGGGGAGCCTCCATGGTGAAGACAATGTCGTTCTTCTCCAAGCTCACATCTCCCATCCAGCGCTGATACAACTCTTCACTGCCAAGGTTGCACTCGGCTTTGTAGTCGATGAAGCCGTTCTTCACGTTGTTCGCGGAAAGGCTGGTTATATTTCCATTTCCCCATTCCATGCCGAGCTTTACGGGCGTTCGGCCCCTAAAATCTATGATGTCGTCGAGTAACTCCCCAAAGGTCATCTCACGCCACCCCTCCCGAAACTCCGGAAACCGCAGCTTCGGCACCAGCGCTGGTTTGCCGTCTTCCTTCGTGGCGGTGGTTTTGGTCTTACTGCTCATACGCGCTGAGTCCTGAGATGTCGCGGCCCCCGGCGCGTTTGGTGAGGAGGGGGTGCAGATCGGCCATGAGGGCGAGTTCGGCCTGCGTGCGGGCTTTCCAGCCGAGGTCGAGCGGGGCCATGAGGTCGCCGAGGTGCTCGCCATCGAAGATCATGCGGTCGAGGATGCCGTCCACGAAGGATTGCAGGGCGGCGGTGGCGATGCCGTGCCGACCGGCGATGGCGGCGAGTTCCTTGGCGTTCTTCTCCGTTTTGAAGCGGGTGTAGCCGTCATGGATGGCAGCCACACTGAGACCTTCGCCCACTTTGAGCGTGCCGATGTATTCGGCGATGTCGTCGCGCTCATTCATGAATTTGGCTTCCGCGCTGATAATGCCGATGAGTTGCTCACGGGTCATCTTCGACTTGCCGGGGCCTTTTTCCGAGAACTTGGCGATGAGGCCCATGATGTAGTCGTAATCAATGACAGCGGAGGCGAAGAGGACGAACTCGAAGTCGATCTGATCGGCTGGATCTTCCGGCGAGCCGGGTTTGTCGTCGCCCTTGCCCTGTTGGTCCCTGAGCTTCTTCGCCGTTTCCAGGTACTGGCCCTTGAAGCCGCGCAGGTTCTCATCCGGCAGCACCTGCTCGATGCTGGCTTTGTTCTCCTGCGTGAGGTCGGTGTATTGGTCGAGCTGGGTCTTGAGCCGCTGGACTTCCTTGAAGTGGGTGATGAAGGCGGCCTTGGCAGCATCGCCCTTGAGATTCGCCACGTCGGAGGGTGTGCAGTCGAGCCCTTGGGACTTCATGAACGTGTCCAATTGCTGGACGGCGGCCTCCAGTTTCTCGATGACCACCGGGGCCTTGTCCACGAGCCAGATTTCCCGCGCCTGCTCGCCGGACTTTTCCCCGGAGAAGAGGGCGATGGCGGTGTCCACGGCAT
The DNA here is from genome assembly GCA_027485995.1 of Verrucomicrobiaceae bacterium. Lineage (GTDB taxonomy): Bacteria > Verrucomicrobiota > Verrucomicrobiia > Verrucomicrobiales > Akkermansiaceae > Luteolibacter. Next base: position 35,419 of record JAIXPW010000178.1, read on the forward strand.
CCTGCTGCTGGCGGAAGTCGAGGATGTTGCCGTAGGGCTTGGTGCCGTTGAGCACGCGATTGGTACGAGAGAAGGCCTGGATGAGGCCGTGATGCTTGAGGTTCTTGTCCACGTAGAGCGTGTTCAGGAACTTGGAGTCGAAGCCGGTGAGCAGCATGTCCACCACGATGGTGATGTCGATCTTCTGCGCGGCGGGGTAGTCGCTGTTCGGCCACTGCTGGTCCTTGATGCGCTTCTGGACGTCCTGATAGTAGAGATCGAACTCGGAGATGCGGTGATTGGTGCCGTAGCGGGCGTTGTAGTCGGCGAGGATGGTCTTGAGCGCTTCCTTCTTTTTCTCGGGCTCGACCTGATTGTCCTCCTGTTCCTGCGGCAGATCTTCCTGGATCTGCTTCACATCCGGATCGCCCTCGGCGGGTGGCGAGAAGACGCAGGCGATGTTGAGCGGCTTGAACTCGGGATCTGCCGCCTGTTGCTCGGCCTGCATCGTCTTGAACAAGGCATGATACTCGATGGCGTCATTGATCGACGCGGTGGCGAGGACGGCATTGAAGCGCCGATGGTCGGTGGAGGTGTCGTGTTTCGCCAGGATGGCCTCGATCACGGCCTTCTTAGCGATGGCCTCGCCGGGCTTCGGCGGGTTCTTGCCCTCGGGCTTGAAGTAGTCGATGTGGAAGCGCAGCACGTTCCCATCCTCGATGGCATGGGTGATGGTGTAGGCGTGGAGGCGCTTCTGGAACAGGTCCTCCGTGGTGCGCATGGAGGCCGTGGTGTCCTCAATCTTCTGGAGGGAGGCGTTTTCATCGAAGATCGGCGTGCCGGTGAAGCCGAAGAGCTGGGCCTTCGGGAAGAACTCCTTGATCGCCTTGTGGTTCTCTCCGAACTGCGAGCGGTGGCACTCGTCGAAGATGAAGACGAGGCGTTTGCCACTCAGCGGGGCCAGCATTTCCTTGTAGGTGGGCTGGTCGTTCTTGGCGCGCTGCTTGTTGCGCTTGCTGGTTTCGTCGAGCGCGAGGCCGAGCTTCTGGATGGTGGTGACGATCACTTTGTCGGCGTGATTGTCCGAGAGCAGGCGGCGGACAAGCGTGGCGGTGTTGGTGTTTTCCTCGACGCAACCTTCCTGGAAGCGGTTGAACTCCTCGCGCGTCTGACGGTCGAGGTCCTTGCGGTCCACGACGAAGACGCACTTGTGGATGTGCTCGTTTTCCTTGAGCAGGGTGGCGGCCTTGAACGAAGTGAGTGTCTTGCCGCTGCCGGTGGTGTGCCAGATGTAGCCGTTGCCGTTGTCATCATCGATGCACGTGACCATGTGCTGCACGGCATAGACCTGATAGGGCCGCATGATCATCAGCTTCTGCTCGCTGGCGATGAGCACCATGTAGCGGCTGATGGTGCGGCCAAGGTCGCACTTTTTCAGGAAGCGCAGCGCGAACTCGTTGAGGTGGGTGATCTTCTTGTTTTCCTCGTCCGCGAACTCGTAAACCGGCAGGAAGCGCTCGTCGGCGTTGAAGGCGAAGTGGCGGGCGTTGTTGTTGGCGAAGTAATAGGTGCGGTCTCGATTGCTGACGATGAAGAGCTGGAGGAAACAGAGGAGGGTCTTGGTGTAGCCGTTGCCGGGATCGTTCTTGTAATCGACGATCTGCTCCATGGCCCGGCGTGGATTCACCCCGAGGGTCTTCAGCTCAATCTGGGTGACTGGCACGCCATTGATGAGGATAAGCACATCGTAGCGGTGGTGGCTGTTGTCCGTGTTGATGCGGAGCTGGTTGACGACCTCGAAGGTGTTTTTGCACCAGTCCTTGAGGTTCACCATGGTGTAGTTCAGCGGTGTGCCGTCGTCGCGAGTGAAGCTGTTGATGCTGCGCAGGAGCTTGGAGGCAGCGAATACGTCCGGAGTGACGATCTCGTCCAGCAGACGGGCGAACTCGGAATCCGTGAGGTGGACGCGGTTCAGTGCCTCGAATTTTTCCCGGAAGTTGGCTTCCAGCGTGGCGCGGTTGGTGATGTCCGGGCGGTATTCGTATTTCAGCTTTTGGAGGGTGCCGATGAAGCCGTATTCGATGTGCTCTTCCTTGACCACCGAACCCTGAAGTTCCGGGAGATCGTGGTAGATGGACTTGGGCGGATTCATCGGTGACTGGGAATGGCGGAATCAGGCTCGGAACGCTGACGCATCCTGTCCGCGATGCTGGCGGGCGTGGGAAGGGTTGGCAAGTGCCGGAGGCGGCGAGGGATTCATGTCTGTATAGGAATCGGATGTCGAACGTGACGCCCATTGGAACGGGCCTTCAGCCCTCGGGAATCTTGCGTCTCCGGGACCTTGGGCGTTGCCCAAGGCTGGTATGGAACAGGCCCTTGGCCCTGAAGATGGAAAAGGTGGGCAATGGGGTGAGGCGCCTGCCGCAGTCCCGGGGGATGTGGGTCATGCAGGCGGCGACACAGTTTGAACTGCCTTTTCGGCGGATGGCGGGTGGTCGCGAACGGGGGCGAGAACCGG
>JAIXPW010000123.1 GCA_027485995.1 Verrucomicrobiaceae bacterium
CGACCCGGCGTGCGCAGGCTTTTCTTGTTGCGCGTGGTGACGTAGCGAGACGTGGGCTTACCCTCCGCCTTGGCTTCCGTGCATTCGAGGATAATGATCTCGCGTGGCATGAGTGGGAAACTTGGGGGCCGGAACCTAGTTCAATCGTCGTCCTCGTCAAGCGAAACCGTTTCAGAATCTTCATCTTCAACGTAATTTCCTCCGCTGAAGCCGACTTCGTTGGACGGACGGTAGCGGCGGTTGCCGTATTCCTTCTCCCACTGGGCCTGGCATTCGACGGTCAGACGGGCGAACGGGATCGCCTCCAGGCGGGCCTGGGGGATCTTCTTTCCGGACATTTCGCAGACTCCATAGGTACCCTTCTTGATGCGCTGGAGGGCCTGCTCGATTTCATAAAGGGCGTCCTGCTCCTTCGCCAGCACGCTGAGGGCGAAGTCGCGGTCGTAGGCATCGCTGCCGGCATCGCCCTGATGCATCCCGCTGCCGGAGGCCTCGCTGCCTTCAGGGGCATTGCGGATGGTGTCGCGGGTGGTGCCGGTCATGGCGTCAACAAGCTCATCACGCAGGTCGAGCAGACGCTGCTTCTGCTTGTCCACAAAAGCGGAAGAGTGGGAAACCGATCCACTGGCGGCGTGGTTGCCGTTCTCAACAGCAGTCGGCTGCTCGGGGGCTGGAGCCGGGACGGGCTTGACCTCTGCAGCAGGCTTGGCAGCGGCAACGGGCTTCTCAGCGACCACTTTCGGAGCAGGCTTGGCCGGAGCCTCAGCTGGAGCGGACTTCGCAACGGGCTTGCTCGGAGCCTTCGCGACTGGCTTCTCGGCGGCTTGGGTCACGGCCTTCTGGGCAGGCTTCGCCGCCTCAGGAGTGGCCTTTGTCACCACCGGAGCCGCTTTCTTGGCAGGCTTGGCCGGAGCGGCCTTCTTGGCGGGGACATTGGGGGCCGCTTTCTTGGGAGCGGGTTTCGGGGCTGTTTTCTTCGCGGCCATGACTAGGGGAACCGATTCTCGTAAGGTTGGGAAGCGTCTTGACGGGCAACAGCCGATTCGACGCCAGAGGAAGGGCGGCGTGGATTAGCCCCGGAATTCCCTGCCAGCAAGGCGAAATTTCATAATTCCGGAACTCTATCCGCACCTCAATGACGCGGGGGGCTTGAAATGCCAGTTCGAGTCCCTACGCTCCGCGCCCGTGATGCAACTCAGCGCGATCGTCGAAGCCCTTCTCATCGCCTCCGATGAGCCCCTTGCCACTTCGGAAATCGCCCGCCTCGTCCGCGCGCGGGTGGCCGAAGCCGAGGATGTCCGTGCCCGTGACCAGGAGGAGGGACGCGAGTCCCCCGCCCTGCCCGACTGGCTCAGCAGCCTGGCCGCCACCTCTTCCGAACAGGTCGCGGAGGCCATCAGCCAGCTCAACGAATCCTACGCCCAGACCGGCAGGGCCTTCGCCTTCATGGAGCGCGCCAAGGGCTGGAAACTCCACACCCGCATCGCCTACGCCGAGTTCGTCCGCCAGCTTTTCCCCGGCCGCAAGCCCGAACGACTCAGCGGCCCGGCCATGGAAACCCTCGCCATCATCGCCTACCGCCAGCCGATCACCAAGTCCGCCATCGAGGCTGTCCGCGGTGTCGCCTGCGACGGCATGATCCAGAAACTCCTCGACCGCGATCTGGTGAAAATCGGCGGCCGCGCCGACCTTCCCGGCCGCCCCCTGCTCTATGAAACCACCGATCTATTCTTCGAGCACTTCGGCATCCGCAGCGTGGACGACCTCCCCAACGCCTCCGAACTCCGCAAGGTGAAGCTTCCCGAACCCGACGAAGCCAAACCCGCCCCTGCCGAGGAACAACTCTCCCTCGGAACCTCCCCAGACCCCGCCGAAGCCTAACTCTTCCCTTTCGAATTTAGTGCTTAGAATTTAGTGCTTCATCTTCCTTCATGAATCTCGACGACATCCGCAAGCAGATCGACTCCATCGACACCGACCTGCTCGACCTCCTTTCCCGCCGTGCTGATCTCGTCCACGAAGTCGGGGTCGTGAAGAAGCGCGATGGCCTCCAGATCTACGCGCCTGAGCGTGAGGACGCCCTGCTTCGCCGACTGATCGAGAAGAACAACGGTCGCCTGCCGGAAAAATCAATCCGTGCGATCTACCGCGAGATCATGTCCGCCGCGCTCGCTTTGGAAGATGATCTGAAGATCGCCTATCTCGGCCCCGAAGGCACCTGGACCCACCAAGCTGCCATCAAGAAATTCGGCCACTCGGTCAACTACAGCGCCCAACCGAACTTCGCCGACGTCTTCGATCAGGTCGCCCGACGCCGCGCCGACTACGGCGTCGTTCCAATCGAGAACTCCACCGAAGGCGCCGTTTCCCACACGCTCGATCTCTTCGTCGATTCCCCACTCCATATCTGCGCGCAGATCATGATGCGGATTGAAAATGGCCTCATGGCCTCGATCCCCCGCGAGCAGATCAAGACTCTCTACTCGCACCCCCAGGTCTTTGGCCAATGCCGGAACTGGATCCTCAAGCACTTCCCGGATGCCGACCTCGTCGAAGTTTCCTCCACCACCAAGGCCGCCCAGCTCGCGCGCGACAACGCCGCCGACGGAGCTGCCGCCATGGGGGGGCCGCTCGCGGCGGAAATGTATGGCCTCACCATGCTGGAGGAAGCCATCCAGGACAGCGCCACCAACACCACCCGCTTCCTCGTCATCGGCGAAAAGACCTGCCCCGCCACCGGCAAGGACCGCACCTCCATCCTCTTCGCCATCCAGGACAAGCCCGGCTCGCTCGTCAGCGCGCTTCAGGCCTTCGACCAGTTCCACATCAACATGTCGAAGATCGAATCCCGCCCCTCGAAACGGAAGGCCTGGGAATACATCTTCTACGTCGACCTCGCCGGCCACTGCGAGGACGAGAAGGTCGCCAACGCGATCACCGAGCTGAAGAAGCACTGCTCGCTGGTGAAGCTGTTAGGCTCCTATCCGGATGCGGTGGAGTGAGGACAAGCCCTCATCAAGTCTCTGCCAAGCGAATCAGAGTTTGATTGATGCTTCGTCAAACTTCGTTCATGACTCCAGACATGTCGAATTCACCTGAAGCTCCAAACGACCCAGGCATGCGCCTGTTTTCCAGCCTTGGATTGATCGCCGTTGGCATCGCAGGATTCGTCACCACCTTTGATTTCAAAAACCCGATTGGATTGATCGCATCTGCCATCGCCTTTGGAGTTCTGCGGACTACCTACAACCGCTGACACCCCTGCTAGAGGCGACCCAGTCCTGAAGAAGCGTGCCTGCAGACCGGATTTCGACAACCTCGATCTCAAGGAGTTTTCACTTGCTGAAGAACTTGGCGCTTCGCTTTAGGAACAAGCCGACGGGGACACCCATTGGTGAACAGGAATCCCCTCCTCGCCTGAAAGAGAGAGCAATCCCTGCCTCCCACCTGCATCTCTTCTCTTCCTTCAAACTGAATACTGACCACTTAAAACTTCTCACCACTCCTGCGTCAGCCCATACCGACCGGCGAGTTCGAGAAGCTCCGGCCGCATCGGCCATTCGTCGGGGCGCTCGCTGACGGCGTGACGCTTGCTGGCGCCCTTCAGGGTCATGCAGCCGGTGTTGTCGCCGATGGCAGAGACCTGAGCGACTTCCTCCGGCGTGAGACGGATGTTCGGAAGCTTGGCGTATTCGCGGATCTTGTCCTCGATCGGACGCGCGCCGTCATGAGCCTCCTGCACGAAGGTTGGGACCACGCTTTCCACCGCCGGGTGGCTGAGATTCCAGATCGAGGCGAACTGGAGCATCGAGAGGCCATATTTCTCGGCGATCGGACGCATCCGGTTGGCCTTTTCCATGCCGTGCTGCACCCAGCCTTCGGGACGATAGGAACGATGGTCGCCGGGCTTGAAGGCATGCCCTTCGCCGAGATCATCGTGAAACACGCCGCCGTGATCGACGACGCGTGTCAGCACCTTGACGCCGTGCTTTTCACAGGCCGGAAGCGCCAGTCCCACCGGCCAGGGCTCGAGCGGATTGAGGATCAACATCGACCAATCGATGAGCTCACCGAAGTTTTCGAGGCAGTAAAGCAAATCGAGTGTGAATCCGTTCGCCGGCCCAGGGGCGATCCCGAGACGATCGGCCAGGCCTTCCTCCTTGAGCGTGCGCATGGCTTCCCAAACCGCGTCGCTGGTGTAGCCGCGCTCGTCGGGGTTGTGGAGCATCAGCAGATCGAACTTCTCCGCCTTGCAGTTTTCGAGCGACTTCTGGCAGGCAAAGCGCAGGAAATCCTTGTATCCGGATTCGTCGCGAAGTTCCGGAGCGGTGAATCGAGGATAGCCGCGGCTGCCGTCGCGCTGGCCTTCATAAAAGTCGTGGCCGATCGTCCCCACCAGGCAATAGCTCGAACGATCATAGCCCATCAAGGCCTCGCCCAGCAACTGGTCGGCGCGACCCGCGCCATAGACGTCGGAGGTCACGAAGGTGCGGATGCCGGCCTCGTAGGCAGTGCGGATGCAGCCGAGAAAGCGGTTCTCCGGGAGGGTTTCGCCGAAGTGCATGAAGCGTCCGCCGCTCCAGGTGCCGTATGCCGTGGTGGTGAGGTCCATATCGATGTGGGCGGATGTTTAGAACGGGATCGCCCGCTGGTCAACGGTCCGGCCATTTCCGCCCGGTTTCCGCTAAAAAATGCGCAGGACTGGGCTGGAGTGGGATCATTGCGAGGAGGTTCCCACTGGGATCAGTCGCGAGGCACTTCTGTCTTAGAGGAACCGCGGATCGGAGGCTTGAGATCGAGGTTATTACCTGACCAGTTCCTGGGCGAAAAGATCCGTTCAAACCCTTCACTCGTCGGCTCGTTGGTGACGTCAAAGTGTCTACAATTTGTGTTCAGTGAACCACTCACCCCGAAAAGGCAAAAGCCCCAATCCGTTAAGATTGAGGCTTTTATGATGGCTCCGACACTAGGGCTCGAACCTAGGACCTAGTGATTAACAGTCACCCGCTCTACCACTGAGCTATGTCGGATTTTCACGTTCACCCCGGGTCGCGGGGCGGGCGCAAAGAAGAGCGGTCGACCGCCCGTCATGCAAGGGAAAAGTGTCGGAAAGAAGCGCTTTTCATCCCTTCGCGCAGCACTCGCGGAATTGCCTGACCTGTAGCTCGCCGCGATCCGTTTGCTTTGATTCCCTGCTTGCTGGCACGGGGTGAACGGCGGGCTGCGTCGGCTCAGGCTGGAACGGGGACCGAACCGCAGGCGGAGGCAGAACCACGACCCTTCCCCACCCTGAAGGTGGGATAAACCCTGGAGGCGGATGGGAAGCCGGAGTCAGCGGAGAAGACTCGGAGCCTCGGCCACTACCTTGGCTTGGTGGCTTCCTCGAACTGGCTTCTCGGAGTTGCTCCGGAAGGGTCGGCTCCGTTGGCGGGACGAGTGGTCTTCGAAATCAGCCGCTTGCCAAAATCATCCTCGGGAGCGGCGGTGGTCCCTGAAACCTCGATGTCGATCCACCTCATTTCCTCCCTTGGGGCGCTGAACTCCGCGTCGATGGCCCGGAGATAATTCGAAACCTGGTTGGCGGGCAGGCCGAGTTCTAGCCGCCCTTTCAACTGCCTGCCATTGGTCACGGAAAGGGAACCCCGCAGCATCAGCCGGCTTTTCGCCTCCAGCCGCAGATCCTCGATCGAATAACCGGAAGAGGACATCCGGATGATGCCGCTGGCCCCGCTATCGATGCTGGGCCGCTGATACCCTGAATCGTCGAGTGTTCTGGCCAGCACATTGAGGAAGGGGAGATTGGAAAGGGTCAGCTTGGAACTGAATCCACCGCGGAAGGCCATCATCAGCTGGGCCGACTCCATGGAGCCGGGGATGAAGGTCAGGAAGTTCGAGTTGGGCAGATCACGGGACTCGATCCGACCGCTGAGGATGCGACCGAACTCCTGACCGAAGAGGTGCTCGATCGGAAAATTCTCGACCTTCTTGATATCCAGCGAGGAAGTCCTGCCCTTGTTGAACGGGGTGATGGTTCCTGCCAGTTCAATCACTCCACGCGCATCGGCCGGGTTCTCCAGCCGGAGATTCAACACTTCCAACTGGCGACCGGAAAAGGCGAAGAGACCACGATCCAGATTCAAGGCCGGGAATCCAGACCCAAAGCCGACGGTCCCCTTGTTCAAACGAAGTTCCGGACGTCCATTCACCGACATCGGGTAAAAGGAAATCTCGGTTTGTTTCACCGTCACCGCCGGATTTCGCCCATCACCGAGGATGACCGTCATATCCGAAGTGCGGAATCGCGAAAATCGGAAGCGTTCACTGGCCTCTTCGCCGAGCAGACCCGCCCCTGCCACCGTGGGGTCGCTGAGGATGAGCTCGCCATCGCGGGCTGTCATTTCATCGCCCGACAAGGTCTGCCCGAGGAGGCTGGAAACATGCAGTTCGGCGGAGACGCCGTTGAGTGACAGGTTCTTGATGACACTGTGTTCAGGCCAAGTCAGCGTCAGCGCACTGGCGTTCACGCGCAGCGGCGTCACCCTGAACTGGGAGACTTCGGCAATCGCCCCGGTCGCAGCGCCGATCCGTTCGATCACCTTGCTTCGATAGGAACTACCATTGTAGTAGATCAAGGCACCGCCAGCCACGAGAAGGGCGGTCAGGACGAGCATGAGGAAGACCACCAGCTGGATGGCGCGCAAGCGTTTGGCCCGTTTCTGGCTGTCACGCTCAACCTGTTCGGAACGGCGTTTGCGTTTGCGGACCTTGATCGCCTGGCTTCCGTCCGCCCGGACGACAAGCTCGCCGCTCGATGGATCCCCCGAAGAACGCTCCTTCAAGCGATCCATCATCTCACTGATGCTGTACTTTTCCGGTTCGGGGGAATCAGATGGCATGGATTTCGGTCGCTTGAGAGCTGGGCCTGGAGGTCCCCGGGGTATCCGGGCCCTCAGGGTTGATTGATCGGACGCCCGGTGGGATCCACCAGCTTGACGTTCACGAAGAACACCACGGCCTTCTTGACGGGAGCCGAGGCCTTCGACTGGAAGAGCCTGCCAACCAGCGGCAGATCTCCGAGAAGCGCGGTCTTGTCATCCACAGTCTCGATCTTCTGTTGGATCAAGCCACCGATCACCACCGTGGCTCCATCGGCGATGGTCAGGCTGGTGTTGGCGCGTTGGACACTGAAGACCGGCTGCAGGATCTGGTTCGCCGTCAACTGAAGGGCGGAGGGCTGGCCCGCCCCAGTGAGAGTCGCCTGGCCGACCGAGTTGATCGGGCTTCCGTAGTTCACAAAGCCATCGAATTCCGTGATCGAAGGGTTGAGCTGCACGTCCACAAAGCGCTTGTCCTGTCCGACGGTCGGGAGCACCTCGAGCACCACGCCCACTTCCTTCTTCTCGAACGCGGAGGGAGTCGCCGGGGTGACGGGTGAAACGGAGGCCCCACCACCGCCCACGCCGTTGTTGAAGTCGGTTTGTCCAACGCTGTTCGGAAGCTGCGGGGGCTCGTACTCGGTGGGGTAGATGAATTCACGGACCACCCGGACCGAGGCCGACTGGCCGCTGCGGGTCACCGTGGAGGGAGTGGCCATCAGGTCCACGCCCTTTTTCTGGTCCAGCCCGCGCATGACCGCCTGCAGCGAGGTGTTGTTGAGAAAGCCATTGACGGAAAGGACTCCCGGAGCCCGTGAGGTGGGCGGGGAAAAGCCCAACTGGCTGGTCGCGATGAAATCATCAATGCTGTCGCGACCGATCGCCTCATCGCCACTGCGATTTCCTGCGGTGATCGGCTTGCGTGAAACCGCGCTGGCAGGGATCGCGATGTCATCGAGGTTGCCGCCATTGCCTTGGGTTCCACCGCTGAGGGTCACGGCATCGGTTCCTGGAGGATAGCCGGAGCCGCCGAGGCCGAATTGGTCGAGAAGCCAGTCGAAGCCGAGTTCCTTGAGATTCCGCTGTTCGGTCCGGATCATGGTGACCGTAACGATCACCTGCACCGGCTCGGTTTTGGAAATGGCTTCCACCACCTGGGAAATCAAATCGACGTTGGCGGCGGTGTTTCGGACCAGGAGGGTGTTGGAGGCGGCGTTGAAACTGGCGGACGCACCCTCTGGGAAGCTCACCCCGCTCGCCTCGAGGATTTCACGGGCACCACGGCGCTTGGGAAGCAAGCCACCGGCGGCCGGTTTCTCCGAAAACGGATCGACGGCAGCGGCATCCGGGGCGGCGGCATCTCCCGCACTCGACAGGAAATCCGGCGGCACCCGGAAAGTGCGGCTGATCATTTCCGTGGAGCTGGAGCCGATCGGGCGGATGATCACCGCGAAATCATCGGTCACGCTCATCGTTCCGGTGGCCTCACCGATATACTTCAACACCTGGGCGAGCGGCACGTTCCGGAGCCGCAGGTCGAAGCGCTTGGCATAGATTTTCGCGGCATCGGGATTTCCTTCCGGCCCGAGGTTGAGGGTGATGTTGACCCCCTTGCTGGCCGGATCGAGCTCGCTGCTGTCGTTGCTGGCCGCCTGGACGCGGAGGTAGTCCACGGCTTCCTGGAGCGAGACCTGCTCGAGGTTGATCTGCGGGAGAATGATGCGGTTGAGCTTCGCCGAGATCGTCGGCCGGTCCTGGGTCGTCTGCTGGAGGCTCAAGTCCGGGAGCGCGGAAGGGTCCGGGGTGACGCCGGTCTCCCACTGGGAATCGACCTCCGCCAGCATGCGGGCCCGGGCCTCGTCGAAGGCAGAGCGCTGGTAGTCGGACTTCGCCGCGTCCACCCGCTCAAGACCCCGGCGTGCAGCCGTGTTGGTGGAGTCGATCCGCAGGACGCTTTCGTAAGTCGTCTTCGCCTGATCGTATTTGCCGAGGTTGAAAGCCCCTTCGGCCGTGTAGAGCAACTTGCGGACCTCGTCCACGTCCTTGGCATGCTCCGCCGTGAGCGCGGGGTTGGTGCGGATCGGGTCGTCGAGTTGATCGCGCATCCTCAGGGCACCCGGATCTTCGGGCGCCACGTCCTTCGCCAGGACCTTTTCCACGACGGCCTTCGCCTGGGCGACATCGCCTTTTCGGGAAAGCACGCGGGCCTGCTCGACCGAGGCCTGGGCAAATCGAACGGTGGCGGCATCCCGCAGCACGCCGGTGGCCGGAGCGACCGGGATCAGTTCCCGGGCACCCGAATAGGCCTCCACAGCCTCGGAAAATTTGCCGTCCTTGTAGGCCTGATCACCCTTGGTGAGCAGCTCCTGCGCCTCCTCAACCCCTTGATAACGCTTGGCCAACTCACGATCAAAGATCGCGCCATCCGGCTTCTCCGCCAGGACAGGCATGATGAGGCAGGCAGTGGCAAGCAGCGCGGCACGTCCACGCGACGGGGAAAATCGACAGGCAGGTTCCATGAAAGGTTTTGGGGATCTATAGAGAGCCGATCGGCAGAGGGTAAGCGGAAAATCCGGAAAAGTTGGACTTTTTCGGGTGAAAATCCAGCCCACCCACCCGCTCAGGCCCCGACATTCGGGTCGTAGTCCTTCGGCGCCCGGACGATCTTCTCGATTCCGTGCTTGGTGACGACGTTGCCGCCGCTCGAACGACCCTTGATCGCGATTTCCGCAAAGTGAAAGGGACGGATCAAATTCCGCATCCGCAGGGCCGCCTTGAGGTGCACCAAAAGCATCTGCCCGGCGCTTTCCTCCTCGGTCTTGTGGATGGCGAAATACAGCACCCGGCTACCGGGCGTGCCCTTGGTCAGATCGTATTCCTTGTCGCGGGTGATGCCGCCGAGCTTGAAGCGCTTGGCCAGGATCGCGCCGTCCTTGCCGTCGCGATACATCATCGAGTAAACCAGATCCTCGTCCTTGCGCAGGATGGCCACATGGAGCGGCTTCTGGCCGACGAAGACCTTGTCCGCCACCTTGACCACCCGCATTTTCCCGTCCTGGGTGAACGTGACCAGGTCGTCGAGTGTTGAACATTTCTCCAGCGGCTCCTCCTTTTTCAGGCCATAGCCGGCAAAGCCGTTCTTGCGGTCGAGATAAAGGGTCTCCGTCGCCGCGACCACCTGGGTGCGGTCCACCTTTTCGAAGGACGAAACAATGGTCCGCCGCTCCCGACCGGCCCCGTATTTCTTCTTCAGCTCCTCGAACCAGCGGATGGTGAACTTGGTGAGGTTGCGGAGGTTCTTCTCGGTCTCCTCGATGTCCTTTTCCAGGGACTTGATCTCCTCGTCGGCCTTGAAGGAGTCGAACTTGGAGATGCGCTTGATCTTGATTTCGGTGAGCCGGACGATGTCGTCCTCAGTGACCTCGCGCTTGAGGAGTTTCTTGAAGGGCTTCAAGCCGTCGTCGATGGCCTTGATGACCGCCTCCCAGGTGGTGCACTCCTCGATGTCGCGGTAGATGCGGTTCTCGATGAAGATCTTCTCCAGCGAGCTGAAATGCCATTTCTCCGCCAACTCGCCGAGACGGATCTCCAGCTCGGTTTTGAGGAGTTCGCGGGTCTGGTGGACGTTGCGCTTGAGGATTTCCGACACCCCGATGAACTGCGGTTTGCCATCGGCGATGACGCAGGCGTTCGGGGAAATGCTCAGCTCGCAGTCGGTGAAGGCGTAGAGGGCATCGCGGCTGGTCTCGGGATCCGCCCCGGCAGGGAGGTGGACGAGAATGTCGGCGTGCTCGGCCGTGTTGTCCTCGATCCGGGCAATCTTGATCTTGCCCTTGTCGGCCGCGGCCACGATCGAGTCCATGACGTTGCCGGTCGTGGTGCCGAAGGGGATTTCGGTGATCCGCAGCAGGCCCTTCTTGTCGAGGTCGATCTTGCCCCGGACGCGGATCTTTCCGCCCCGCAGGCCGTCGCGGTAATCACTGGCATCCATGATGCCGCCGGTCGGGAAATCGGGCAGCAGCTCGAAGGGCTGGTCACGCAGCACGCACACCGCCGCGTCGAGCAGCTCGTTGAAATTGTGCGGCAGCATCTTGCAGGCGAGGCCGACCGCGATGCCCTCGACGCCCTGGGCGAGGAGCAGCGGAAATTTCACCGGCAGCGTCAGCGGCTCCTTGTTTCGACCGTCGTAGCTCGGCGTCCACTGGGTGGTCTTCGGGTTGAAGGTGATTTCCAGCGCGAACTTCGTCAGGCGCGCCTCGATGTATCGGGAAGCGGCCGCGCCGTCGCCGGTGAGCGTGTTTCCCCAGTTTCCCTGGCAGTCGATCAGCAGGTCCTTCTGGCCGAGCTGGACCATCGCATCGCCGATCGCCTGATCGCCGTGCGGGTGGTACTTCATCGTGTTGCCCACCACGTTCGCCACCTTGTTGTAGCGCCCGTCGTCGAGCTCCTTCATCGAGTGAAGGATCCGTCGCTGGACCGGCTTCAGTCCATCGAGCAGGTGCGGCACCGCGCGTTCGAGAATGACGTAGGACGCGTAATCGAGGAAATAGTCGGAATACATCCCGCCGAGCGAGGCATGCTGGTCCGGTTCTTGGCTCATCGTGGGCGGATGCTTAAGAGGCCTTGAGGACCTGCGCAAGCACGCCGTCGAAAATCACTCGCGTCCCCGGAAATCCCGGCGAGTCGAAAATCCCCGCTTGTCCCCCCTTGCGCCCCTCGCTCAATCTGCGCACACATGAAATCCGCCAGCCCATCCGTGTTCACCTCCTTCCCGAAAGTCGGAATCCGTCCCACCATCGATGGTCGCTACGGCGGAGTCCGCGAATCCCTCGAAGGCCGCACAATGGACATGGCCAAGGCCGCCGCCGCCCTGATTTCCGCCGAACTCCGCTACCCCGATGGCTCGCCGGTCGAGTGCGTGATCGCCGACACCTGCATCGGCGGCGTTTCCGAAGCCTCCGCCTGCGCCGACAAGTTCCGCCGGGAAAACGTCGGCCTGTCCCTGACCGTCACCCCCTGCTGGTGCTACGGCTCCGAGACCATGGACATGGATCCGCTGATCCCGAAGGCAGTCTGGGGCTTCAACGGCACCGAGCGCCCCGGCGCGGTCTATCTCGCCGCCGTCCTCGCCGGCCACACCCAGAAGGGCCTCCCAGCCTTCGGCATCTACGGCCGCGACGTCCAGGCCGCCACCGACACCGAAATTCCGGAAGACGTCCGCGAAAAGATCCTCAATTTCACCCGCTGCGGCCTCACCGTCGCCCTGATGCGCGGCAAGGCCTACCTTTCCATGGGCGGCACCTCGATGGGCATCGCCGGCTCGATGATCGACTACGCCCTTTGGGAAAAGTACCTCGGCATGCGCGTCGAGGACATCGACATGACCGAGTTCGTCGGCCGCATGAACAAGAACCAGTTCGATCCAGCCGAGTATGAAACGGCCCTCGCCTGGGTGAAGAAGCACTGCAAGGAAGGCGACGACTACAACTCCCCCGCCACCACGCGCAGCCGCGAGCAGCTCGACGCCGAGTGGGAAACCAACGTCAAGATGGCCCTCATCGCCCGTGACCTGATGGTTGGAAACCCGAAGCTCGCCGAAATGGGACTCCACGAGCAGGCCCGCGGCCACCTCGCCATCGCCGCCGGATTCCAGGGCCAGCGTCAATGGACCGACCATTTCCCGAACGGGGATTTCCTCGAGGCCATCCTCAACTCCTCCTTCGACTGGAACGGCCCGCGCGCGCCCTACATCGTCGCCACCGAGAACGACGCCCTCAACGGCGCAGGCATGCTCTTCGGCTGGCTGATGACCAACACCGCCCAGATCTTCGCCGACCTCCGCACCTACTGGAGCATCGAGGCGATTGAAAAGGCCACCGGCACCACCCTCGACCACGATTACATCGCCGACGGCATCCTCCATCTCATCAACTCCGGCCCGGCCGCCCTCGATGGCACCGGCGAATGCACCGATGCCAATGGCGACCCCGCCATGAAGGCGCATTGGGAGATCACCGCCGAGGAAATGAAGAAGTGCCTCGAAGCCACCACCTGGCACCCCTCCATCACCGAGTACTTCCCCGGCGGCGGCATGAGCACCCGCTACAAGACCAAGGGCGGCATGCCCGCCACGATGATCCGCCTCAACCTCGTCGATGGCCTCGGACCCGCCCTCCAAATCGCCGAGGGCTACACCGTCGAGCTTCCGGAAAACGTCCACAACGCCCTCGACCAGCGCACCAACCCCACCTGGCCGACCACCTGGTTCTCCCCCATCCTCACCGGAGAAGGAGCCTTCGCCAGCGCCTACGACGTGATGAACAACTGGGGTGCCAACCACTGCGTGATGACCGCCGGCCACGTCGGCCACCTCTACATCACCCTCGCCTCCATGCTGCGCATCCCGGTTTACATGCACAACGTCGAGGACGAGCGCGTCTTCCGCCCCAGCGCCTGGCGCGCCTTCGGCACCGCCGACCTCGAAGGAGCCGACTTCCGCGCCTGCCAGACCTACGGCCCCCTCTACGGCCGGAAAGCCTGAGCTTCCCGCAACCGTTCGTAGTCACGCCTTCAGGCTGCCCTAACAAGAAGCCCCCTGAAGGACGGAACTACGAATGGTCTGTTAGAATCCTCACCTCATCCGCCTGCAGCAGTCGCTCCAGTCCATTCGGTCCGGAAAGCAGCAGCTCGCCTCCGGCCCCGATGCCTTCACAGAACCCGACCCGTGGCCCGTCCGCCGCGTGCAGGGAGATCCGCTGACCTGTTAGAACGCAGCGGCTGCGCACGGCATCGAGCATCCGCGCGTAGTCGGCATCGATCTGATGCCGCCGGATTTCCAAACGCCGGAGGATCGAGGCCAGCACGCCCGCCCGATCCTGCGGCTCCCCGGTTTCGAGCAGCAGCGAGGTCGCGGAGCCTGACAACTCCTCCGGAAACGTCGGCACGTTCACATTCACGCCGATGCCGATGATGGCGAAATCATTGCCCGCCTCCACCAGCACGCCGCAGATCTTTTTCCCGTCGACCCACACATCGTTGGGCCACTTGATGCCGCAGGCGACGCCATGGGCTTCCAGACCCTCCGCCACCGCCAGTCCGGCCGCCAGCGCGAGACGCGGCCACAGCGCTTTCGGCTCAGAGGGCCTCACCAGCACGGAAAACGCCAGCGCCTGCCCCGGTGGACAGACCCACGCCGCCCCGCGCCGGCCACGACCCGCCGTCTGCTTGTCCGCCAGCACCACCGTGCCATCGGCGGCCGACGCCATCGCAAGCCGACGGATTTCGTCGTTGGTCGAGTCCACCTCATCCCTCACGAACAGCCGCATCGAGTCCGGCAGCAGCGACCCGATCGAGGAAAACTCCGCCGCCGGGTTCATTCAGAGCAGCGGGATGAAATCGAGCCCGATGTCCAGCGCCGGAGCCGAATGGGTCAGCGCGCCGACCGAGATGAAATCCACGCCGGTCAGCGCGATGTTGCGGATCGTGGAAAGGTTCACGCCGCCGCTGGCCTCGAAATATGGCCGACCCCGATCGCCCCGCAGGGCGAGCGCCGCTTCCAGCTCTTCCAAGGACATGTTGTCGAGCAGGATGTAATCCACGCCCTCCAGGGTCAGGAAGGCCTCGACCTGCTCCAGACGGTCCGCCTCCAGCTCCACCTCCACCTTCGGGCGCTCGCTCTTCAGCTTCAGGATCGCGGCTTGCAGGGCCTCCAGCGAACCATCGGCCACGAGATGGTTGTCCTTCACCATCGCGCGATCATGGAGCCCCATCCGGTGATTGGTGCCGCCGCCATCCAGCACCGCCTTCTTTTCCAGAAGCCGGTAGCCCGGCGTGGTCTTGCGCGTGTCCAGCACCGCCGCCTGCGTGCCGACGAGTTCATCGACGTAGGTCCGCGTCAGCGTGGCCACGCCGCTGAGTCGCTGGAGGAAATTGAGGGCCGTGCGCTCGGCGGTGAGGATCGATCGGGCCCTGCCGGCCACGCAGATCGCCATCGCCCCT
The DNA here is from genome assembly GCA_027485995.1 of Verrucomicrobiaceae bacterium. Lineage (GTDB taxonomy): Bacteria > Verrucomicrobiota > Verrucomicrobiia > Verrucomicrobiales > Akkermansiaceae > Luteolibacter. Next base: position 14,874 of record JAIXPW010000123.1, read on the forward strand.
TCGGACACGCGACTGCCATCGGGCACCATCACCTCCACCTCCAGCGTCGGATCGACCGAAAGAAACACCTCCCGCGCCACCTCGGTCCCGGAAATGATGCCCTCCTTCCTCGCCACCACAAAGGCCCGGGCCTGGCGGTCGGCGGCGACAAAGTACGACGAGGTCACATCGCCCGAGCCGATGTCTTCGGCGAGGGCAAGGTCGATCAGGGTGCGGGTGGCAGCTTCCACAGCGCCGACCCTAGCGCAGCCCCCTCGCCTTCCGCAAACATTCGCTGAAACACTTCACGAAATGCCAGGAAGGGAGCGCGGGTTTCTGTCCCGCAGCCGCATTGCCAAAGACAGCCCACCCGGCGTCAAAAGCGCTGGCACCGGCCAGCTAGTGGAAGGATCTGGATCATCAAATTGAAGTGCTGATGGCCGGTTGGCGCGCCACGACTTGTTAGGCGTCTTTGATTTGTATTCCTAGCTTCGCAGCGATACGCCTGAGCTTCGACAGAAAATGGGTGTTCGAGCCTTCGTGCGCTCGAGACATTGATTCACTAGCAGATTTCGAATCACCTGCGAGATGGAAAGCCAGTGCCGCCATAAATGGAGACTTCCTGTCCGTGAACTCGCCGGCGATCGACGAAAAGTTCGAAAGTCGATCAAACCACGGCAGTGCAAACTCATTGATTCGTTCGAATACATCTTCGACAAGCTCTTCAGGATCAGTCGTTGGAGCAACCTTCCACCAATGATCATTCTTGCTCGGGAATAACTGACCGATGCGAGAGCGCACATCGCAATCGTGCTCCTTCAACGCCCCCTTCAGCGGCAAACTCTCCGACGCTAAGTGAAGTTCCGGGATGGAGATACCCAAGTTCACCGTGAACTGCGCCTCCTCTGCTGAATTCCATCTCGAAAGTTGAACGTTGATTACTTGCGGCCACGCGACCGGACGAATCCATGTATTGGCTGACTTCCGGAAGTTGAGCGCCTTCAAGTGCCGCTCGTGGAGATCAGACGCCATTGCTTTGATATTGTCCTGTGGAGTCGCCATCTATTTCTTGGAATAACGTCTCGGATCAGGCGACGGCGAGCGCAAGACGTTGCTGACACGACAGATAGCCTTCGAGCCGTTGCCTGCATCCGTTTTGTTCGGCTTGTTTGCGTTAGTCATGAAGCATGATCTTCAGGTCAAGTTGATTGAGGGAGCGACTCTCCATCCAAGATTTGATTCTCTCAAAAGCCACTTTGTCGGCCTCAGATTTGGATCCAAAAACCACAAGTTCGTAATTTGAATCTGCCAAGAGACACGTTCGATGCGCCTCGTGGAAGCCTGCCAACCATCCATCGCGAGCATATCCAATGGAGTTCGGATAGGCAGTGACATGATCCTCTCCACTGGCATTGAGCCGCTCAAGCCAAATATCTTCTTTCAGGATGAGATGCTTTGAGTCCATGGGGGCTAAGCCGAACAGTCTTTGTTCGCAGGATCGGAGGCCTTGATATCGGGTGATTCCTACTTGGAGCCAGAATCGCAGGATTCCTTGATTTGACAACGAGTTTCGAGGAGCGGAGTGGTGATATCCGGGGACTTGGGAGGTGATGCCGAGGCGGGAGTCGGCTGGGCTGATATCACCAGGTAGAGGCAATATGGAGCGGCGGAATCCGTCCGCCGTGTCCATGGAATGCCAATGCGTGGTGCCAAGGCGCATTTCATTGGCGGGTCATGGGCTTCAGCGGACGGAGTCCGCTGCTCCATAGGGAAAAACTCCAAAACCGGTTGCCCGTGAATCGTGAATGGTAAGTGGTGAAAAGTGGCTGGACGCCTCATCGGCCTTCAAGGCACCAGCTTCATAGACGATCCAGAGCTTTCTCCCTCTTCCCTGAAAACTGAACACTTCAAACCTCTCGCTTCCGTCTCGAATTTCTGATTTCGAGTTTCGAATTTCAGACTTCTCTCACCCCTTCATCACGCGATTCCCGCTTGGCACCTGCCGCTTCCTCCCGCATCGTCCCACCATGTCAGAGTCCTCGCCCCAAAATCGCGGAATGCCGCGGTGGCGTGAAAAGCAGCGATCCCTTCCCATCGGAGAGAAGGTTGCCCTGCTCGGTCAGGTCATCCTCGAAACCCGTAAGCTCGAAGCCATCAAAAAGGCATGCAAGCCGTCTGCGACGTCCTCGAGCAGCTCCTGAGCGAAGGAATTCTCGACCACTACGCCATCGGCGGAGCCACGGCCGCGGGCTTCCATGGCGAGCCCCTCGCCACGAGGGACATTGACGTTTTCATCTACCTTGAGCCTGTCTCCGGACGTCTGCTTGTTTCACTCGACCCTGTTTTTCATCGGCTTCAGGAACTCGGCTTCAGGGAGTTTGACGAGGAAGGACTCCTCATCCACGACCTGCCGGTCCAGTTCATCTCAGCCTCCCCAGGACTGGAAACAGAAGCCGTCAAACAGGCCTCCGTTATGGAGTGGGAAGGTCACCGCCTCAGGGTCATGACGCCCGAGCATCTGGCCGCCATCGCACTCGTGGTCGGTCGCCCAAAGGACCGGGCACGGGTCGTTTACCTCGTCTCACTGCCCGCATTCGACCACCAGCGCTTCGGGGAAATCCTTTCCCGTCACCACCTCGAAGATCGCTGGACCTCCTGGGCCACCGCATTGGGTCTCTGATCCGGCGGAGGGATCGGGGATCGGACCTCTTCCATTCAAAAATCCGAAATCAACAATCCTCAATCGTCAATCCATCCCGAGAGACGCCGCCTATTGCATTGACGATTAATGAATGACGATTGCCGATTTTTGAATGAAACACCGAAAGGCGTGGCTGCGAGCGTCCCGCTCCAGTCCGTCTCCGGCGCATCTTGCTCCGGGTCTTCCTCGAAGAGAGTGCCCAGTGATCAGGAGCCAGTGGTCAGGAAGAGGAGTTGAGAGCAAAGAGCTGAGGCCTCTTCCGTTTCGAATTTCGGATTTCGACTTTCGAATTTCTCCACACTTTTCGTCATTCGGAAATTCCTCATTCGTCATTCGTCATTCGTCATTCGTCATTCCCCTCACCCCTCGTCATTCAATTCTTCTCTCCGATGTTCAGCCGCCTCTCATTTCAGGATGGAAAATGGCTCGACCCCTCACCATCATCGGCCTACCTTGAGGAACGATGGCAGCGAAAACCGAGAATCACCGGAAGCTCGCGGAGCAAATGAGCTCCGCGAGGGTGAAGGCATCCTTCCCGGTGATGTCGCGCGTCGAGTTTTTGGCCCAGACCCCGAAGGAACTGCGCGTCTCGAAGGCAGGAGATCAGAAATCGCCAAAACCCAAAGGGAACTGATTTCGGCGGCAGGTTTTCTCCCACTTCTCAGGTCACCCGGCAGGGTCGATGCCAAAGGCACAGAACACTCCGTACGCTTCCGGGGATCCACCGTGGAAAAGCACCAGCACTCCGATGGCTGGGTGCCCGTGCTCGACTCATCTGGAAGACTCATCATTGAAAGCGCACTGCCCAAGGAGTATCTGCGGCGTTTGGAACTCCAGAACGAACTGTTTGGCGACCTCGTTCGAGTAGTCGGCCTGACCCAGGCCAATCGCTTCGTTCGTAGTCCCTCCCTTCAGGGGGGCTCTTCCTCGCAGAGAGTGGCCAGTGGTCAGGATTCAGGGATGAGCAAGAGGCCGGGAATCGTGGATCGGACCTCTTCCATTCAAAAATCCGAAATCAACAATCCTCAATCGTCAATCCATCCCTCTTCCTTCACCGTTCAACGTTCGATGTTCGATGTTTGACGCTCCCCCTCGAGCCAGGGAGGGCAGTTGAGAGGGAAGTGTGGAACGCTGATGAGCACCCTGATGCCAGAATGATTCCCACGCGGTGCATCACATGGCCACCGGATCCCATCACATGGCCAGTGTAGCGCATCACACGGCCAGTGTAGCGCATCACACGGCCAGTGTAGAGCATCACATGGCCAGTGTAGCGCATCACACGGCCGGTGTAGCGCATCACATGACCCGTGTAAGGCATCACACGGCCGATGGATCGCCTCACACGGCTCTTGCGCCGCATCCCACGATCCTTGCATCGCATCACCGGGCACGGTTTCCGGCGTCCACCCGATGGGGCTCGCCTCCGTTTGGAAGCTCGGAAAATCACTTTCCGCAGGCTTTCCCCCTGATTCCAAGCGGCTTACAGACTGTAGTCCAGTCACCCATCAAGCTGATGATACCATGGCAAAGAACGAAACAGTTCGTATCCGTCCGGTGATTCTTCAGGGAGACAAGGACGCCCTCGCCGCGATCAGCGACTACCAAACACCCGCTTGTAAGCCCGCCAACGAGGCCTACACCTTCGTCAAGCTCCAGGCTGCGGAGGCCGCGAGGCCGCCCAAGCCACCGAGGTCCAGAAGCAGAACGAGGCAGACGCCGCGCGCGATGCCGCCACCGCCGCCGAGTGGTCCTTCCACAACCTCATCCTGGAGGGCAAGAACCAGGTGAAAGCCCAATACGGCGAGAATCCCGACCAATACGCCGGTCTCGGCCTGACCAAGAAGACCGAGCGCAAGTCCCCCGCCACCCTCACCCTGAGCTGATCCCCCCACCCCCCAGGTGCCGTGTGAAATCACGCGCCTGCGGGGTGCTTCAGGCCGCGATTCAGGACCGTGCCCAAGAGAGGCCGGGAAGAGGCAGAGGATCGGGGATCGGAGATCGTGGCTGGAAGCGTCTTCGTTCGTAGTCCCGCCCATTGAAGAGACTTTCAAGTGTTCAGGAAGAAGAGTGGGCAGGGATCAGGGATCACCGTGGCTGGATGCGTCCCGCTACAGTCCGTCTCCGGCGCATCTTGCTCCGGGTCTTCCTCGCAGAGAGGGGCCAGGGATCAGGAGCCAGGGGTCAGGAAGAGGAGTTGAGAGCAAAGAGCTGAGGCCTCTTCCGTTTCGAATTTCGGATTTCGAGTTTCGAATTTCTCCACACTTTTCGTCATTCGGAAACTCCTCATTCGTCATTCACCTCACCCTTCAATGTTCAACGTTGGACGTTCGATGTTCGATGTTCAACGTTCGCCTTCTTCCATTTCGAGTTTCCGATTTCGAGCTTCGGATTTCCTCTCCCCAAGGGCTTTCCACCCGGCTGCGGATGGAGTGAAGCGGCGGTGTGAGCGGTGGATCGCTTGATCGCGAGGGCATCGGAAATTCGACCTGCACTTGACTCATCGTCCGTGGACCAAACCGGCTCGGGCGGATGGACTATGAGTCATGGTGAAACATGATTCCGTCCTCAATTCATTGGGGCGAAACGTGCGGCAGGCACGTGAAAGCAAGTCGCTGACGCAGGAGAAACTCGCAGAACTGGCTGAGTTGAATCCAACCTACATCAGCGGAATCGAGCGCGGATTGCGGAATCCAGGGATCAGCAAGTCAAAGCATCGTGCCAACCAACTTCTTGGCTTTGCGTGCGGGGGAACATCTGAAATCCTGCCCGCCTGCGGATCAAATACGACGAGCAAATTCAATTCAGCCACTGCCAGACAAATCCCCTGTTCCCATCGCGAACTTATGAGCTTCCCTGCATGGTATTTCGGATCGAGAGAAGAATTTCTAGCTGCTTCCAACATCACCATCGCGAATCAGCTTGCGGGTCGAGCCGCAGAGGAAAACTTGGATATTGAATCCTACCAAAACGAGGAATGGAGAACGAGTATCGATCTTCTTCAGCGCACCTTGGATCGGCGAATCCCAATTCTCAGAGAGGCTTTACTCTCCGAGTTTGGAGAGTTGGTTAAGCACATAGTTCTTGAGTTCGATTTTAGGCGCCGTGGTTTGCGAATGGACTGCTTGCTTTTTGGGGAAGGCGTTCTGTTCGTTCTCGAATTCAAAAGATCGAAGATTCAAGCATCCGACCGAGACCAAGTAATGACCTATGCTGTGAATCTTCTCGAATTTCATTCGATGACCCAGCAAGTGACCCAGGGGGAGAAGGGAATGATTGTTGTTCCAATTATTACACTGACTTCTGGTCGCGTCTCAAAGGAGGTGGAGTGGCCGGAACTCGGGCAATATAACTGGAGCGCCGCGGCGGCACGACCGCTGGAGTGCGATGCTCATGGATTGGGTAGGGCAATCAAACTAGGTTTCGAAAATCGCCGTTCAGAGATTGTGGTTCCTATCGTCGAATGGCTCCAATCTCCATTTAGTCCTTCCTCGTCCATTCTGGACGCCACGCTATCGCTTTACGGAAATCACGATGTCTCGGCCATTCAGGACCACGCAGCACCGAAAGTGGAAATCGATAACAGCACCCGAGAAATACGCGAGGTCATTGAGCAGGTGCTTGGCAGAAGGGAATATCACGTCATCTTTCTTTCAGGAGCCCCAGGGGCAGGAAAGACTCTTGTGGGATTGGATCTGGTCATGCGTGGATCGAGATCTGGTGATTCGGTTTTTGTAACCGGAAACGCACCCCTAGTGGAGGTGCTGAGCAAGGCACTACAGAAATCGTACATCTCCCAAGGACGTAATGCGGAAGTATGGGCGCAGACCGGATATCGCCGTGAGGGATCGGGAATTGTTTCATCGGCAGCAGGTTTCAAAATCGTAAAAGCTCACAACTTTCTCGGGAGACGGACAGAAGCCCATCGACAAGCCGACGGACGCATTTTGGTTTTTGATGAGGCACAAAGAACTTACAAAAAAGGCAAGATCGTGCTGCGCGAGAAACTTCCGGATCACGAAGCTGACTTGATTTTGGATACTCAAAAAGAGTCTTTTCCTGTGGGAGGAGCAATCGTTGTCGCGCTTGTTGGCCACAATCAGGCGATCAATAGCGGCGAGATGGGAATCACTGCATGGCTGGAAGCCATCGATCGCAAGGGGTGGACGTTTTCAATCGCAGACGAAACTCTTGAACTGTCTGAGATCGCGGACTCTTCGCGATGGAAGATCCATCCTGCACGTAGGCGTCTTTCCAATGGCCATCTCAAGCAGTCGATGCGGTTTTATCGTAATTCAAAAGTCGAGGAATGGGTCGGGCTAGTTCTTTCTAGCCGCGCCAAGGAAGCCGCAGAATTGTCTGAAGAACTGGACCTAAATGGCAGTGCGGTACTGATCACGCGGAGTCTCGCGGATGCACGGTCATGGACACGCAGGCACACCGTTGGAAATCAACGATCCGGAATCATTGCCTCCAGCCAAGCAAGGAGACTCGCTGCTGAGGGTGTTTTCGTAGACTACAAGCCCGACATCGCTCAGTGGATGCTCACCCCGTCGACTGACGTCCGTTCTTCGAATGCATTGGAGACAGCGCAAAATCAGTTCCAAGTGCAAGGAATGGAACTGGATCATTGCATCGTCTGCTGGGATGCTGATCTCAGATGGGAATCAACTGATTGGGTCGCCTACAAACTGAACGGCGCAAAATGGAATGCTGACAGCCAAACCTCAGTAGCCAAGAACTGCTACAGGGTCCTTTTGACTCGAGCGAGGAAAGGCATGGTTGTGTTTGTTCCAAGGGGTGATTCAAGTGGGATGGATGAAACACGAAAACCGGCATTTTACGATGGAGTCTGGAACTTCCTGCTAAAATGCGGAGCGAAAGAGCTCAAGAATTTTCATCCAGCAGGCTAGAAACTTGATCTTGCCGATGCAGAGAAACCTGGCCAGGCATCTCTGCCAGCAATGCCTCGAACTTACTGCATAGAACTGGAAGAACTAGATCTGGGCCAACTTCTTGATGGTCTCGAAGTGCGTGCGGATGGGTGGGAAAAGACGGCTTGTTACCACAAGACCGGTTCTGCACCTCCCGATTTCCTCATAGAGGAATGCAGCAGCGCGGAAGAGGCGGACGAGATCGCCAAACACTACCGCTCGATCATTTCAAAGATCGTGAAGCAAATGGACGCTCAAAGATGAACCATCAATCCCCAGACCGTCTCAGATCGGGCTTCTGCATCTACGTGAACACGGTTTTCCAAAGACCTTTTCTTTGGTGAGCGATAGAGAACGTTACGTGATCTTTTTGACGGAATTGGAAGCGCAGCGTGAAATCGTGGATCACCAGACGGCACGACTCCAACAGTTTCTAGATGGTGAGCGGGAGTTCGAGGATGCCATTACCATCGAGGAATATGTCGTGCCGGTCACCATCAATCCAAACGGCGTCATAACTGATAGTAATGATAACATTTTTGGCCCCGGGGTGGCTAATTGACGACTCTACGCCAACAGCGTCAGTAGCCGCGCTTCCAGCTAAGCTCTTCTTGGCCGCCCACCCGTCCCGGCGGGTCGAAGGCAAGCGGAAGTAAGGACAGTGTTCATGCGCATGCCAGAAGCAGCCGTGGACGAAGAGGACGGTGGAGTGTTTCGGCATGACGATGTCCGGCCTGCCGGGCAGCGTGCGGTTCTTCGGGCCGTTCACGGTGAAGCGGTAGCCGAGGCCGTGGAGCATCTTCCGCAAGGCCAGCTCCGGCTTCGTGTCGCGCCCCCGGATCCGGGACATGACCTCGGAGCGCTTTTCGGGGGTGAAGACGTCCATGGAAGAAGTGTTCAGTTTTCAGGGTTCAGTTTCAAGGGAGGGAAGGCGGGAATGACGAAGAGTGTGGAGAAATTCGAAACTCGAAATCCGAAATTCGAAACGGAAGAAGTCGAACATCCAACGTCCCGTTGAATGACGAATGAAGAATTTCCGAATGACGAAATCCCCGATCCCCGATCCTCTTCCTGACCACTGACCACTGACCACTGACCACTGACCACTGACCACTGACCACTGGCTCCTGATCACTGGCCACTCTCTTCCCCCCCAGAGACCTGAAATCGGCTCGACTCCAGGGGGATCACGTGCGATGACTGCGCCATGAGCGAGACGATCACACTTGGCCGGTCCGGGCGCCTGGTGCTGCCGAAATCCCTGAGGGATCGGCTGAAACTGGCGGAAGGGTCCTGCCTCGATCTGGAAGTGGATGGCAGCGTGATCCACCTGCGGGCCAGTGAGGAGAAGTCCGTGAAACTGGTGAAGGCCGGCGGGCTGTTGGTGGCGACGGGTTTCCCCAAGCAGGCCGACATTGCCAAGGCGGTCCGGGCGGAGCGGACGGGACGCGAGGGCGTTCTGGCGGAACCAGCCAAGCGCGCCAGAAAGCGGAAGGCCTGATGAAGATCTACCTGGACTCAACAGTGCTGGTGGCCGCCGTCACCGACATCGAGCCATTCCATGAAGGTTGTGCGGAACTCCTGCTGAGCGGCGCAGCTCTCTGCATGCTGCCACATGCGGTTTCCGAGACGTTCGCCACCCTGACTGGCGGCCGTTTGTCGTTGCGGCTGTCCCCCGCCATGGCGACGAAGTTGATCGAAGTCAATCTGCTGCCACGCATCAGCTTCGTGCCATGGAGCGGAGCCGATCATGTGAGTGCCTTGAAGGAGGCGGAACGTCGTGGTGTTCGGGGAGGTGCGATCTATGATTACCTTCATCTGGCTGCCGCCCGGAAGGCGAAGGCCCTGAAGCTCGTCACTTTGAACCTCCGCCACTATCAGGCATTTCACCGATCAGGAGACCCCGAGATTCTCCAGCCGATGGCAGACTGAGAAGCAGAAGGAATGAGGAATCTGCGAATGACGAGGTGGGGAGTCGAAGTTTGAAATTGGAAGAGATCGAACATCGAAGGGAGAGGTGAGTGACGAATGAGGAATCTCTGAATGACGAAATCTCCTATCTCCGATCCTCTGCCTCTACCTGACCACTGGCTCCTGACCACTGGCCACTCTTCTTCCTGAAAACTTGAAACTGAACACTTGAAACCCTCTTCAATGGTCGGGACCACTCTCTTCGAGGAAGACCCGGAGCAAGATGCGCCGGAGACGGACTGGAGCGGGACGCATCCAGCCACGGTGATCCCTGAGCTTCCGGGATTTTCGGAATTGCGCTAGCGATGCGGGTGGCGCAAGATTCGGCCATCGTGAGTTCCAAAAAAAACCGGGAGAAAGCGCCAATCCCCACGACGACGGAGAAGTCCGGCGGTGTGCGGGTGATTCGCTTGCTGCCTTCGAGGAGCGCCTCCGAGTGCTTTGTGAACACGACTGCGCTTGCCATGGGACGGACCGTCTCGCCTGCATCCGCGCGCAAGCCGAACACGCGCTTGCTGTCGCTGCTGAACTTGGGTGCCTGATGTGAGAATGGATGAATATCTGGGAGTTTAGCCTTCTCGGAAACTGAGGGAGGGAGACGAACGTTGAACATTGAACGTCCAACATCGAACGTTGAAGGGAAGAGATTTGAATGACGATTGTTGATTTTTGAATGGAAGAGGCGCTGGGCCAGTCAGCCTCTGATCCATGATCTACCATCACCGATCACCGTTCCTTTGCCTCTACCTGGCCACTGGCTCCTGACCACTGGCCCGTCTCTGAGAGGAAGAGCCCCTGAAGGGCGTGAACGTTGAACATCGAAGGGAGAGGTGAATGACGAATGAGGAGTTTCCGAATGACGAAATCTCCGATCCCCGATCCTCTTCCTGACCCCTGACCACTCTCTTCGAGGAAGACCCGGAGCAAGATGCGCCGGAGACGGACTGGAGCGGGACGCATCCAGCCACGGTGATCCCCGATCCTCTACCTCTACCTGACCACTGGCTCCTGACCACTGGCCACTCTTCTCCTTGAACACTTGAAACTCTCTTCAATGGTCGGGACTACGACCGAAGACTCACCAATAACCAATAACCAATAACTACTAACCATCAACTCTCCTCCCCCTCCCCACCAGCCTGGCGATGACGAGGTAGAAGACTGGGACGAGGAAGATGGCGAGGACGGTGCCGGTGACCATGCCGCCGGCGACGCCGGTTCCGATGGCGTTCTGGCTGGCGCTGCCGGCTCCTTTGCTGAGGACCAGAGGCATGACGCCGAGGATGAAGGCGATGGAGGTCATGAGGATGGGTCGAAGGCGGAGTTTCACGGCTTCGAGGATGGACTCGACGAGTCCCCTGCCCTGCTTCTGGAGATCCAGCGCGAACTCGATGATGAGGATGGCGTTCTTGGTGGAGAGGCCGACGGTTGTTAGAAGGCCGACCTTGAAATAGACGTCGTTGGGGAGTTCGCGGAAAGTGGCGGCGGCGAGGGCTCCGAGGATGCCGAGGGGGACGACGAGGATGACGGCGACGGGGACCGACCAGCTTTCGTAGAGGGCGGCGAGGCAGAGGAAGACGATGAGGAGGGAGACCGCGTAGAGGGCCGGGGCCTGGTTGCCGGAGATGCGTTCCTCAAGGGACTGGCCGCTCCATTCGAAACCGATGCCGGGCGGGAGCTGGGCTGCCATTTTCTCCATCTCCGCCATGGCCTCGCCGGAGCTGGTGCCGGGCGCACCGGAGCCGACGATGTTGACGGCGGGCAGGCCATCGTAGCGCTGGAGCTGGGGCGAGCCGAAGGACCAGGTGGCGGTGGTGAGGGCGGAAAGCGGGACCATGCCGCCCTCCTTGTTGCGGACAAAGACTTTCCCGAGGTCCTCGGGTTTCATGCGGAAGGCGGCGTCGAGCTGGAGGATCACGCGCTGGACGCGGGAGCCGTTGACGAAGTTGTTCACGTAGGCCGAGCCGAAGGCGGTCTGCATGGTGGTGTTGATGTCGGCCAGCGAGACCCCGAGGGCGCTGGCCTTGTCCTGGTCGAGCTCGATCTTCAACTGCGCGGCATCGTCGAGCCCCTGCGGTCGCACGCCGAGGAGGGCGGGATTCTGCGAGGCCATGCCAAGGAGCTGGTTGCGCGCGGCATTGAGCTGCTCGTGGCCCACGCCGCCGACGTCCTGGAGCCAGAAGTCGAAGCCGGACGAGGTGCCGAGCTCGGGGATGGCGGGTGGATTGAGCGGGAAGACGATGGCGTCCTTGATGCCGCCGAGGCCCATCATGGCGCGCTTGATGACCTGCTGGACATGGTGCTCCTGTCCCTGGCGGTCGGGGTGCTCCCAGGGCTTCAGGCGGAGGAAGGCGAGGCCGGAGTTCTGGGCCTTTCCGGCGAAACTGAATCCGGCGACGGTGAAGTAGTGCTCGATCTCCGGTTGTTTCGCGAAGTAGGCCTCGACCTCGCGCAGCGCCTCGGCGGTGCGGGCGTCGGTGGCGCCGACCGGCAGGCTGATGAGGGCGAGGAAATAGCCCTGATCCTCCTCGGGAAGGAAGGCGGAGGGCATGCGCTGATAGAGGACGCCGACGCCGGCGACGATGCAGAGCAGCACCGCGATGCCGGCCCAGGCGCGTTTCAAGAGGCCGCCGACCCAGCCTTGATAGCGGTCGGTCATCGCATCGAAGCCACGATTGAACCAACCGAAGAATCCCCGCTTGGCGTGATGGTGACCCGCGTCCACGTCCTTCAGCAGGGTGGCGCAGAGGGCCGGTGTGAGGGAAAGCGCGAGGAAGACCGAGAACAGCATGCACGACACCATCGACATCGTGAACTGGCGGTAGATCGTGCCGACCGAGCCACCGAAGAAGGCCATCGGGATGAACACCGCCGTGAGCACCAGGGTGATGCCGATGAGGGCGCTGGTGATCTGACCCATCGCCTTTCTCGTGGCCTCCTTCGCCGAAAGCCCCTCCTGGCTCATGATGCGCTCGACGTTCTCGACCACGACGATGGCGTCATCGACGAGGATGCCGATGGCCAGCACCATGCCGAACATCGTCAGCGTGTTGATGGAAAATCCGAAGGCCGCCATCAGTCCGCAGGTGCCCAAGAGCGCGACCGGCACGACCAGCGTGGGGATGAGCGTGGCTCGGAAGTTCTGGAGGAAGAGATACATCACCAGGAAGACGAGGATGATGGCCTCGACGAGGGTCTTCAGCACCTCCTCGACGGAGATCTTCACGAAGGTGGAGGTGTCGAGCGGGTAATCGACGCGGACGCCCTGCGGGAAGAAGGGCTTCAGGCGTTCGATTTCCGTGCGGATCGCCTCGGCGGAATCGAGGGCATTGGCGGTGGGGGAAAGCTTCACCGCGGCGGCGGCGGCGGGCTTGCCGTCGATGCGGGCATTGATCGAATAGTCCTGGCCACCGAGCTCCACGCGGGCGACATCGCGGAGGCGGACACGTGAGCCATCGGGGTTCACGCGGAGGATGATTTCCTGGAACTCGGAGGCCTCGCGCAGGGTGCCGCGGCCTTGAAGGATGACGTTGAGCTGCTGGCCGTCGGTGGCGGGGAGTTGGCCGAGCTGGCCCACGGGCACCTGGGTGTTCTGGGCCTGGATGGCGGCGGTGACATCCCCGGGGGTCAGGTTGTAGGCGAAGAGCTTGTCGGGATCGAGCCACACGCGCATGGCATACTGGGTGCCGAACTGGATGACCTCGCCCACGCCTTGGAGGCGACGCAGCGGATCGAGCACGCTGGCGGCCATGTAGTTGCCGAGGCTGATGGCGTCCATGCTGCCGTCCTCGGAGGAAAGCGTGATGAACATCATGTAGTTCCGCGTGGCCTTGGCGACGACCACGCCCTGCTGCTGGACGGTGAGCGGGAGGCTGGGCGTGGCGAGCTGGACCTTGTTCTGGACCTGGACCTGGGCCACGTCGGCATTGGTGCCGGGCTTGAAATACAGGGTGATGATCGCCGTTCCGTTGGCATCGGAGGCGGAATTCATGTAGAGCAGGTTGTCGATGCCGTTGAGCTGCTGCTCGATGACCGAGGTCACGGTGTCGCTGAGCGTTTCCGAAGAAGCCCCGGCGTAGTTGGCGGTGATCGAGACCGAGGGAGGCGCGACCGGTGGATACTGCGCGACGGGCAGCTTGGTGATGGAGATCAACCCGAGCAGGGCGATCAGGATGGCGACCACCCAGGCAAAAACGGGGCGGTCGATGAAGAAGCGGGCCATGGTGGGGAAAACTCGAAATTCTAAATTCTAAATTCGAAACGGGAGGAGTGTTCAGTGTTCAGTTTGAAGTGTTCAGCGAAGAGATGAATCACGACTTACCACTCACCATTCACGATTCACCTAACTCTTCCCTGCCTTGTTGGACGGGACAAAGGGGCTGGGGACGACGGTGGCGCCGGGGTGGGCCTTGAGGTGGCCTTCGATGATGACGCTCTCACCGGCCTTGAGGCCGTCGGTGACGATCCATTTGTCGCCGGTGGCGGCGGAGGTGTGGATCATGCGGAGTTCGACGGTCTTGTTTTCCCCGACGACAAAGACGCTTCCGGCTCCGCCCTGGGCACGGGTGACGGCGCGTTGCAGAACGGTGAGCGAGGGCTCACGTGCGCCGAGGCTGATGCGGATGCGGGCGAACATGCCGGGCAGGAGCAGACGGTCGGGATTGGCAAACTCGGCCCGCAGGGCGACCATGCCGGTGGAGGGGTCGACGCTGACCTCGGAGAACAGGACCTTTCCCGGATGGGCATACTCGGTGCCGTCGTCGAGGAGCAGTTTCACCGTCGTCTTCGGCGAGGCGAAGGGCTCGAGCTTGCCCTCGCTGATCGATCGCTTGAGGGCATTGAGCTCGTTGGCGGACTGGGTGAAATCGAGATGGACCGGATCGAGCTGCTGGATGACGGCGAGCCGGGTGGCGTCGCCCTGACCAACGAGTGCCCCCTCGGTGACCTGGGCCTTGCCGATGCGTCCGCTGATGGGAGCGGTGACGGTGGCGTAGCTGAGGTTGAGTTCGGCGGTCTTCACCCCGGCCTCGGCGGAGAGGACCTCGGCCTCGGCAACCTTGAGGGCGTTGGCGGCGTTTTCCGCCTCCTGATGGCTGACGGCCTTGGAGTCGGCGAGCTTTTCGTAGCGCACGGCGATCGAGGCGGCCTGATCGCGGGTGGCACTGGCCACGGCGAGGGCGGCCTTGGCGCGGGCGAGGGCGGCTTCCAGCGGGGCGGGATCAATTTTGAAAAGGGTTTCGTCGGCCTTGACCTCGGCACCCTCAACGAAAGTCTGCTGGAGCAGAATGCCGGGCACGCGGGCGCGGACCTCGGCGGTGCGAATGGCGTGGATGCGGCCCGGGAGGTCGATTGAGACGTTGACCGGTTCGGAAACCACGGGAGCCACCGTCACGGCAGCCGGCGGCATCTGGGGAGGACCGGCGGGGGCTTTCTTTCCACAGCCGGACAGGCAGAGGGCGGCGAGGAGGAAGACGGGGAAATGGGCGGCGTTCATGAAAGGGCGGAGAAGAAGCAGGAAACGTGCGGGCGTCCCGGGACCCCGTTTGATAAACCGGGACCTGTCGCGCCGGAATGACTTTGTTGTTTCCAGAGTGGAAACCTCAGGTTACCAGTCGTGCGGGATGGAACTGAGGCACCTGCGCTACTTCGTGACCGTGGCGGAAGAACTGAACTTCCGAAAGGCGGCCGGGCGCATGAACGTCACCCGCCCGGCATTGAGCAAGCAAATCAAGGATCTGGAGACGGAACTTGGCGTGCAATTGCTGGAACGCAACACCGTTCGCGTTTCATTGACCGAGGCCGGCACCACCTATCTGCATGAGGCGCGGGCGATCCTCTCCCGCGTCGAGCAGGCGAAACTGCTGGCCCGCGAGGTGCACTCCGGCCGCAGGGGCAACCTGCGGATTGCCAGCGTGGGACCGATTGCGGCGGGGTTCATGCCCGAGGCCTTGAAGTCCTTCGGCGATGAGTTTCCGGATGTGGATGTCAGTTTCGTGGAGATGATGCCGCCGGAGCAGGCGGATGCCTTGGCCAAGGGCGTGATCCATGTCGGCTTCGCCTATGGCAAGAAGACCTCGCTGCCGCGTGGCATGCAGAGCCTGAAGGTGCTGAACGCGAAGTTCGGCATCGGCATGTCCCATCACCATCCGCTCGCCGATCGCAGGAGCGTGAGCTTCGATGACATCTCGCGGGAAACCCTTTTGTTCCTGGGTCGCGAGTCGGAATCGGTGCACTGCTCGGACGGTCTAGAGTTGTTCAAGAGCGAGGGGAGAAAGCCCGGAGCGATGCGCTTCATTCAGGGCTTCGACTCGCTGCTGACGATGGTCGTGGCCAGCCAGGGCATTTCCCTGCTGCCGAGGATCCTCGATCTCAACCGCATCCCCGGCCTGGTGCTGAAACCGCTGATCGCCGAAAAGGCCTCGCTGGAATTCAACATGTGGGCGGTGTGGCGGAAGGACGAATCCTCGACGCTGGTGCACGAGTTCATCCAGCGCCTGAAGGACCGCGTGGCACCAGTGAAGCGGGGCGCTTAATCCGGAGTGGAAATTTTCCGCAGGTGCTCGCAAAGCAGCGAGATCCGTTCGCCGGCGGAGTCGGTTTCCAGGATGCGCTGCCGCAGGTTCGGTTCATGGACGAACTGCTGGGCCACGATGTCGGTGAGCAGCGGCGGTTCATCTGCGCGATGCAGCAGGGTCATGACCGACTGCTTCACTTCATCGGGCAACTCGCGAATCGCATCCTCGACCGCGCCGCGCAGAGTGGCAATGGCCGCAGCCGCCTGGGACTCCGGTTCGAAGGTGGTGATGCGGGGTCTGATCGAAGCGAAGGGGTAGCCGTGATCCAGATGCCATTCGGTGAACTCGACGCGGATGACGCCATGCAGCAGCAGGCGTGAGGTGCCGTCCTCCTGTTCATGCGAGGCGCGGACGAGTCCAATGGTCCCGACGGGCGCGGCACAGTTGCCGGGGTTCTTCGTTTCCGGCTTCAGCAGGCGGGTCACGGCGAAGAAGCAACTGCCCTCGATGGCCTCCTCGAGCATCTTCCGGTAGCGGGGCTCGAAGATGTTCAGCGGCAGCCCGCCATGTGGAAACAGCGTGCAGTCCGGAAGCAGCATCACGCCGCAGGATTCGGGAATATGGAGGGCGGACATGGCGGGAAGTTTTCAGTTTGAAGTGTTCAGTTTGAAGCGCAGATGCGGAGAACCGCAATGATTAGTCTTCCTGAAAACTGAAAACTTGAACCTTGAAACCGGAGTTCATTGCGTCATCACGCCTTTGCGCGAGGGATTTTTCACCGAGTCGATGAGGCGGTGAACGGCTTCCGGCCATTCGCGCTGGGCGGCGAGTTCGAGGGCGTGGGGAATGGGATGGCCGGAGAAAAAAAGCAGCTTTGAGGCGGACTTGATCGCCTGTCGGACCTCGCTGTCGAAGCCATTTCGGCGCAGGCCGATGACATTGAGACCAGCGAGTTGGTTCTGTCCGTGGACCATGTGGTAGGGCGGGATGTCCTGGCTGATGGCGGCATTTCCCTGCGAAATGGCAAAATCGCCGATCTTGATGAACTGGTGGAAACCCGCACCGCCGCCGAGGAAGACGCGGTTGCCGAGGTGGATGTGGCCGGCGAGGAGGACGTTGTTGGCAATGACGTTGTGATCGCCCATGTGAACGTCGTGCGCGAGGTGGACGCCGGTCATCAGGAAATTGCTTTCGCCGAGCGTGGTGAAGCCGCCGGTTTTCGAACCGCGATGGATGGTGACGTATTCCCGCAGCGTGTTCTTCGCGCCGATCCGAACGCCGGATTTCGTGGACGGATCAAACGACAAATCCTGCGGGTCGGCTCCCACGATCGAGCCCCAGCCGATGTGGCTGCCTTCGCCAATCACCACATCTCCCGTGATCCAGGCATGACCGCCGATGGTGACGCCTTTTTCCAGGACCACCGGCCCCTCGATCACCGCGAACGGCCCCACCGTCACGTCCTCGGCAAGCGTGGCATCCGGAGAAATGAGAGCGGTGGGATGGAGGGTTGGCATGGGCTGCGGCAATCCTCAGGGCGGGGAGACTCCGGATTCAAGAATCAAGATTCCAGACGGAAGAAAGTGCCAGACCCGCGTCAGCGATGGCCTTGCCGTGTCCAGATCATTGCGTTGGTGAAGGCCAGGCCGAATCGTTGTCCGACCAGATCGTAGTCATAACCATAGCCATCAATCGATCCTCTCGCGAGTTCCCGGATGTGCTCAGAGGCCTGCTTGAACTGGCCGATCGCCATTTTGGGTGCGGCATGGGGAGGCTTGACCAACGACAAGCTGGCGACGCCTGCGTCGATGGCGTCCGCACACGCAACAAGCTTTGCCTGAACGTCCGCAGGGATCGGAAAATTCCCGCGCTCGACTCCGCTGGCTTGTCGAGCGGACAGGTAGGCTGGTTCGGTCTTGTAGTAGTCCGTGCAAGCCTTCGCCAATGCATTGAAAATCGGCTGGTAGGCTGGATCCATTCCAGTATCGCGAAAAGCCATGCTCAACGAAGGCGTCTTCAGTTCAGCACCTTCCGAAACACGTTCGGGGTCTGAGATGCCATTCACTACGGCAACAAATCCGGAGAACCGCTCATGGCCATAAGCCATCGAACCGATGGACCGGAGATTTTGGCCACGCTCCACTCTAACAGTCCGAGTCGCAGGAGCAGGGACATCCTCAATCGCCACCACCGGAAGCGACGGCAGCGCGGCCTTGCTCTCAATGGCCGGCTTTCGATCACATCCGGCAAAGAGCAAGAAGCAGACAAGCATGACCAAACACCTGCGCATGAGGAGCCATTTCTTATCTTCCAACTGAAAACTTCAAACTGAAAACTTGAACCTTCTTCAACCCGGCTCCTCCGCAGGCTGTCCGCTTTCGAAGCGCATGAGGTCGGCGATGAAGGTGAGCGGGATGTGGCCGGTTTCGCCGTTTCGGTTTTTCGCGAGGACGAGTTCGGCGCGACCTTCCTCGGCGGCCTTCGCCTCGGCATCCTCGGCGTAGTAGGCGGTTCGATACAGCAGTCCGACCATGTCGGCATCCTGCTCGATCGATCCGGACTCACGGAGGTCGGACATGCGCGGCACCCCGAGGCTTTTTCCGGTGCGGCTTTCCGGTCCGCGGTTGAGCTGGGCGAGGATGACGATCGGGATGCCGAGTTCCTTCGCGAGCCCCTTGATGCCGGCGGAGATTTCCGCGATTTCACGCTCACGGGAGTTTTCCGCCTGCTTGGTGCGGGACTTCATGAGCTGGAGGTAGTCGATCGCGATGAGCTGGATGTCCTCGTCGCGCTTCTTGCGGCGGGCCTTGGCTCGGAGTTCGTTGATCGTGATGCCGGGCGTGTCGTCGATGAAGAGCTTGGCGGCAGAAACCTCGGTGACCGCGCGCTGGATCCGCTGGAGGTCGCCCTTGCTGGGAGTGTAGCCGCGGTTGAGCTGGCTCATGGCAAAGCGGGCCCGCGAGAACAGCAGACGCTGCACGATCTGGAACGAGCTCATTTCGCAGGAGAACACCATCGAGGGCTTTCCCTGATCGATGCAGATGTGCTCGACGATGTTCATCATGAACGAGGTCTTTCCCATCGAGGGACGTGCGGCGACGACGAACATTTCCCCCGGCTTCAGTCCACTGCACATCTTGTCGAGCATCTCGTAGCCGGTGGTGATGCCCTGCTGGCCACGGTCGCCGGAAAGCATGGCCTCGAACTGCTCGATGACCTCGATGACCGACTGTTTCACCGTGGGAGCCTTGTTGGTTTCCGAGCCCTCGCGGATGCCGAGCACGCTGGCCTCGACCGAATCCAACAGCTCGTTGACCTCGTCCGGCGTGTCGTAGGCACGCGCGATGGCGGTGTTCGCGGTCTGGATGATCGAGCGTAGGACATGCTTGTCCTTCACCAGCTGAAGGTGGTGGCGGAAATGCCCGGCGGTGGGCGCGTAGGTGTAAAGATCGGTGACCGCCGAAGGCCCGCCGACGTGATCGAGCAGGCCGCGGTCGAGGAGCTTCTGGACGAGCGAGACGAGCTCGATTTCCTGGCCCGCTTCGTAAAGCTCGACGAGGAAGGCGAAGAGGGTTGCGTGGGCGGGCAGGTAGAAATGGTCCTTGGTCAGCTTCTCCTCGATCGCCACGCCGATGTACTCCTGGGAGTCCTGAAGCATCGAACTGAGGATGCTTTTCTCAGGTCCGACCGCGTGCGGCAGGGTGCGCATCACGTCATCCGCGGACACGACGGCGGACTGGAGGGAAGGGGCGGACGAAGAGGGGAACTTGGAAATTTCAGCAGGCATCGCGGGGGGAGAAACGTGGCAGATCGGAGGTCCGGCGGTCAATGATGGCAACCGGTGAATAACGCTGTGAACAACTCTCGCCGGGACGATTCCTTTGCGCTCTATTGGAATCATCATGGACCCCTCCCCTGCTCTCAACCGCCGCCAATGGCTGCAAGCCACAGGTGCCCTCGTCGCCGGATGGAGCCTGCCCGGAGCGGCGCGTGCTTCGACGGACCGCCCCTCCGAGCCGACCGGACCGCTGCGACTCGGCTTGAATGAGAATCCCTTTGGCCCTGCCCCTTCCGCCATCGCGGCGATGCAGGCACAGCTGGCAGTCACGCATCGCTACCCTTCGAATTTCACCAACGAACTGGTTCAAGCGATCGCGAAGAAGGAAGGCGTCAAGGAAGACCAGGTGCTGCTGGGCGTGGGCTCCGGAGAGATCCTCCAGGCCGTGGGCCGCTGGCTCGGCCCCTTCAAGCCCGAAATCATCACCGCAACTCCCGGCTACATGCAGCTCATCGACGTCGCCCAGCGAGCCGGAGCAAGGATCATTTCCGTGCCGGTGAACGATCGCCTGGAACACGACCTCCCGGCAATGGCGGCAAAGATCAGCGCCGACACGAAACTCATCTATATCTGCAATCCCAACAACCCGACCGGAACCCTGATTCCTCCGGCTGAACTCAAAGCTTTTGTGCGCGAGGTTTCCTCAGGCAGCAAGATGTCGAAAACCACCACGGTCCTGATCGACGAGGCCTACCTCGAATGCTCGGACGACTTCCAGGCCAACACGATGGTCGATCTCGTGCGCGAGGGCTTGGACGTGATCGTCACCCGCACCTTTTCCAAGATCCACGGACTCGCCGGCCAGCGCATCGGTTATGCCATCACGCATCCCGCCGCAGCCGAGCGAATGCGTTCCTTCATGACCGGCACCATGGCGATGAACCTCTTGGGCGTTGTGGCGGCAAGAGCCAGTCTGGAGGATCGCGCCCACGTCGAAAACACCCGCATCAAGATCAAGGCCGGCCGGGACCAACTCACCAGCCTGTTGACCACCCTCAACCGCCGTTTCGCGAAGCCGCAGGGCAACTTCGTCTTCTTCCACACCGGCATGCCGATCGCCGATTTCCAGCAACGGATGCGCGAGGAAGGCATCCTCGTCGCCCGGCCCTTCCCTCCCCTGCTCGACTGGTGCCGGATCACGATCGGACTGCCCGAGGAAATGGAGCGGGCCCACCAGGCGCTCCGCAAGATCCTGGGTTGATCGCTTGATCGATTCCGTATTCCTACTAGATCTCACGTAGATGAAGCCATCTCTAACAGCCTGCCTGATGATCCTGGGCGTCCTCGCCAGCGATGCTGCCGATGAGCCCAATCCGGCGAAACTGCCGCAGCTCGAATCCGACGCGATCAACGAGGCCAGCGGACTCACCGTTTCACCGACCAACGATGGACTCCTCTGGGCCCTCAATGACAGCGGCGGCAGCACCGACCTCCACCTCATCGGCCCCCGTGGCGAGGATCGGGGAAAGATCAAGCTCGAGGGAGCCACCAACCGCGATTGGGAGGATCTGGCCTCGTTCACGCTCAATGGAAGCCATTATCTTCTCATCGCCGACACAGGAGACAACCAGGCAAAGCACGAAACCTCCGGCCTGCTGATCCTGCGCGAGCCGAACTTGCCCGAACCCGGAAAAAAGCTCGCTGGCAGCACCAAGCTGGAACGCACGATCGAGTTCCGTTTCGAAGGCGGACCGGTGGACTGCGAGTCGGTCGCGGTCGATGCCATCAGCGGAAAAATCCTCCTGCTTGGCAAACGGATGGACCCGCCCGTCCTCTACGAACTGCCGCTGAAGCCCGCCGCCGGTGGCATTCAGACGGCGCGAAAGATCGGCACCACCAATGTCGAGAGCCCCAGCGGTCTGTCGTTGCGCTTTGCCAATCAACCCACCGGACTCGCCCTCAGCCGGGATTCGCGGATGGCGGCGGTGGTCACCTACTATGGCGCCTTTGTGTTTCCCCGCGCAAAGCAGGAAAGCTGGGCAGAGGCCTTCGCCAGAAAGCCGGTCCCGCTCGGTGCCCACGGACTGCCACAGGCGGAGTCGATCGCCTTTTCTGCGAAGGGCGATGCGGTTCACGTCGTTTCGGAAGGCCGCCACTCGATGATCCGCAGCCTGCCAGTGAAGGTCGGAAAGTGAATCCACACATCCGGCAGCCATTCTATCGACAAGCGCGCGATTGCTGACCAATCTGCCCGTGTCATTGCCCGCTTCGTCATGAAACTCCACGTCTTCCGATTCGTTTTCCTTGCCCTTGTCCTCATCACCGCAGCCCGGGCAGCGGAGCTGAAATCCGGAAGCGAGGCCCCGAAGGTCCGGGTTGCCAGTTGGGCGCAGGGCGAGGGAGTGAAGGAGTTCGAAGGCGACAAGGTCTATATCATCGAGTTCTGGGCCACCTGGTGCGGCCCCTGCGTGGCCGCCATTCCACACCTCAACGAGACGTATAAGAAACACAAGTCGAAGGGTCTGGTGGTCGTCGGCATGAACCTCGGCGAGGACGCCGCCACGGTCGCGAAGTTCGTGAAGGGCATGGCCGGAAAGATGACCTACAACGTCGGGGTCGATGAGAAGACCGATGGCGGATGGATGGCCAAGCACTGGCTGACCGCCGCCGGAGAGAACGGCATCCCCTGTGCCTTTGTCGTCAACAAGAAGGGCCGCATCGCCTACATCGGCCACCCGATGGAGCTGAAGGAGTCCCTTCTCGAAAGCCTGCTTAACGAGCCCTCGACCAAGTCCGGCGGCACCCCTCAGACGGCTCCGTCGGAGACCGCCCCGAGTGCGAAGGCCGGCGAGCTTGCCAGCCGCGCGCAGTCCGAGATCCGCGCGGGCAAGCTCGATGCGGCGGAGTCCACGATCGGCCAGCTCAGCGAGGAACTCCCTCCGGCCCTCGGCTACCTTTGCGGACTGCTGGAACTCGACCTGCTGCTTGCCAGGAAACAGCCGGACGATGCGATTGAACTCTCCAAACTGCTCGGCGAGGATCACGGCAAGAATCCCGCCGTGCTCGCCTCCATTGCCGCCCATCTGGTGGCTCCCGAGGCAGCCTCCGCCGCCCTCCAGGCTGCTGCTGAAAGGATCGCCACGCCGCTTGCCGAAACCTCCGGAGACGCCCAGGGGTCCGCTCTTTCCACGCTGGCCCGCATCGCTTTTCTCAAAGGCGACAAGGCCCGCGCCCTGGAACTCCAGACGAAAGCCGTGCCCCACGTTCCGAAATCCGAAACCGCCGCCGCGAAGGCCGTGCTCGAATCCTATGGGAAGTGACACTCGCCTTCCGCTTTTCACCCAGCTTCATCGCCCCTCATTTCCATGACTGATACCCGAACTCATTTTGTCCAGGCCGTGCGCGATCGTGTCGGCGAGGTTGTCGTCGGCCAGGACGTCGTCGTCGAACGCATGATGATCGCCCTGCTGACCGGCGGCCACCTGCTGCTGTTGGGCGTGCCCGGCACGGCGAAGACCCTGCTCGTGAACTCGGTGGCAAAGGCGGTGGACCTCCAGTTCAGCCGGGTCCAGTTCACCATCGACATGCTGCCGTCCGACATCATCGGATCGGAGCTGCTCGATCAGGCGACTGGAAAATTCCGCACCCACCAGGGCCCGGTGTTCACCAACCTGCTGCTGGCGGATGAGATCAACCGCGCCGCGCCGAAGGTGCAGAGCGCGCTGCTGGAGGCGATGCAGGAACGCAAGGTCACCATCGGCAACGCCACCTATCCGCTGCCGATGCCTTTCCTGGTGATCGCCACGCAGAACCCGATCGAACAGGCCGGCACCTTCGAACTTCCGGAAGCGCAGCTCGACCGCTTCATGCTCTGCCACCGCATCAGCTACCCGACCGCCGAGCAGGAGGAGGAGGTGCTACGCCGCCAGCTCAAGATGGGGCTGAAGCGCGTGGAAGGCGGCGCGATGCCGAAGACCGCCTTCGACATGATCGGCGGCGAGCCGGTCTGCAAGCTGGAGGATCTCGTCGCCGCGATGGCCGACGTCCAGGCGGTGCATGTCAGCGAGGTGTTCATGAAGCACTGTGTGGAGCTCATCCGCCTGACCCGCACCCATCCCGCGATCGAGATGGGCTGCTCGCCGCGCGCCGGGCTTTCAATCGTCCAGGCCGCGCGGGCCCGGGCTTTCGTGAACGAGCGCGACTACGTGGTGCCGGAGGATCTTTTCCAACTCGCCGAAGACGTGGTGCTGCACCGCATCCGGCTCAGCTACGAGGCACTCGCGGAAGGCAGGAAGCCGGAGCAGGTGCTTGAGGAACTGCTCCAGCAACTCGGTTGATCCGCGATGAACGATCACGGCACCCTCCATCACGACCCGCTGGATGCGCGGCAGTTCGAGATCGCGATCAAGCGGCTCGCCAACGCGCTGACCTATGGCCAGGAAAGCTCGCCTTTCCTCGGCTCGGGCATGGAGTATGTCCAGTCGCGCCTCTATCAGCCCGGCGATCCGGTGAAATTCATCGACTGGCGCATCACCGGCCGCACCGGTCGTTTCCACGTGAAGGAGTATGAGGCTCCGAAACAGATGCCGGTTTACCTGCTGGTCGATAGCTCGGCCTCGATGACCGTCAGCTCGCAGATGCTGAGCAAGTATGCCTGGGCCGTGCAGATCGCCGGTGGCATCGCGTTGGCGGCCGTGGAGCACATGAACCCGGTGGGACTGATGACCGTGGGCGATCGCAGCCTGCATCACACGCCGGCCCTTTCACGCGGCACGATCCTGCAGTGGCTCCACCAACTGCGCCGCTATCATTTCACTGAAGGCACCACGCTCGGCAGGCGGGTGCGCGAGCTCATCCCGCGTGTCGAGCACCGCTGCCTGTTCATCGTGATCAGCGACCTGCACGACCCCGATGCCGTTCCGGCGATCAAGCTGATGGCCCAGGACCACGATTGCGCCGTGCTGCACCTCGAAGATCCGGCGGAGCGCGGTGGCCTGAAGGCCGGCATCCTGCGCGGCGTCGAGGCGGAGTCCGGAGAGGAGTTTGTCGCAGGAGGCCGCACCCGCTTCATCCTCGGCGAGGATGCCCGCTCGCTGGCCCGCGCCGGGGTGGACTACCTGAAGCTGCCCACCGACGAGCCGATCCTTGCGAAACTGCGCCATTTCCTGAAGAACCGCAACTCGAGGAGGAACGCATGAGGTCTCCAGCATTCATGCGCGGGCTGGTGGCGATCCTTGTGGTGTTCGCCCAGTGGGTGATCGCCGAACCCGAGCCGAAAGGCATCGGGCTGGAGAGCGACGTCGAGGTCATTCTGGATCGCGGCGACTACCAGCCGAAGCCGATGGACGACCGCACCCCGCTGATCCTCCGGCTGGATCAGGTCAGACCGGACGGCAAGGGGCGCTTCGCCTATTCGTTCCATTGCCTTGGCTTCGAGCCCGGCACCTACCGGCTGGCCGATTATCTGATCCATCCGGATGGGACTCCCGCGAAGGATCTTGGCGAAACCCCGATCGAGGTGAAATCGATCCTGCCGCCGGATTTCCAGGGTGAGCTCAACCCGTTTTCCCCAAGCCCCCTTCCAAAACTGGGCGGCTACCGGAACATCCTCACCCTGCTGGCCATCCTGTGGTTGTGCGGGCTGCCTGCCCTGATCTGGCTTGGCCGGAAGAAGAAGGTCGTGCAGGTCGAGGAACCGCCCGCCCCCGCGCCATCCTATGCCGAGCGCCTGCGTCCGTTCGTCGAGGCCGCCGCAGCGGGAACCCTCAGCACCTCGGGGCAGGCCGAACTTGAGCGGCTTCTAACAGGTTACTGGCGTGAACGCATCGCCCTCCCGGACCAGCGCATGAGCGAGGCCCTCGCCGCCTTGAAACAGCACCCGGAAGCAGGAGCCCTGCTGCGGGCGCTCGAACGCTGGCTTCACCAGCCCGGCGGCGCATCGAACTCCGAGATCGGCAGGCTGCTGGAGCCCTACCGCCGGGAAACATTGAACGGAACCGTGGAGGTGCGCGCGTGAGCTTCCATCATCCCCAGCTCCTGTGGCTGCTCGCCCTGCCGGTGCTCTGGGGCTACTGGCAGTGGATCCGTCGAGGTCATCCGGTGGTGATGCCCTTCGACCACGGCCAGCAGGGCAGCGGGAAATGGCTGCGCTTCCTCACCAATCTCGCCGGCACCCTGCCTGCGCTCCTGCTCGCCGTCGCGGTGCTGATGCTCGCAGGCCCGCGCAAGACCGCCCCTCCCCAGGACGAGCGGGTGATGAACAACATCCTGCTCTGCCTCGATGTCTCGGGATCGATGAATGCCCCGTTCGGAAAAGGCACCCGCTTCGAGGCCGCCGTCGAATCCGCCCGCGACTTCTGCAGTTTCCGCAAGGGCGATGCCTTCGGGCTCACGATCTTCGGCTCCGAATACATCCACTGGGTGCCGCCGACACGCGAGCTTTCCGCCATCGCGAATGCCACGAAATACATCCGCCCGCAGAACATGCCGCCGTGGATGGGCGGAACGATGATCGCCAACGCCCTCCACGGCTGCAAGGAGCAGTTGGTCCGGACCGAGCAGGGCGACCGCGCCGTGATCCTGATCACCGATGGCGGCAGCAGTGATTTCCAGAATGGAGGCGACCGTCATGCCGCCGAGGAACTGGCCGCCGCCAACATCCGGGTCTTCATCATCTCGATCGGCGGAGGCGAGGACGGCATGGGCTCGGAGGGCGTGGAAACGATCGCCGCAGGCACCGGGGGAAAGGTCTTCCAGGCCGGTGACCGCGCCGCACTCGATGGAGTGTTCCGCGAGATCGACCGCATGCAGAAGGCTCATTTCAAGCAGGTGACCGCCGACTGGGTGGATGACTACACCGCGCTTTCGATCATCGGCCTCAGCGCCGCCTCACTCTATCTCCTCTCGCTGCTGGGACTCCGCTACACGCCCTGGTGACATGACCGCCGACTCGCTCCAATCCCTGGCCATCTGGGCCGCCCTCGCCGCCGCCGGACTGGCTGCGCTCGGCGAGTGGCTGCATGCCCGCCGCTGCGCCCGGATCGGCACCCTGGCCTTCGGTCCGAGCGGAAGGGCGCGACGCTGGACGATCGCCGTGCCCATCCTCCGGGTCCTCGCCCTGACGGCCCTCGCCTGGTCGCTCGTCACCCTCGTTTCATTCAACAACCTGGTCCGCGAGCGCAACCGCAAGACCCAGACCAATCGTCATCTGATGGTGCTGCTGGACGTCTCGCCCTCGATGCTGCTGAAGGACGCCGGAGAGCGGAGTGATCAGACGAGGAATGCGCGGGCATCCGCCGTGCTGAAATCCGTGCTCGATCGGGTCCCCGGCGATCACGTGCGGTTTTCCGCC
Source organism: Verrucomicrobiaceae bacterium (assembly GCA_027485995.1). Classification (GTDB taxonomy): domain Bacteria; phylum Verrucomicrobiota; class Verrucomicrobiia; order Verrucomicrobiales; family Akkermansiaceae; genus Luteolibacter. Next base: position 42,103 of record JAIXPW010000123.1, read on the forward strand.
GCCGGCTTCTACACGGAGACCCGACCGCTGGTGACGGAGTGCGTCGATCGCGAGCTGATCCTCCACCTCGCCGGCGGCACGCCATTTCACATCACCTACCGACCGGGAAAAACCGACCTGCTGAAATGCCTCAATCAGGCCGGAGAGCTCATGAAGGACTGGGAACGGAAGTCCACCACCCTGCTGGTCATCTCGGACGGCGACAGCGTGGCCCCCACCGGTCTCAAGCCAATGCCCTCCTCTGTCTCCCAGGTCATCTTCGCCGGCGTCGGCGATTCGGCCCGAGGCACCTTCATCGATGGCCATCTTTCCCGCCAGGACACCGCCACGCTGTCCCAGCTTTCCAGACGGCTCGGCGGCAGCTTTTTCGACTGCAACGTCCGCCAGATCCCCAGCGACGCCCTTGCGAAACTCAACGCCGAAGAACCCGGCGCCGCCAAGTGGAAGACCGACCGTCGCGTGCTCGCCCTGATCCTGCTCGCCTCCTCCACCTTCCTGCTCTGTCTGCTGCCCTTGCTGCTTGAAACTCTCGGCAGCGTCAGGCGGCCACGCCGCTCCAATCCATCATCCCTCACTCCAAGTCGCGTCCCATGAGAAGATATCTTGTTCTCGCCTGGCTGCTCCTGCCACTTCCGGTCGTTGTGCTGCACTACGGCAGAGGCCAGCAATGGCTCGCCCGCGATCAGGCCGATGGTTTCATCAAACAGGCCCGGACCGCCGAGCAAGCGGGTGATTGGAAACTGGCCGACGAATGTTATCGCGAGGCCGACAAGGCGATCGGCAAACAGGACCCCGAAATGAACCTGCGGCTCGATCTCGCCCGCGTCCGCACCAGTTTTCACCTCGGCGAGGCGGTCGCCGCGATCGATGGCGTTGACCGACTGCTCGACGATGTCGCGATGACTGTGATGCCGCGCGAGTTCCAGAACGAGGCCCGAGCGCTGGCTGGTCGCATCCATTATTACGCCGGCTGGGTCATGCGGCTGGAAGGGGCCAAGCGCGAGCTCTGGATGGAAGAGGCCGAGCTATCCCGACAGAACTACCGACTGCTTTCCGAGCAATCCGCCGCCCAGACCGGAGAGGCCGCCGGAAAGCAACGCGAGGACCTCGAAGCCGCCGTCCAGCTCCAGCGGCTCAGCCTCACTGAACTCATGGCACGCCCGCTTCCCAAGGAAGGCCGCTGCATGAGCGATCAGGGCCTCAGCGAGCAGATGGCCAAGCGCCGTGGCGAACGCGGCAAGAAACCCGGCAAGGGCGAGGGCGACGGCCCACCCGCCAACGGTGCCGGCACCCAGCGATTCGAACCCGGCTCAGGCTCCTGAAACGACCTATCTCCAGACTCCCATGAACTCCTCATTCCGCCGCCCGACCACCCCAGGCATCGCTTTCCTCACCCTCCTGCTGATGGCCACCATCGGCCAGGCCCAGGTGGTCAGGATTGTGCCCGCCGGGGACCTACGCCCCGCTGGCGAAGCCCCTGCCTCGCCCCCGAAGGAGGGTGAAGCCGCTCCGAAAGAAGGCGCGGAGGCTCCTCAGGATCTCGGCAAGGCGCTCCGCGCGATGAAGTTCGATCGTTCTGGGGATGCCCTGCTCGCCGCCACCCGCGCCCAGCGGAAAGGCACGCCGCCGACCCCGGTCGAGGAGTTCAGCATGTCGGTCATGCTCGGCGACTGGTCCGCGGTCGGGAAAGCCCTGGCCGCCCTCCCGCCCGAGGACGCGATGGCCGCTTACTCCAATCTCCTCAGCTCCCTTGCCGAGCAGTCGGTCTCCGTGGGCTCGGTGTTGAAAACTCCCGAATCCAACGAGGACGAGGATCCCAACGAGCGGATGATGCGCCTCCAGAAAGAGCGTGAGGAACAGAAACGGAAACCCGCTCCCGTGTTGAGCGAGGACTTCTACGCCATCGTGAATGCCTGCCCCGGCAGCCTGCGCGAGGAGAATGTCCCCGCCCTCACCAAGCTCGCCCAGACCGCCCTCGGCGAAGGCGGACGGACCACGTTGGTCGAGCGCATGAAGACCGATTGGAAAGGCCTCGGCGGCACCTCGGCGGACGGCCGGAAGCTCGCCGCCCGCCTGCTTTCCTCACTCGGCTGGATCCGCGATGCCGCCCCCTTCCTGCCGCTCGATCCCTCAGAATGGGACTCGGCCGACACCACCCAGCTGGTCTTTGCCATGGAATTTTTCACCCAGTCCGGCATCGCCGATCGCGACGAACGCCAGTTGCAGAAGGCTGCCGACATTTCCGCCCGGCTGATGAAGACCGCGCGCTTTGGAAACTACACCCGCCCCCAGTTCCGCCTCGCCATGGACCGGCTGGTCCAGCTCCTGCCCGCACTCGAACCCGCCGAGGCGCAGAAGCTCATCCGCGAACAACTCTTCAATCAAACCGCCACCCTCTCCGATCTGATCAGCATCATCGGCGAACTCGGCCAGACCGCCGCCAAGGGCACGGATCTCCCGGCCCGGAGCGCCAGCCTCGGCACCCAGCATCTCATCCTCGAGGCCCTCACCGGAAAGGAAGACCAGATCCCGCCCAACGTGGCCGTGCTGGTGATGAACTGGCTCAACGAAGCCGAAGCCAGCTACCGCGCCGGCGGTGTCGTCGCCACCGAGATGTCCCAGGCCGAACGCATGATGCTGCGACGCTACGGCATGGGCGGACAGGACAAGGCCCCCTCCCTTTCCACCGACCAGATCCTCTCCACTGCCCCGCCCCAGGCCCTCCTGCAGCGTCTCAATCCCGGACTCGCCCAGCGCGTCCAGCTCACCCTGGTGAAGGTCGGCGTCCTGCGCCCCGATGAGGTCGATCTCTCCCTGCTGCGCGACTACGTGAAAAAGTATCCCGGCCTCGAACGCGAGGTCTGCCAGGACGTTCTCTCCGGCTGGATCTCCAAACGAACCAAGCCGGCCGAAAGCGAGCAGGTGAAGCAGATGCGGGCCTATGGCATGTATGTCCCACCCCAGCTCCTCCAGCAGGGCTCCGGCATCCCGCTCACCCGCCTGCGGCAGAATCAAAACATCGAGCATTTCAAGAACCTCCTCACCGAGCTTCGCGGCATCTCGCCGCAGCCCCTCGATCCCACCCTCATCGTCGAAGCCTTCATGACCCTCCACAGCGGGGCGGAGGTCTATCGCATGGAGGACATCGAGGCCATCTTCGGCCCGCCGGAAAAGATGGTCCGCAAGGAACTCCTCAGCCTCCTCGACGGCATGCGCGGTCGCCTCAGCCAGGAATGGCGCGATCCCAAGACCCAGCAGCAGGCCGCCACGAAGCGCACCGAACAGGAAGCCAAGGACGAGGTCTCGCGCGGCTACCGCACCGCCCTCGAACTCGCCAAGCGCGGGATTCTAACAGAAGACGCCGACTGGTCCTCCTTCATCACCCGCGGCCAGCTCTTCTACGATGCCTCCCAGTATGAACTGGAGCGCCAGGTGAAGCTCACCGACTACGTCAGCCTGCGCGACGAGGCCTTTTCCAGTTTCCGCAAGGCCACCGAACTCTACGCCTCACGCATCCCATCGATGCCTCATGGCCAATGGACCATCGAGCCCTATCAAGCCTGGTTCCTCGTCATGCTCGGAGCCAGTGATCTCGCCCAGCTCACCAGCAACACCGCCCGCATCGATCCGGGACTGAAGTCGATCGGCGATTCCATGCGCGCACTGCCCAATGGCGCGGGAGAGAAGCACGTGGAAATGTTCGCCAACATGCTCGGTCAGTTGTTCCCGCGCGTGCCGGCCAATGTCCGCCAGCTCTTCCTCAGTTCCGGCCTTGCCATCGTGGGTGCGGACAATCCCGCCGCCGCAGCCGCCACCCGCTCGCTCGACTACTACAAGGAGCTTCTCAATGAAATCCAGCTCCGCGTGAAGGTCGATGGCCCCTCCAAGGTCGGCCACCGCCAGCCCTTCGGAGCCGTCATCACCCTTGAAACCTCGCGCCAGCTCCTCCGCGAGAGCGGCGGCTTCAGCAAGTATCTCCAGAACCAGTCCAACCAGCAGCAGATGATGATGGGCGGCGGTGGCGGAAATTCAAAGAACCTGCGCGACGATTTCACCCGCAACCTCCACGCCGCCCTCGACGAAACCTTCGAGGTCGTTTCGATCACCTTCCACGATCCGGCCGTGAAGACCATCGACCTCCCCCGCGAGGGCTGGGTGGAAACCCCGATGGCCTACGTGGTGCTCCGCGCCAAAAACGCCGCCGTTGACCGCATCCCCTCGATGCAGCTCGACATGGACTTCGTGGACCAGCCCGGACAGGTCGTGCTGCCGGTGATGTCCCAGGTCGAGCCGATCGATGCCCGGGATGACTTGGTTGACATCCGCCCCTGCGCGGCCCTCGCCCTCAACCTGACGATGGACGAGCGCGAATGGAAAGAAGGCAAGGTCGTCGTCGAGATCCAGGCCCGCGGCCAGGGAGTGATCCCGGATCTCGACAGGCTCTTCGAAACAACCCGCGAGGGCTTCGATCTGGAAAGCGTCGATGGCAACCTCTCGGTCTCCGAGTTCGTCAGCGATGGCAAACAGCGCCTGCCCCAGGCCGACCGCAACTGGCAGCTCACCTACCGTCGCAAGGCCGACCTCAAGGGCGATGTGAAATTTCCATTCCCAACCCTCAAGCCCGGCGTCACCCCGGCCTCGATCGAGTTCAAGCATTACCAGGACGCCGACCTCGTCACCGTAAACGCCGCCCAGGCAGCCGCCGGAGTGCCACTCGAAAACCCCTTCGGAAATGGCGTTCGCAACACCGTCCTTTTCGTCCTGCTGATCGCCGTCCTCGCAGCAGGGATCGTCGTCGTCCGTCGGAAAAAGTCCGCAAGTACCGCATCCGCCTTGGATCTAACAGCTCCTGCGGATCCCACGCCGTTCTCGACCGTCGCCTTCCTGCGCCGCATCCGCGCCACTCATGATCAGGTCATGTCAGACAGCGAGAAGGCCGCACTGAACAAGCAGATCGCCGAGATCGAAGCCGCCTGCTTCAGCCGTGAACCCGCCAAGAGCATGGACTTCCAAAGCCTCATCAAGAAGTGGCTGGAAGTGGCCCACCGACCGGTTGGGACTGCTTGAGGAACTCCAGGAGATGAATCGTTTGCCGCGAGAGGAAGAACCAAGCGGCCTCTAAAACATTTCCGCAAAGGCGGGGTTTGGTTTTTGCCGGGTTTCGACAATACCCGTCGAACCCCGTGCCCGAAAACCTTCCGCCACCTGATCCCCAGCTCGCCTTCACCCGGCTCTTCGTTGCGAACCAGGCGGCTCTCCATGGCTTTCTGGTTTCCCTCGTCCATGACCTCCATGCCGCCGACGACCTGCTTCAGGAACTGGCCGGACGCCTGTGGGTGAAATTCGACAGCTATGACCCCGGCCGTCCCTTCGTCGCATGGGGCATCGGCTTCGCCCGCCTCGTCGCCATGGAATGGAGACGCAAGCAGCAACGCCTGCCGTTGGCTCTCGACGAGGCCACGCTCGACCAACTGGCCAATCAGGCCGCCGACCAGGCCGGGCAGCAGGATGAACGACGCGAGGCCCTCCACGAGTGCCTCAAGTCGCTGACCCAGCACCAGCGCCAGGCCCTCCACCTCCGTTACCAGGAGGAACTCTCCGTTGCCGCGATCGCCCGCTCGTGGAAACGCACCGAAATGGCCGTCTACAAGGTCTTGAAACATGCCCACCGCAGCCTGTTGGACTGCATGAACCGCGCTCTCTCGCATCCGCAATCATGAACGCGGAACGCAGCGATCCCGCAGTCGATGAACTCGCCCCGCTCCTGCTTCACGGAGCGGCCGACGACACCCAGCGCGCGACCCTCGCCCAACTGCTCACCGCCTCATCCGGAAACCGCCGCCGTTTCCTGGAGCACACCGCTCTCCACAGCCAGCTCGCCCAAGCCGCCAAGGCCGGACAATTCTCCGGCAACCCGGCCGAATTCTTCCATGCCCTGGAAACACCGCCGGTCGCGCGACCTCGGCGTATTCTCAAGTTCTGGCTGCCCGCTGCCGCCGCCGTGATCGCCGCGTGTCTGGTCGCCATCCCGCTGCTGCCCGCCTCCGCCTCGGCTGCCCTTGATCGGGTGATCGTCGCCGCCAAAAGCTCTCCGGACCGCTGCTACCAGATCGAGGTGCTCGAGCCAGCCGATCCCGAGACCACCGAGGCCCGCGCCGACCGGGGACGCTTTCCTGCCACCAACCATCTCGAGGGTGCCACACTCTGGTTGCGCAGCCCCGGACAGTTCGTCCTCCGCCAGACCCTGCCAAACGGCGAAACACGCTTCGTCGGCAGCGATGGCAATGAAAGCTGGAGTCGGCGCGGCCAGGGAACGTCGCGCGTCAGCGACGACCCCGAGCGCTTCGGCGGCGGACTTGTCGCCAAGCGTCGGGAGATCGGCTTCCTCGACCTCGACCGCCAGCTCGACGAACTCAAGCCGCTCTATCAGATCGAGTGGCTGGACCGTTCAAACCATGATCTCTGGAAACTCCGCGGAACCCGCCGATCCGCCGATCAGGGAGGTGCCCGGGAAATCGAGCTCTGGTTCTCCCCGAACAGCGGGTTGCTCCAGCGCATGGTCCTCCGCCAGCTCCCGCGCGGCAACGGTGGCCCGCGCAGCATCGCCCTCGAACTCCAGAGCACAGCCCCCCTTCCGGACGATTTCTTCAACTCCACCCATCCTCACACCACCTCTCCATGACCCTTCGTTTCTTGCCCGCCTTGTTCGCGCTCGGCCTCGCCTGCCACGCCGCCGAGCCCTCCCTCAGTCCCCGCCCGAACATCATCCTGCTGCTCTCGGATGACCAGGATTGGAACGGTCTCTCCACTCCGATGCATCCGGACCTGAAGGGATCGCAGAGCGACTACTACGAAACCCCGAGACTCGCAAAATTCGCCAGCGAGGGCATGCGCTTTTCCAACGGCTACGCTCCGGCTCCTGTCTGCTCTCCCACCCGCATCAGCCTCCAGACCGGCATGTCCCCGGCACGCCTCGGCTGGACCAAGGCCGCCCCGCCCGAGGAGAACCACAAGCTCATCGAGGGCGACTGCCGCAAGGCCATCCGCGAGGATGAGACCACCTTCCCCGAGCTTCTAAAAAGCGCCGGATACGCCACCGCCCATTTCGGAAAATGGCATCTAACAGGTGGCGGCCCCGAGAGACACGGCTTCGAGGTCAGCGACGGCGACACCGGCAACCGCGATGCGGATCCCTTCGTCGATCCGAATCCGGTTGATATCTTCGGCATGACTGACCGCGCCAAGTCCTTCATCACCACCAACGCCAAGGCCGGACGCCCCTTCTACCTCCAGATGTCCTACCACGCGCTGCACCTCCCGGAAAACGCGATGAAAGCAAGTCTCGCCCATTTCCAGGAAAAGCCCGCCGGCCAGATGCATCGCGACCCGGCACGCGCCGCCATCACCCTCGACCTCGACACCGGAGTCGGTCGGCTCCTCGATGCCGTCAGCGCCCTGGGGCTCGAGAAAAACACTTATGTCATCTACATGGCCGACAACGGCGGTGGCGGTGGTGGCGGAGGCGGAGGAAAAGGCAAGGGCAGCTCGCTGCGAGGCGGCAAGGGAGGGCTCTGGGAAGGCGGCATCCGCGTTCCCTTCATCGTCCGCGGCCCCGGCATTGCGGCGAATTCCTGGTGCCATCAGCCGGTCGTCGCCAACGACTGGTTCCCCACCTTCTGCCGCTGGGCCGGGGTGAAGGACGCCCTGCCCGCCAAGCTCGACGGCGGCGACCTCAGCCCGCTGCTGCTCGGCGCGGATCAAGCCGTCAAGCGACGCGACCCTGCCCTGCTGTTCCATTTCCCCCACTACCAGGGCGAGGCTCCCCAGTCCGCCCTCCGCGATGGCAACCTGAAGCTCATTTTTTACTATGAAGATAGTAGCCGGAAACTCTTCGATCTCGCCACCGACCCCTCCGAGCAGAACGACCTCAGCGTCACGCGCAAGGACGAGGCCGACCGCCTGGAGGCAAAGCTGCGCAGCCGCCTCACCGAAGCCGGGGCACGGATGCCAAATCCCAATCCATCCTACGATCCCGCCAAGGCACCCGTCCCTCCGAAGGGAGGCAAGGGTGGAAAAGGCGGCAAGGGAGGCAAGGGCGGGAAGAAAACCACCGATGCTCCTGAATCATGAAGACATTCCTCAGTTGCTGGCTCCTCGCCACGAGCCTGGTTCTCGCCGACGCGAAACCGAACTTCGTCGTCATCCTCGCCGATGACATGGGGTGGAACGACGCCGGCTTCTGCGGCAGCCGCACCATCGACACGCCGAACCTGGATCGCCTCGCACGCCAAGGCTCCGTCTTCTCCGAGGCCTGCGCCAGCGCTCCGAACTGCGCCCCCACCCGCGCCTGCCTGATGACCGGACAGTATCCGCCGCGTCATGGCGTTTATACGGTCGTCGATGACCGACACAGCCCCGGATCGCCCCACCACAAGATCCTCGCGGCGCAGAGCCGCGAATCGCTGCCCGAGGAATCCATCACCTTGGCGGAGGCCCTCAAGCCATCCGGCTACGCCACCGGCATGTTCGGCATGTGGAACCTCGGACGCGGTCGCAGCGGCCCCACCACCCCCACTGGTCAGGGTTTTGATGTCTTCACCGAAACCAAGGAGCTCGGCTTTGAAAAGGATGCCTATCGCGACGCCTCCGGTCGCTACTCACCGGACGTCCTGACCGATGCCGCCCTGAAGTGGATGGACACCGTGAAGGATCGTCCGTTCTTCCTCTATCTTCCCTTTCATGATGTCCACGCTCCCTACCACCCGAAGCCGGAGCTGCTCGCGAAATACAAGGCCCGTGAAGGAGTCGCCGATCCCGCCCAGGCCGCCACCGTGGAGGCGATGGACGCCAACATCGGACGACTGCTGGCAGCGATCGAC
>JAIXPW010000151.1 GCA_027485995.1 Verrucomicrobiaceae bacterium
AAATCCCCGGAGGGCAGCCATCGATCACCACTCCGACGCCGCCGCCGTGCGACTCGCCAAAGGTGCTGATCCGGAAAAGGTGGCCAAAACTGGACGACATGCGCGAAGCGTAGGCGCGGGTGACGAAGTCTTAAAGTCTAAAGGTCGCATGTCCTGGGACTCGCGATTTTCCGCCATGGAAGTGGCCAGGGGCCAGTCGGATCGAGGGGCTAGGAAAGAGAAGGTCTCGCTGACCCCTCACTTTCACTGAACCCTGGTCACTTCCTTTCGTGACGGAACCGACACACGAAAGGCGGTGAGTCGGGGGTGGGAGAAATGGTTTAGTATTCCTAACCACCGGGGCCGTGGGCTTCGGACATTTGCCATGAGAGTCGAATTCGTGACGGATACTTTCCCGCCCGATGTGAATGGCGTCGCAATGACGCTCGGAAGACTCAGCGACGGACTTCGCAAGCGTGGCCATCGGGTGCATGTCATCCGCACCGGTGACAAGGGAAATCCAGGCGAGACGGTCGCGGCCTCCGTGGCGATGCCCGGCTACAAGGAGGTAAGGGTGGGACTTCCGGGTCCGTTCCGTCTTCGCAGGCGATGGCTGAAGCGGCGTCCGGATGTCATCTACGTGGCCACGGAGAGCCCATTGGGAAACTCGGCGGTGAAGGTGGCCAAGGCGCTCGGCATCCCGGTGGCGACCGGGTTTCATACAAATTTCCACGAGTACATGGACCAGTACCGGCTGGGTGGTCTTCAGCCAGCGGCGATGGCCTACTTGAAGCGCTTTCACAGCCGCGCGAATTGCACGCTCGCTCCTTCTTCGGAAGTGGTGGAGGCCCTGCGAAATGAAGGTTTTCCCGATGTACACTTGTTGGGACGCGGAGTCGACACCTCGCTGTTCTGCCCAACCAAGCGCTGCGAAGCCCTCCGCGCAGAATGGGGGGCGCGGCCTGAAAGTCCGGTCGCGATCATCGTCGGGCGTGTGGCTCCTGAAAAGAACCTCGACCTCGCGATGGACCTCTTCCGCCAGCTGATCGAGGCGGTGCCGGACCTGCGCTGTGTGGTCGTGGGTGATGGCCCGATTCGTGAGCGTCTTGAAGCCGCGCACCGTCATGTCCATTTCGCGGGCGTCCGGGTGGGGGAGGACCTGGCCCGACACTATGCCTCGGCCGACGTGTTGTTTTTTCCAAGTGAGACCGAGACCTTCGGAAATGTCCTGCTCGAGGGTCTCGCCAGCGGACTGGTCACGGTCAGCTACGACTACGCCGCTGCGGCCCGCCATGTCCGTCATGAGGAAAACGGCCTCAAGGCTCCCAAGGGCGATTCGACCTCCTTCTTCAAGCTTTCCCATCAAGCCATCGCCATGCGACACGACCCCGTCCTCCGCCAAGCCGCCCGCGACACCGCCGAATCCCTTGGCTGGGATCAGGTCGTTTCATCATTTGAAGATCGACTGTCCGGACTCGCAGGATTCTCCGAAGAACCGGAACCGGATCGTTCCCTCGAGAAGCGCAGGAAGTTCAAGTGCCGCACGCTTTTCCTGTCCGACATCCACCTCGGCACGGTCGACAGCAAGGCCACCGAGGTCGTGCATTTTCTCAAGCACATCCGCTGTGAGAAACTCGTGCTCAACGGTGACATCATCGACGGCTGGGCGCTCCGGCGTGGTGGCCGCTGGCGCAGCCGACACAGTCGATTCATCCGGAAGGTCCTGAAGATGATGGAAAAGGACAAGACCGAGGTCATCTATCTGCGGGGCAATCATGACGATATCCTCGAACGCTTTCTGCCCTTGGCCTTCGGGCGCATGGAGTTCGCGAAGGAGCACATCCACACCTCAGCGGATGGAAAGAAGTATCTCGTGGTGCACGGTGATGGCTTCGACAGCGTTTCCACCAACTACAAGTGGCTCGCGGTGCTCGGATCGATCGGCTACGACGCCTTGCTCAGTTTCAACCGCCTTTACAACCGCTGGCGCGCCTGGCGGGGGAAGGATTACTTTTCACTCAGCAAGAAGGTGAAGGCGCGGGTGAAATCGGCCGTCAGTTTCGTGGATCGTTATGAATTCCAACTTCAGGAACTGGCCCGCCACAAGAAGTGCGACGGCATCATCTGTGGCCACATCCACACGCCCGAGGACAAGCAGGTGGAGGAAGTCCGCTATCTCAACTCCGGTGATTGGGTGGAAAGCCTGACCGCCATCATCGAGCACCACGATGGGCGGATGGAGCTTGTCGAGTATCGGGAGTTTCTCTCGAAGCTGGAGGTCAAGAAGCCCTCGTCGCGGAAAGTCGCCCTCGCCAAGTAGATCTGGCGAACTCCGTGGTAGGAGCTTCAGGGCGGCCTGGCAACTTGCCTTGGCTCCCAATGGATCGGCTTGCCACATCGCAATTCGTCATTTCTCCGAATGTCCATGCTCCATGGGACGACTTAAGAGCTTTGACTGGGAGGCAACCGATCAGCTTGGAATCCATGTGACGGAAACGTCACGATTTCAAGCAGCTTGAAGTCAACCACCTTCAGATATCTCCTTGGCAACCCGCTGATTCCGGAGCGAGTTGATCTCATGGGTTCAGTGGACCTTTCATGACGATGATTCCTCGGTTCATTCGTCTTACGTCAAAGGCTCAACCAATAAACTCATGCGAACCAGCCTCCGCACCACTTTGGGTTTCATCGCTGGAGCCGTCCTTTGCGCCACAGCTGGTGCCCAGTCGATCAGCCTCAAGGGATCCGACACTCTCGGTGCAAAGCTGGTTCCCCAGCTCGTCGAGAGCTTCAAGTCCAAACATGAAGGGGTGAAGTTTGAAATCGCTGCCGAAGGGTCTGCCACCGCTTTTCCCGCTCTTGCGAACGGCACCGCTCAGATCGGCATGTCCTCCCGAAAGGCAAAGCCCGAGGAAATCACGGCCGCCCGCGCCAAAGGCGTGATCTTGAACGAGGTGGAGGTTTGCCACGACATGCTGGTGGTGATCACCCACAAGTCGAATCCGATCAAGTCCCTCACCAAGGACCAGGTCGCCAAGATCTTCACCGGCCAGGTCAAGGACTGGAGCGAGGTCGGTGGCACGCCCGGTCCGATCTCAATCTACACGAGGAACACCTCCTCAGGAACCTACAAGGACTGGCAGACCCTGGCCATGGGCGGGCGCAACTACCCGAGCAGCTCCCAGAAAATGGTCGGCACCGAGCAGATCGCCCAGGAGGTTGCCAAGAACAAGAACGGCATCGGCTACGTCGGTCTGGCCTTCGCCAGGGCCTCCGGTGTCACGGCTGTGAAGATCGATGGAGTTGAGCCCACTGCTGCAAACTCGAAGAAGTACATCTACAGCCGGGCCTGTTACTTTTACGTTCCGGAGAACGCCGATGCGCTTGCAAAGGAGTTTGTGGCCTTCGCAAGTGGCCCGGAGGGTCAGGAGATCGCCAAGAAGATCGGCTTCGTGCCGAACCATTGAAGATCGTCCGGCGGACGTACTTGAAACAATCCCTGCGGGGACGCCTGCCGGGATTGCCAATTCTCCTGTGGCCGTCCACGGTTTCCCTCCACTTCTCCGATGCCGGAACCCTTACCCAGCCAAGCCCCATCCGGACATCCATTCCGGCGCAAAGGCCGCAGCACCGAAGGCCTGATCAAGGCCTTTTTCGGAGGCAATGCCGCGCTGACCATCGTGATCCTCGTGCTGATCATCGTCTTCCTGCTGCGCGAGGGGATTGGCTTTTTCCCAGCCTATCGAAATGAACTCCAGAACTACCGGAAATCCGGCCTCGAGTTCGTGGACATCGCGCGCAGTGACCTGACCGCCCATGAGGAAATGGGATCCTTGCTGAACCGGGCCTACTTTGCCCAGATCAACTCAAGCTGCCGGATCGAAATGCTCCGCTCCCAGGAGGCGATGTCGATCGCCAACTACCTCAGCGAGGCCACCGCGCCTGCGCATGATGCCCTGGCCCGTGTGAAGGAGGCCGCTGGCGAGAACGCGACGCCTGCCGAGCTTTTGGAAAAACTTTCCGCCAAGTATCGGTCGCTGTTGGAAAACGCGCTCGCCGGGAAATCCGGTGAAGGCTTTCCTCCGACTCCGCATCTTTCCAGCGCGGAGCAGAAGCTGCTTTGTGATCAGATCGCTGCCCGGGATCCGCTTTCCACCGACGATCCACCGTTCGCCACCGAACTCCAGGCCGCACTTTCCGCCAAGCAGGAGCAGGCCTCGGCTCCGCTGGCGTCGTTCAAGGAAGCGATTGACGCCTTCCAATCCACATCTTCCGCACTCGACGCGCTGGTCACGGAAACCTCCGATGCGGTCAAGACCACCAAGGAAGCCGCCGTGCTGCATGAGATCGAGGTCAGGAAGCGCGAGACCCTGCTCGATGCCGCGAAAACCGCCAAGCCGGAGCTGAGGTCCCAGCTCGAAGCCGACGCCGCTTCCGCCGTGATGACCGAGCCGGTCGATTTCAATGTGGCCATGGCTCCGGTGCTGGCCCGCATCCCCGAGTTCAAGGAGGCGAATGCGGCCCTGATCGCCGGTCTAACAGAAGTCTCCTCGAAACTGCCGGAGGCTTTTTCCGACGACAAGGCGAACCGTTATCTGAAGGCCTTCCGCGCCGCCACTCCCGCAATGGTGGCGGAAACCGCTGATACCGTTGGAAAACTGGAGGCCTGGAGGGCCGATCTGCCAGTGGAGATGGGTTCGACGATCTCTGGATTCATCAGTGGTCGCGACTGGATCACCGGCGGCGAATGGCAGGACTTTTATGGAATCATGCCGCTCTTCGTGGGTTCGCTGATGATTTCCGTCATCGCGCTTGCCTTCGCCATTCCCTTCGGCGTCGGCGCGGCGATCTACACCAACCAGTTGGCCGGTCGCAGGCAGCAGCGCTTTGTGAAGCCCACGATCGAGTTTCTCCAGGCGATCCCTTCGGTGGTGCTAGGTTTCGTGGGCATCGCGGTCCTCGGCACGCTGCTTCAGGAGGTCTCCTCGGCGGACTCCCTGTCCTGGATTCCGGGCTTTCCGATCCAGCAGCGGCTCAACATGTTCACGGCGGGCTGCCTGCTCGGCTTGATGGCGATTCCGACCATTTTCACGCTCTCCGAAGACGCCATCAACAACGTCCCGGCGGCTTTCGCCGAAGCCTCCGATGCGCTTGGGGCCTCGAAGCTCCAGACCATCTTCCGCGTCACCGTGCCGGCCGCCATTTCCGGGATTCTGGCCGCCGTTCTGTTAGGCCTCGGTCGCGTGATCGGGGAAACCATGGTGGTCCTGCTGGTGGCGGGAAACCGGATCCAGATCCCGGATTTCACCGACGGCCTCGGCTCGGTGTTTCAGCCCGCCCACACGCTCACCGGCATCATCGCCCAGGAACTCGGCGAAGTGCCCTTCGGCAGCGTCCACTACCGCGCCCTCTTCGTGGTGGGCATCCTCCTTTTCGTGATCGTGCTCGCCATCAACTGGACGGCGCAGCGCCTGCTCCGCCGCTTCCGCATCAGCCAGAACTGAACCCCTGATGAAGAATCCCGAACAACTGATTCGTCGCGGCGTGCATCGAAAGGGGATCGCCGAAGGGATCGTGAAGACCTTCCTCGGCTGCATGACCTGGGCGGTGATCGCCGTGGCGCTGATGATTTTCGGACGCATGATCTGGGATGGCGCGCCGGTGTTCTTCAAGAGGGAGGCTCCCTTCGTGAACATCGACTTCCTCACCAAGAAGACCGAGACGCTCCATGTCTTCGATGACGCCGAAGGAAACCGTCACCAGCTTGCCGCCTCGGACTTCCATCGCTGGACGGAGTCACACGGCTCCGACGCGGTCTTCAACGAGCAGACCTTTTCCTACTGCGGCGGTGGGATCGCAGGGCCCATCATCGGCACCGCGCTGCTGACCCTCCTCAGCGTGCTGATGGCCCTGTTTTTCGGGGTTTCCGCTGCGATCTATCTCAGTGAATATGCGAAGCAGGGACGCTTCATCGGTTGGGTGCGGCTCGCGATCCTCAACCTGGCGGGCGTGCCCTCGATCGTCTTCGGCCTGTTCGGATTCGCCGTGTTCGTGCTGGCCGCGCCGGTTCTAACAGACGCTCCGGCCGACCGATCCCTGCTCAGCATTCCCCTGGGTTTCACACATCTGAGTTTCCAGGGCTGGGGTTCCTCGCTGATCGCCGGAGCCGCCACGCTGGCCTGCATGATCCTGCCGGTGATCATCACCGCGTCGGAAGAGTCGTTGAAAGCGGTGCCGCAGGGATTCCGCGAGGCCTCGCTGGCCCTCGGTGCCACCCGCTGGCAAACGATTCGGAAGTCCGTGCTGCCCTTCGCCTTGCCAGGCATCCTGACCTCCTCGGTGCTCTCTCTGGCCCGCGCCGCCGGAGAAACCGCGCCAATCATGTTCACGGCCGCCGTCGCGGCGAAGGATGATCTACCGTGGCAGGGCTCAGGTGGTCCGCTTGGTGTGCTCACCGGTCAGGTGCAGGCTTTGCCCTATCACATCTACACCCTCGCCGCACGAATCCCGACCTCCGAATACACCGAACGAGCCCAGTTCGGTTCGGTGTTCGTGTTCCTTCTGATGATCTTCCTGTTCTCCGCAGCCTCCGTGGTGCTGCGCAACCGCGTCCGTTCGAAACTGAAATGGTAAGCGACTCCGCACAACCGGCGGTCTCCGCGATCGAGATCGAAAACCTCCGCTTCAGCTACGGCGCGAAGGAGGTGATCCACGATGTCAGCCTCTCGATCCCCAGCAACCAGATCACCGCCTTCATCGGACCTTCCGGTTGTGGAAAATCAACCCTGCTGCGCTGCCTCAACCGCATCAACGACCGCATCCCCGGCGCGGCCATCACCGGCGGTTCGATCAGGATCGGCGGCATCGACATATCCCGGCCGGATCTTGATCTTCAGGTGCTGCGTCGTCGCGTCGGCATGGTGTTCCAGAAGTGGAATCCCTTCCCCAAGTCGATCTACGACAACATCGCCTACGGCCTCCGCATCCATGGCGAGCGGAACCGCAAGCGCATCGATGAAACGGTGGAGCACAGCCTTCGAGTTGTGGCACTTTGGGACGATGTGAAGGATCGCTTGAAGACGAGCGCCTTTGGTCTTTCCGGTGGCCAGCAGCAGCGGCTCTGCATTGCCCGCACCATCGCGGTGAAGCCGGACATCATCCTGCTCGATGAACCTTGCTCGGCCCTCGATCCGCTTTCGACCCTCAAGGTCGAGGAGCTTCTTCTTGAGCTGCGGAACGATTACACCATCATCATCGTCACCCACAATCTAGCCCAGGCCAGCCGTTGCTCGGACCAGACCGCTTTCTTCTATCTCGGCGAGCTGATCGAGTATGGCAATACCAGCCAGATGTTCCAGGCCCCGCGCGAGAAGCGGACGGAGGATTACATCACGGGTGCGTTCGGTTGAGAATGGTCCAAAGGTCAGCCCACCCTTCGGTTTCCGGAACGAGATCCATCATGGCAAAGACGGCGACCCATGTGGCGCGCATCCCCGGTTGTTTCAGATTTCGGCGCATCGTTTCCCTGTGCGGCTCCACTTGGCCTTGTGACCCTGTTTGTCTCATCACTCATCTTAAATCCTGAAATCACGGGTGTCCGGTTGAATCGAGAATGAGGATTTAGAAATCTTTGTCGATGAGAGGCTTACGATCAAAAATGGATGTGAGGGATTTGAACTCCGGCGACGGTTTAGAGACGATTCTGGG
>JAIXPW010000099.1 GCA_027485995.1 Verrucomicrobiaceae bacterium
CGACCGACTGTCGGTCTCTCGTGCCGCCCGCTTCGTGGCGACAGGCGCAAGCTACTCCACCCGAATCCCACGGGTCAATCCATTTTCTGTGCTTTTTTTGAATCTTTCCGCCGACAACCCCGCAAGGCACTCATTACCAATCAAAAGGAGCCGGAGATTTTTTCGGGCAGTCACTCTAACAGCTCCCCTTTTTCCTTCGGAATCCGAGATGGATTTCCGGACCCTGCGACGACCCGGTGGGGAGTTGTCTGGCGGCAATCAATTGCTACTAGGAATGTCGTAGTTCAACGCGGGATTCGGGATCCGACGTTCGCCCTCCGCTGAAATCGGCGGGATTCATGGAATCCGATCACGGAAATTGGAGGTTTCCCGCTCGTCCGACTTGAGATCGGAGCAGCTGGCGGGGTCCCGAAGATCTCGTGAGGGATGTGAGCGGATATGGATCGCCCGAACAGCAGGGTCAGCCAGGGGCAGTCAACCCGCTGGAACGCCGTTCAGTTCCGCTTCGCCATCCGCTTGCGGAAATGGGGAACAAACTCCGCTTCCAACCACTTGAATGTGGCCTCCAAGCCCTGCTCGCGGTAAAGCTTTCCGATTGAAGCCTCGACCCGCGTCGGATTGCCGAAGGCGCTGAGGAAGTCGTTGGAGGTCAAAGCTGTGAACCATTCGCCGTCCATGCATTTGCGCTCATTCAGCACCCATTCACGTGCGAACAGAGCCAGTACGGCGTCTCCCACCCATGCGCTTTCACGCTCCAACCGGATTTCTTCGTCCTTACGGCTCACGGCTGAATATTGATCTCAGGGAATCGGCCGCGCCAGCTTGTTCATGCGGTCGCGTTGGATCTTTTCTCGGAGGTGCTGTTCCGAATCGGAGTCCCAGTAGCCTGGTTGCAGCTCCATGAACACGCTTGAATAGGGCAAGGCCGTATTGGTGCGAATCACGAGGACGTCAAAACTTCGGCTCGCATCCTCCATCAGGGTCAAAAGAGCCTGATGGTCCAGCTCGGTCGTTTCGTGGGAGTGCAGCGAATTGCCGACCTGCTTCCTGAGTTCATCGACGCCGGGCGCGTAGTCATTTTCGATCGAACGAATCTCGCGAGCCAGATAGATCCGTGGCCGGACGTGCTCGGTCTGTTCAATCGAACGGAGCACGAAATCCACCGCCTCGGGGATCTCCACAGGCGCGTAAACCTGATGCACTCCTGCACGACTGTGGGCAGGAAAGGAGGCCTCGCTCACCACGATCCAGTTTCGATAACCGAGTTGATTGACCTGGCTGGCCACGGCCCCTTTCCAGTCGCTGCCGGACTGCACGAACGCACACCCGCTGGCAGCCACCGCGAAACCGGCCGTCAACAACCATCGGGGAAAGCTCATCTGCGGAGAGTAAAGCCCGATGGTTGCTGACTGTCAACGTGCAGCCCGTTACATCAGTTGGGCACCAGCTTCGGCCAGCTCGGAACGCTCGCCTCGGCTCAGCGCCACGTGCGCGGCCAGGGCCTGGCCCTTGAGGCGGTTGCGGGTGTAGACCAGCCCGTTGCTGCGACTGTCCACGTAGGGGTTGTCGATCTGTGCCGGGTCACCGACCAGAACCAGCTTCGAGCCCCGCGACATGCGGGTGACAATGGTCTTGGCTTCCTGCGGAGTCAGCTGCTGGGCCTCGTCGAGGATGAAGAAGCGATTCGGGATCGAACGGCCGCGGATGTAGCAAAGTGCCTCGATTTCGAGGATCCCCTGATCCATGAGGACCTCGTACGGCTTCTTCGCGCCGGAGTCCGGGCCGTCCTTCTTGACCTGCTTGCGGCGTGGGCCCAATGGAGCCGAGGGGCGCATGAGGAGATCGAGTGCATCGTGGATCGGCTGCAGCCAGGGGCGCATTTTCTCATCGAGCGAACCAGGAAGATAGCCAAGCTGATCGCCCATCGCGACCACCGGACGGCTGACGGTAAGGCCGTTGTAGCGGCGGTTGAACATTTCGTGAAGGCCTGCCGCGACCGCCACCAGCGTCTTGCCCGTGCCGGCGTGGCCATAGCAGGTGACGAGGGAAATGTCGGGATTGAGAAGGGCGTCGATCAGGCAACGCTGGCCGAGGTTCATCGGCTTCAGAGATTGGCCATCCGGGATCTTCAGGCATTCCGGAATCTGGAGCCGAACGAAGCTGCCATCCGGTGCGAGTCGGGCTGGAATGGTCTGCTTTTCCCCGGAGCTGAGCAGCACGTACTCGTTCACGGTGACGTTTCCACGGACGCCCTCATCCACCTCGATGATGCCGGAACTGGCAAAGCGCTGGAGCTCCATCGGCGCGATCTCAATACGGCGGGTCTCGTAGTTGGAGACCTCACGCACATCGACCTTGTCGTTGAGATAGTCCTGGCACTCGATGCCCACCGCACGGGCCTTGAGCTGCATGTTGATGTCCTTGGTGACCAGCACCACCGGAGCGGAGTTGTGCTGCATCAGGAGAAGGCAGGCAGCGAGGATGCGGTGATCGACCCGCTCGCGGTCCGGAAAGATGCGGTAGAAGCGGTTGAGCTCGTCGGAGTTCTTGGGGCAGCTCGATGGATCGTAGATCACGAGTCGCAGGGTACCGCCGCCTTCGGTGGGAACGCCCTGGGTCACCTTCTGGGTGCAGGAAAAAAGATCCGTCAACCTGCGATGGACCCGGCGGGCATTGGCACCGCGCTCGGTCTGCTCGGACTTGAATCGATCGAGTTCCGAAAGCACATCGACCAGCACGCAGAGATGGTTCTCCTTGAATCGCTCGATGCAGGCCGGGTCATGAAGCAACACGTTCGTATCGAGAACGTAGTTTTTGACGATCTGGGACGGGGCTTTCAGGCCGAAATCCGAGGGTTTCGCCTTGGAACCTGCGGACTTCCTCCCTGACAGGCCCTCCGCTGGGTTGTTTTCCTGGAAGAGGCGTGCCTGAGACTCGTCGGTACGATTGATCATTTGGGGGTTGTTGTGATGGGACACATGGCGGGTAACGTGGGGAGGTGTCCCGGCCCGCCGCCGGTCACCAACAAGTCGCCTGAATGCGACCTCGTGAGTGCCTTTTTACTCAAGATACCTGAAGTATTGCCAGACGGAGGGGGATGACAACCCCGAAATGATCAGAGGCGCGAAAAAGAAACCAGGTCCAACCGCTTGATCTTACCTAATTCACTGCGGGGAATGGCATCCACGATCACTGGTTCAGCAAGCCTTCGGAAACCAGGAGCGATCCGCGCGTAAGACTCCAGAGTCCGCGCGATCAATTCCGCACCCACGGCCTGTTCAAACACCGGAACCAGCCGATGCCCGGCGCGCTCATCGGGGATCGCGACCACCGCGAAGGTTCCAGCTTTCAACTCCTCGCGGGAAAGACTGATCAGCTCGCGCTCGACGGCTTCCGGATCCACCAGTTCGCCGAGCACCTTGATCACCGAGTCCATGCGGCCCAGCGGAGTCAGCTGCCTGCCATCAACAAGCACCCGATCGCCCGTTGCGTGCCAGTCCCCCGTTCTTGGATGCCAGGCGCGCCCTCCCCCGCCTTCCGTCACGGTTCCGGAAAACAGCGCAGGGCCCGCCACCCGCAAGCGTCCTTCCCCATCCTCCGCAACCTCCCAGATGTCCAGAAGCGGTAGCGGCGCGGGTTGATACGGCGAGCCTAGTAATTGAGGGGGCTGAGTGGCGATTTGCGAGCCGGTCTCAGTCATCCCGTAGCTCGCAAGCACCGGCCATCCAAGGGCGCGTGCGGCACGCCCGGTGGCCTCCTCCAGACGTCCACCACCCACGACCACCACACGCAACGAACGAGCCGCCTTCAGACCCGCTTTCACCAGATCGAAGACCTGGGTGGGAACCAGGGACACATGGGTGACCGACGAAGCCGCACACCATTCCGAGAAACGCGTGGCATCCCATTTCCCGATGAATCCCGCGAGTCGGCATGCCGCCTCATGGGATCTCGCGACCACTCCGAAGCCTCCAACGTGGTGCAGCGGGAGAGTCAGTCCCCAGCAGGCCGCTTCATCGACGAGCAGATGCCGGTTCACGGCGGCTGCGGAGAGCTGCAGGGCGGTCTTTGAGAGCGCGATCCACTTTGGAGTGCCCGACGAACCCGAAGTTTGAAAAAGCACATGCCTTTCCAATTCCCCGACTCCCCTCGCCCATACGCCCATCTCCGCATCCCCCATCGCGAGCGGTTCGGGATTCGTCCAAAAGGCAGGGTCGATCAAACGAGTCGCGTCCATACAAGGGCATCCAGCAGATCATCAAATCCAAGCCCCTTCCCTCCCGGTGGTTGGAAGGTCGGCGACCACGGGCCAAGATACTCGGAAAAGGCGTTGGTCTCGAAAAGGTGATGCGTCTGGAGACCACACACCGGCACCAGCCCCCGGAACGTGAGCCCGAGCCTCGCCGCTTCCCAGGCCGCGAAACACTGGCCGAGCGGGTGGTCCATGTAACTGGTCACGACGAGCGGTCGGCCGCGTTTCGCTGCTGCCTCAGCGAGCAGCCAGGGTTCGTCGATGGCGGGCTTGAGGATCAGGACTTGGGCTGCATCGCAGTTCGGGGCAGCTTCGCGATCCACCGCCAGACGGACTCCGGTGGCCTTTTTCAGATTCGTCCAGGTGGTCTCGGAATACGGGCAGGGATCCTCAATGAAATCGATCCGCCGCCGGGTGTCGTCCGGCAATGCCTTGAGAAACTCCGCCATTTCGACTGCCTCACCGCTTTCATTGAAATCGATCCGCCACATCAGCTTCGGAAACGCCCCCACCTGCTCGTTGAGGAACTTTCTAAGTGAATCCAGATCGCGGTTTCCCTTGAGCTTGATGGTGGTGAACCCCGCCTCGACCGCAGCGGCCACGGTCGCCGCCTCTTTCGAGACCAAGGTCGCGTGACTCGTCGGGATCTCCATGTCCTCGAAAAGCCAGTCATCGTTTTCGCGGGAAATCCCGTCCATTTCCGCGCAGCGCACCGCACGCCGAACGATCGATCGACGTCGCTCACCCGCAAGATCCTCCAGGCATTTTTGAAGCGTTGGGTCGCCCAGTTCCGGCCACGGATGCAAGCAGCCGAAGCCCGATCCGATCCGGATCAGCACGCCATTGAACTCCCTGCGCGAAGAGGCCGCGTTGAGTTTTGCGTGGCTCTTGAGCTGGTAGTGGGAAATCCACACCGGCGGGCGGGAACTATTGGAAAGGTCCATGAAAAATCGTCAGTGGATCAGCACGGCCACCGTGTGGAACGCCGCCGCGAAGAGGATGAGCTGCAAGCCCGCAAGAGCAAGCAACCGGTTGTAGCCGGGGCCTGGAGCCGTGGTGATGATTCCCCACAGGATCCGCAGGCCGAGCCCGAAGACCGGCGCGCTAGCCATCATCCACTCCGGGTGTTTGAAAAAGATCCAGCCGAGTCCCGCCAGCGCGGCCACCTTGGTTTCCAGCCAGATGATCGAAATCGCGAACTTCGGTCCGAGTCTAACAGCCAGCGTGCGCTTGCCAGTCGTGGCATCCTCTTCCCGGTCGCGAAGGTTGTTGATGGAAATCAGCACCGCCGAAAGCAGGCCGATCTGACCGCCTAACAGCAGGGCCTCCTGCCGCCACTCGCCGGTCTGCACGAACACCGTGCCGGTCACCGCGACGAAGCCGAAGAACAGGATCACGAACAGCTCACCAAGCCCGCGATACGCCAGTGGCCAGGGTCCGCCGGTGTAGCCATAGGCGAGAAACAGCGACGGCAGGCCGATCGCCAGCATCGGCCAGCCTCTTTGCAGATAGAGCGGCACGCCACAGGCGAACGCCAGCACGAGAAAGGCCACCGCCCAAAGCATCACGGTCTTCCTCGAAAGCAGCCCACTCGCTGTCACCCGCACCGGGCCGAGCCGCTTGGCCGTGTCCGCACCCTTCGCGGCATCGATCGCATCGTTGAAAAAGTTCGTCGCGATCTGGATGCACACCGCCCCGGCCAGGGTGAAGAAGGCCAGCCAACCGTCCCACGATCCGGTCAATTTCCACGACAGCACGCAGCCCGCCCACACTGGCACCACGGCCGCAGGAAGGGTCTTCGGCCTGGAGGCCAGGAGAATGGGTTTGATCATCCCCATCACGGCACCCTCGGAAATTTCGAGAAATCCGGCTTCCGCTTCTCGATGAACGCCTGTTTCCCTTCGCGGCCTTCCTCGCTCATGTAGTAAAGAAGCGTGGCATTGCCGGCGAGGTCGAGCAGGCCCATCTGGCCATCGCAGTCGGCATTGAGGGCGGACTTCAGGCAGCGCAGGGCCAGTGGCGAGTGGACGAGCATTTCGCGGCACCACTGGAGGGTCTCCTTCTCGAGATCGGCGAGAGGAACCACCGTGTTGACCAGCCCCATGTCGAGGGCCTGCTGCGCGTCATACTGACGGCAAAGATACCAGATTTCGCGGGCCTTCTTCTGGCCGACGATGCGGGCGAGATAGCTGGAACCAAGCCCGCCGTCGAAGGATCCGACTTTCGGACCGGTCTGGCCAAAGCGGGCGTTGTCGGCCGCGATCGTGAGGTCGCAGACGATGTGCAGCACATGGCCACCGCCGATCGCGTAACCGGCCACCATCGCCACCACCGGCTTCGGCAGCGAGCGGATCTTCTTCTGGAGATCCAGCACGTTGAGGCGCGGGATGCCGTCCTCGCCGATGTAGCCCGCATGGCCGCGGACCTTCTGGTCGCCGCCGGAGCAGAAGGCCAGATCGCCCTCGCCGGTGAGGATGATCACCCCCACCTTCGGGTCCTCGTGGGCCAGGTCGAAGGCCTTCAAAAGCTCCATCACCGTCTTCGGACGAAAGGCATTGCGCACCTCCGGGCGGTTGATGGTGATCTTGGCAATCTGCCCCTCATCCGTCGTTTCATAACGGATGTCCTCGAATTCTTTCACGGTGGACCACATGACGCGGAGAGTGTGGGCGCAAAAAGCCCAAAATCCTAAGCATAAAATTCAAAACGGAAGCAGCGAGACTCTCAGCCCCGGCTCTCTTCCATCCGTGTTCATCCGCTTTCATCCGTGGTTAAAAAATCGTTCACTTCGCCGGAAAACTCCTCCGCCGCCTCCCACGGCACCCGATGCCCAGCCTTTTCCAACACCGTGAGCCTCGCGCCTGGAACTGCGGAAACCGCCCGCTCGCCGAGCTTGCGAAACTTGTCATCGCGACCGCCCACAACCCACCGCAACGGCACCCGGATCTCCGGAAGCCTGTCCCATAGCGGCTCCTGCGCCCCGAGCGACCAGTCCATGAAACTCCGCGCCACCTCCTGCTTTCGGCTCGCCAGCAATCTCCGATCCGCCATGCCCGCAGCCTCACCACCGAGCACCGGCTGGGCATTCCAGGCTGTTAGAAAGTCCCGCCAGTTCATCTGAAGCGCCTTTGCCGCCCATTCGGAGTCCTGGACCCGTCTCGCAGACCGCTCCTCCTCCGACTCCAGCCCCGGATGCGCGGAAACGATGATCGCCGCGTCCCAGGGCGAATCCTTTTCCAGCAGGGCATGCAAGGCCAGCCGCCCGCCCATCGAGTAGCCTAACAGAACCTTCCGCCCCGGAGTCGCGCGGGCCTCCTCGTTCAGCACCCGACCGAACTCCGCGATCGGCATCGGACAGCAGGCCACGAATCGCCACAGATCCACCCGCCGCACCGCCCAGCCGGGCACGGCAAAATCCTGCCAGTCCGCCGCTTGGCCGACTGCTCCGTGCAGGCACCAGATCGTTCCCTTCATCGTCTTTTGCCCAATGGGTAGTCGGCGGTGTTCGCCGCGACCATCCAAAACCACGAAAGGCAGCCTACTTCAGAAACTTCCTGATCAGAAAACTCACCGCTTCGTCGCAGGCCGGAGCCCCCAGGCCGGAGTCGATGTTGCAGGCGGCGACGACGGCGAACTTCTTGTCCGGAGCCAGCCACATGACCGCGTAGTTCATGGTGTTCGTGCCGTTGTGGGTGAGCGCCGTGCCACCGGCCCACGATCGTTCAAGCCTCCGCCAGCCCACGCCATACTCGTCGCTCGGTGGCACCGGCGTGTGCAGGAACTTCAACGTGGCGGCATCAAGCGACGAACGCTCCTCCATGCCCAGATGGAAACTGGCATAACGCGCGAAATCGAGGATCGAGAGATGGACCCGCCCCGCCGGAGTGATGGCCGGCGGATTGTCGTCTTCCGGTCCGGGCAGGATGGCAACGACCTCCCCGCCCCGCAGCACATGACCGCAGGGCTGCTCGATTTTTCCAACACCAGCAGGGGCTCCGAAGCCCGCCGAATCGAGATGCAGCGGCTTGAACAGACGCTCGCGGATCAACTCCGCATAGGGCTTGCCGCTGACCCTTTCCAACATCGCTCCGGCAATCGTGAATCCGCCGTTCGAATACACATTCTGCGTTCCAGGCGGATAGGCCGGCGGATTGGCCAGCAGGCCCCGGATGAATTCAAGTCGGGCCTCCGTCTCCGGTTTCCCCCGATCCTGGCCGGCCTTCATCCAAATCGGACGAGGCACCTCATGCGGGACACCCGCACTGTTCGAGGCGAACTGCAGCAACGTGGCCTTCTTGAAATCCGGGTGAATGGACATCTCCGGAAACACCTCGGCGATCGTGGTCTGCCACTTGATCTTCCCATCCGCCACCAGGATCGCGGCGAGCGTGCCGGTCATCGACTTCGTGCACGACCCAAGGTGGAACTTGTCGTCGATGGTGACGGAGGTCGGGTCGCCTGCCTTGCGAACCCCCGTTGCCCCTGCTGCGATGATTTTCCCCTCGAAAACCGCGGCCGCCACCAGACCCGGCACCTTGCCGTCCCGCGTGAACTTCGAGAGATCCGTCGAAACGTCCACCCTCTGGGCGAAGACCATCGGTGTGATCAAAACGCCGAGGAAAACGAGATTCCATCTGAACATGACCGCATCGAGACAGATCCACGCTGGCAGTCAACGATTCGCGTCTTGCAAGCTCGACACGCTTCAGGCACTTGCAAGGACGCCCTCCTGCACGCTTCCCTCCCATGTATTATCTCATCTCCTCCGTCTGGATTGTCGTGACCATCGTCAGTTGGATTCAGGGCAACCGCAAGGTCCCCATCACCATCGCGGGATTGGGAGTCCTCACCCAACTTGCCATCTGGACGATCGGAATCGGATTCTGGGGCATCGCGATCCTGGCAGTGCTGACGCTGGTTGGCATGTTCTCCGTCCCGGAGATTTTCATGAGCGGGAAACGCTGAGAGCGTGTTGCCGCTGCTCCGGTGGGAGAATCATTCCCGATTCAACGACTAGGAAGGCCTGGAAACTCAAAACGGCTTCTTCAAGCTGGGCCAGTCCAGCCGTCCACGAAATCAATTAAACCGAGATCGTCCATCCATCTGATGGGCGTTTGCATGGGGGCGTTCGGTGGCTCCTATCAAGCGGAGAGATGGATCTCCGTAGGAACAGGCCATTTCTGATATCCGGTTGTTTCATGACAGGCATCTCAGCGGCCTGGTCACGACCAAATTCCATTTGGTCCCGCACGACGGTCTTCTCCCGCGCGGAACCAGATGCCGCGAGCCCGCCTATCAGGGAAATGTCGGGAGAGGCGAAACGCGGAGTCTAACAAAGCGCTTGCCGCTGGATCCTTTGGGGATTGTGACGTGGACGGTTTGCAGAGGACCTGCAGGATTCTCGATCTGCTCAGGAGACACTCCTTCAGTGGACCACGGACCATCCGAAATCGAGTCAGTCCACTCCACGGTAAAGAGCACCGCCGTGAGGGCCGCCGCGCTGCGGGTATAGGTGAAAACCATTTGTTCTCCCAACTCGACGCCTCCCCCCGCGTTGTTCCCGGAGTCGGGCAGTTGGGGATTCAGGCCGAGCGCGAATTCCATGAGGTTGCTCAATCCATCTCCGTCCGGATCCGCATCATTGGCGGCATTTCCCCCATTGGATGGGCTTCCGAAATAGAGTATGCGCCAGGCCTCGAACGGTCCCGAGGACGTGGTGAACGAGAAATTGCTTCCCCGCACCACGCCTTCCGAAGTGGTTCCCACCAGACGGAAATGATAGGTGGTCCCGGGCAGCAAGTCCTGGAGGGGCAGGGTGGCCATGGCGAATGAGATCGTCCCGGGAACGGAGGACGGGAAGGCATTCACCGTGGTTCCATAAGCCGGGGTCGTGCCATACTCAAACGAAAGGCTCACAGAGTTTCCGTTTGAGATCACCATCCCGTTCACAAACGCCGAATTCGCGCCGACACTGGAAGCCGTCGTCGTGAAGATCAGGGGTGACGGCGGCGCCGGCGGGGTGGTGAACGAGAGAATCGTTCCGTAAACCGTTTCACCTCCACGGGTGGCAACCACGCGATACCGATAACTTGTCTGTGGCAGCAAGCCCGTGAGAACCCGGCTCACCGTGACGTTGTCCAAGCCGTTGACCGTCGATGGAGTGGCAGGGACCGAAGTCCCCAGGGATTCGCTCAGTCCATACTCGAACGTGACACTCGCTTCGCTGCCGCCAGGGTTCACGACCCCTCCCAGCGTTGCGGACTGGGAGGCCAGGGCCTGCAATCCCTGGGTTTGCGCAGAAAGCACTGGCGTCGGAGTTGTGAAACTCTCATCAGGCCCCACCAGGGTCCCGCCAGCATACGTGAGCACGAAGCGGTAGTGATAGGTCGTCGAGGGGAGAAGATTGAAGGCATTTCCAAACACGACCGTGTCCTCGGTGCCATCCACCGTGCCAGGAAAGACAGACAGGTTGGTCCCATAACTCGCGTCCGTTCCAAACTCGATGGCGACGCTGACTTCATGTCCGCGGGCGTTGATGATTCCAGCCGGTGCCGCTGCGTTGAAGCCATTGCCGAGAGGTTCCCTTTGCGTGATCGTCGGTGTCGGCAGGCCAGGGGCCACCACGATCGTTGTGAGCCCACTTGAGTAAAAGTCAAATATGGGTCGTCCACTGAGGGGGGCCGCGGAGTTGAGGAGGGTTGGTTCGATCGGCGGATCGCTGGAGGCCGAAATGAACCCCAGCCCGAGCATCCCGAACGGATTATCACCCCACCCATAGAGGGACCCGTCTGCCGTCAGCGCGAGCCCTGCGAATCGGAGTGAGGCTTTTGTGAAGACTTTCCCCGCCAACTCCCCTCCTGCAAGTTGCGGAACATCCCGGCTGGAGCCAGGTCCGAGGAGGCCGTGACTGTTCGAGCCCCAGGTCCAGACCCGCCCCTGCTGATCCAACACGAGCCAGGCGTTATCGGACATTGAGACCGATTGCGGCTTCACGCCCCCGAATGGGGTCATGTCCACCAGGGTCGGGACCAATGAATCCTCGGGCACTCCGTCGAAATCGGGATCAATCCCGCGTCCCCACATGTAGAGCTGCCCGTCGCTGGACAGCGCCATCGCCCGGATGGGATTGGTTGTAAAATAGCCGCTGAGAGAAATATCAATGATATCTTTTCCCGCGACAAGCCCGCCGACCAGGGTGGGCACGGCTTGCAACGCATCCGTTCCCACACCGAGCGCTCCGTAGGCGTTTTCGCCCCAGGCATAGAGTTCACCCGTGGACGTCACGGCGAATACGTTGAAATTCTCGCAAAGGATTCTCGTGATGACCTTTCCGGCCAGGGCACCAAGCACCCGGGTGGGTTGCTGCACGAGCACACTCGGTTGGCCATTCCCAAGCGCGGCCCCCCGGCCCCAGGTGTAAACCTCGCCATCGGAAGTGAGCGCGAGGAAGACATGTCCCGCGTTCCCGATATCCACGACCGATTTTCCCGCCAAACCTCCCAGATCGGTGACCTCGGTCGGCACGAGGAGCACCTGAGGAGGAAGACCCTCGATGTATCCCCACACATACATTTTCCCATCCCGCGTCAGGGCGGCTTCATCCAGGATTTTCGCAAATCCCGCCGCGCTTGCGGAGGGAGGGAAAAGTGACATCATGCGACTGGGAACACCTGCCGGGACCAAATCATTTCCATCCCCGAACACCCCCGTCCCCGCAGTGAAAATCGCTTCTCCCATGCCGGTGGTGAAGGTGCGATCCTCGCCATACACATCTCCCAACCCGGTTTCCGCGACCACCCTGAAATGATAAGTGCGGACCGGATCCAGAGCGGAAACCGCCGCAGATACCTGATGAATCTCATGTCCGGACACGGGGCTCGGATCCCCTGCGACCGTCGAACCATAAGCGGCGGTCGGGCCATATTCAAAACGGACATTGTATGTCTCGCCGCCAGTATAAACCGCCCCTCTCAGGGTGGCCGAGGATCGGGTCAGGC
Organism: Verrucomicrobiaceae bacterium; assembly: GCA_027485995.1. Taxonomy (GTDB): domain Bacteria; phylum Verrucomicrobiota; class Verrucomicrobiia; order Verrucomicrobiales; family Akkermansiaceae; genus Luteolibacter. Next base: position 12,250 of record JAIXPW010000099.1, read on the forward strand.
TGGTGGCCTCCACCGTGTGGACCGTGCTGGTGGTCGTGACCGACGCAAATCCGCTCCCGGCGCAGACTCCGGCAATCTGGCCATCGGCAACTGCCGCCAACGGAACCATCACGGGTGTCGCCGAGCCCGCACCGAAGGATCCCGTGCCCAGGGCTCCGGTTCCATTGCTGCCCCACCCGGCCAGAATTCCATCCGTGCACAACGCGTAGCAGTTCAAGCCCGAGCCTGCGATGGCGCGGATGGTCCGGCCGTCCAACACCGTCGAGGCGGTCGATACGGCGGCAGGAAGAAACCTTGAGCCCGGAGAAGCATCCCCGAGGACGCCGTCGTTGTTTGCGCCCCAGGTGTGAACGCTGCCATCGCTGGTGAGGGCAAAGCTGTGGAGGGACCCGACGGCAATGGCGGCGACGGTCTTTCCTGTTAGGCTGCCACCGCAGAGGACCGGGGCGGCTGAAACGGAAGACGGCAGGCTTTCCGCAGTTCCGAGCTGTCCCTCGAAGTTTCGTCCCCACGCGACGACCAATCCATCCGACGTGAGGCCCAGACTGTGTTGCTGACCGGCGGAAATGGCCTTGAGGGTCTTTCCGCTCAGCACGCCGGAGGACTCCACAGGAAGCGGAACCGTGCTGAAGTTGGGGGTAAGCGTCGTGCCGGTGCCAAGTCTCCCCTCATTGCCATCGGAACCCCAGGCGCGGATGGCTCCGGCTTGAGTGAGGGCAAGCGAATGCGCCGCTCCGGCGGAAATTGCCTTTGCCAAAGGGACAGTCACTCGGGTGGGTGAGTTCCTCTGCGACGTGTCCCCCAACCCGAGCTGGCCCGACCCATTGTCACCCCAGGCATAAACCCATCCATTCGCCCCAAGCGCCAGCGAGTGACTGCCGCCGGCGGATACCGCCACGATCCTTGTCCCCGCCGGAAAACCCGTGACCCGGACCGGAAGGCTGCGGTTGACGTGGGCTCCGTCGCCCAACTGCCCCTCAACTCCTCGACCCCATGCATGCACCTCTCCATCGGCCGTGACCGCCAAGGAATGCTCGCTTCCGTTCGATGCCTGCACCACCACCCGCCCTGCCAAACTTCCATTCTGGCCGACTTCTCCAGGGTTTGGGGAATTCGCCTGAACGCCATTGCCGAGTTGCCCCGATTGCCCGGCCCCCCAGGTGATCACACCGCTGTAGAGTGACGCGGAACTCCAGAGCATCAGCGAGAGGATCCGAACCAAAACCGAGACTAGGGAGCTTTTAGCGGTCATTCTGGGAAAAATTGATGGGCCTCGAACCTAGCGACCCATGACCCATTGCCAAGAAATCTTTGCGCCCCTGGAGATCGGCCAATCGGATTGAAGTGGATCGGCATCAAAGGCTTGCCGAAACCGCCCCGCTCCCGACATAGGCCGGAAATCGGCTTGAAATTGGAGCTTGTTGAAAGGGCCGGACGCCAGAACGAAGGAGGCGGAGAACGGGATGGCGGAAAAAAGAAGGAGAGTCGAAAAAGGACTCCCCACGACCTCGCCGGGTCTTGTCGTGACGCAAAGGGACGCCCCTGTCTTTCAACCGCTTCAATTGAGAACCAGAGCGAAAGCCTCCGTGGTCGATCCCCGCTTCCTCCCTGACGAAACCCCACGCCCGTTCCGCTTGGTCCAGCCAGTTCAAGATTGGAGGTTAGCAGCCTGTTGAAAAACGAAGAATCGCGGGATGGATGAGCGGTTGTGCTGGGATCCAGATGGCGAGGCGATGGGAGGGACAGATCGGGTGGCTCGGGCCGATGAGGGTTCTTATGTTCGATACCAGCGCCAAAATGCCCGCCCTCAGGCTCCAATGGAGCGCCATACGGCCCGCCCGCTTGCCCGCCAGCCATTGCTTTGCGGTGCCGCAGCCGGTGAGATGGCGCAGTAACAGCGAGAGGTTGTGGGCCAGGGCGGCACAGAGCTGGCGTTTGGTAAGGTTCTTGCGACCTCGGAGGGTGGCTCGGCGGTGTTTGCCGTGGTCGAGGACGTGGCAGAAGCTCCGATCAAGGTGTTCGCCGCGCTTGCGCAGAAGCGCCTTGCCACTCTCGCTTTTGACGGCTCGCTTCGCCTTGGCAAGAACCTGACGGACGGTGCAGTCCTGCTTGTCGGGTCTGCGTTTGGAGGCGTGGGGGTCGCCGATGATGACGCGGATGCGTTCGCTTTGGAGCCCACAGACCTGCTCGACACTGAAGTAGCCTTCGTCGGCGGTGAGGCTTGTTAGAACCTTGGTTTGCTTGGGGTCTTCACAGATGCGGGCGAGGACTTCTCCGGCGGCAAGGACACGAACTGTTAAGTCCTCGGTATCGCCCTGGTCGCCACAACGGACCTCTGCGGCGACGATGACTCCGGTGTCGAGATCGGTGATGTGCTCGGGCTTGTAGATCATGTCACAGGCACCGTGTTTGGTGAGGCCGACCTTGGCGTCCGGATCGTGGGGGTTGACCCACTCGGCGTTGCTGGTCTTGCGGCCTTCACGCTTCTTATCGAAGCGGCGCACGGCTTTGGTGTCGTCCGGGTCGATGCCAGCTTCGGCGGCGAGGCGTTTGACGTAGTCCCAGTATTGTTCTTCGGTGTTACGGTGGACGAGTTCGCGCAGGGAGGCGTTGGCTTCGATGATGCTGGAGTCGATGCCGAGGTTGCGGCCCTTGAGTAGGCCGTGCTTGCGCAGGCCGATGAGGACGAGTTCGAAGGCGGCCTGATAGAGGTCCGCGCCGAGGCGTCCACGGATGACGCTGAGGCTGGAGTGATCGGGTGTGGCTTCGTGGAGTTCGTAGCCGAGGAAGGCGCGTAGGGAGAGGGAGTCGGCGCAACGGCTGGCGATGGAGCGTTCGCTGGGGAGGTTCTCAAAGAAGCCGATGATGAGCATTTTGAAATAGACGGCCGGATCAATGCCGGGGCGTCCGCCGCAGGAGATATCGGCATAGGCGGGCATGCAGATTTCACGGATGCCTGCGGCGAAACCGATGGCATTGAGCGTGTCCTCAAGCTTGCGATAGAAGGTGCTGGCGGTTGCCTGGGGCAGGCGGCGGGTCTCGATCCAGAATTCCTGCTGGTTCTCGGCGGCGGCTTGGCGTGGCTTGAACATGCGCGGGTAGAAGACGAATGAATGAACTTCCGTTTTTCAACAGGCTGTTAGGGGTTAGAGGTTAGAGGTTAGAGGTTAGTAGTCCCTCCCTTCAGGGGGCTCTTCCTCGTACGGCGTGGCCAGGAACCAGATCGGGGATCAGGGATCAGGAATCAGGATCTGACTGCGCCCTTCAATCAAAAATCTGAAATCAACAATCCTCAATCGTCAATCGTCAATCCCGCATCCAAAGTCCCCAATTCCTCCTGATATCCGCCACGGCAGGTCGCCGGGGCGGAGCGCCCATCGAAGGCCCTGATATCAGCACTTTGCCCCAGGAAAATCGTTGTAAAGTCAGGGATTCCAGTCATTCTGACCCCAACTAGGACTGAGGCGATATCAAGCGGCTAGATCCTACGAATAAATACTGTTCGGCAGAAAATGAAGACTCTTTCTCACATCCTCTTTGTGATCCTCGCCTTGTCGCTAGGAGTGCGGGTAGATGCCCATGAGCGCAAAGAGCTGTCCGAGATTGTCACGGGGTTGAGGAACGGTCGGGATGTTGTCACCAAGTTTGATTCTCCATTGGCTTATTTCAAGACCCTAACTATCAAGGATCCGATGGCCAAGTTGGATTCCCATCAGAGATACCAACTTGCCCGAGAGTTTCTGTGCATCCACCACTTGACGCAGGCTCTTTCTCAGCAGTCGTTTTTTCTCTATTGGAAGAGGTATCCGATAATCACTCTTGCTGAAAACACGTTTCCCGGGTTTCGGAAGTTATCTGGTGAAGCTGGATACAATACCGCAGACATTGCTGAGTTTCTCCACAAGAACCCAACGCTGTGGGCACCCTGAATCCAACAAGCCGAACACGTCGTGGGTGGCAACGGCGGATAAGCTCCCTCGTTCGCTTCGCTCTATGAGTCCTGCGCCGCCGTGCCACCACATTTTACGTTAGTCGAAGAATGAAGAAACTACTTAAAAGGCTTTGGATCAGTTTAGCGCTCGTTGTGGCGCTTGGATTCCTGCTCATAGGTGGGGTCAAATCCACCGGCAAGACCCACTCCTATCCCCAATTGAAGGCAAGCTGCGACGACGCTCTCTCGAAGTCGCCTACTTCCTCAGCCTTGGACACATGGCTGCACGTGAATCAGATTTCCCCTCGGCGAATGACGGGACCACTCGACGAGTCGTTCAAGGGGATTCTCGTCGCGAATGGGATTTCCAGTGCCGATGCGAATAGGGCTGCCTCGTGCACCTACTTCGGGAGCCTGCACGTCCGTGGAGGATTTCTCTCCACGCACGTTGCCTACGGGTATTTCGTATTTTCTGCTGATGGCGCGCTTATCGATTACTCCCTCCATGATATCTACTACTGAATGTGAAGACGACTAACCAGGCTCCATCCAACGGCGGGTAACGCTCCAGTTTGAACTCGGGCTTCGATCCCCGCCGTGGATGAACTACACGATCGCCCCAGATCCCGAAGCCGCCGGATACCAGCAGCCACAGCGGAATCGTGCACAACAGCACCAGCATCCAGGCCTTGCGCTTCGGTTTCTCCGTTTCCCTGTGCTGACCATGCGCACGCTTGATCCAGCCTCAAGCCCGTAAACACCGGCCTCCCACGGTCATGGAGGCAGGTGGGTGCCTTGACCCGAAGCGTCGAACCACCGCCCCCCTTTCAGTGAAAGCGGGTCAACCAACGGTGAAGCCGCGAGGATCCCGGCCTGCCAACCCTGCCCTTCCGCCTGAGGAAGCCCTCTATTGGATCAAATGGTGACACTTCCCCCCTTTCCAAGCCCTTCACAGCCCAAAAAGAGGCCCCTTCGGCATCCCGAATGCACACCGTGAGAGTCCCACAAGCCAGCCAACCTCAACGCCCTCCGCCCCGGCGAGCCCGAAGAGCCCGCCACCAAAACTCCCACCCAACCACCCGCCTAAGTCCCGGAGCCTGGTTTCCCACTCGGAAACCCCGCCCCAACACGTGCGTCTATCCGCCCCCCCCACCCCGAGAGATTCGCCCCCAAAGCCCCGGATAGGCGAACATCCTCAAGAAAAAGACTCGCAAAATCAACCAGTTGCAGCAACCTCTCCGCCATCATCCCTGCTTGATATCACCTGTCGGGGTGCTACGAATTCTACTGTTCTCTCAAGAAATTCAAGACCGACAATCATGATCAACCATCGAGCATTGAAGGTGAGTCTGGCGATTACTGGCTGTGCCCTGATTGCCACACTTATCACCATCATCATGCTGCTTAGAGGTCCCCGCCGGCAGGAGGTAACCAATGGATCAATTCTCAAAGGTATGAGCATCGAAGGAATGCGCATCTACCGTTTGGATTCTTCTACTGATGCGCTTGCACGGTTGGACTCGCGTCCTCATTGCATGAGGTATCCAATAGCCGAGAGCTGCCAGATTCCGAATCCCGAAGTTGGTGGATACATTTGGACCAACTTCCTCGCAGGACTCTCCAATAAAGCGGAATGTCTTCCTAATGACTGGCGGGTGTATTCTCACTTTAAGCCTGATTGGGCGATGGAGATCGACAACGGAGAGAGCGTCGCCACGATGCTGATCGACTCGGGCCAAAGCCTCGTGATGTCAATGTTTCCTACTGCCGGAACATTTGTTCACCGCATTGCAATCTTCCCCCGAAACGACTTTGAAGCGATACTCGCTCAGAACTATCATGGGATTCCAAACTACAACACGAACCCAACTTCAACGAAGGCAGAAAGGGCAATTTTCAGTTACGGCAGTGTAGGCACAACTCCCAGCTGGATGTCAGTATCGTCTTCCGCCAAAGAACCAGAGAGAGAACAAACCGTGCCTCCTAACGGGCCATAAGCATCTCAATTTCATCCCATTTTCCCTTCAATCACGCCCGCAGGAGCACTCAATCGTTCGCCATTAATATGAAGACTCTCTTAGCCGCCATATCAAGCCTCCTGATCGCTAGCCTCTCACACGCAGGGGAATCGGCACTAACTACGACCTTCCAACCGTTGGCGGGACCTGGATCGGGAGTGGTCGCCGTAGTTCAGGTCACCTGCCACCACTGGTATGCCAATAGCGCCAGTTCACCTGTTGATCTTATCCATGTGCGTAACGTGCCCCCGACAGACAATCCCATAAAGGCAAATGAAGATCTGAATTTGGCTTCTCGCTGTGGACTGAAGTTTTTCACTAATGATCTTGGAGCGGCAGGATCTGTTCCAATGATAGTTCTTGATGCGACACAGTTCGATCAATCGAAGTCGGGTGGCTACGACAAGGATGCAATTATCCGCGCATCACTGGAATGCCTTCGCAGAGTCCTTCCGGCTCAGTTGGCCGCCACAAAGGTCACCCTGAAGTGTAAAGATGAGGATAAGGAGTGGCTTTCAGGAATTGTTGCTCAGTTTAATGCTGCTTCGAGGGACACGCCGTTTTATGAACCTCACTAACACTCTGGAACCAAAAGAATCGGCGAACAAGACCTCACTCCTAACGCCTGACCCGCCTCCAGTTCCCGCCGCTATGACCGCTACAACCTCAATCCCGTGTTCAACTCTCGCCCCCGACCAGGCGTAGGAGGACTCGACGTTCGCCTAACCCCTGAGCGCCACTCGCCTTTCAACCAAGCCAGCAACACACTCACCCCAACACGAATATGGGAGCATGGGACACATCTAGTTTCGGAAACGACACAGCAAACGATTGGGCATATGGACTCGATGACTGTTCGGATTTGTCGCTCATCGAGACCACCTTGCGGAAGGTCGCAGATGCCGGGGACGATTATATTGAGGCTCCCGATGGCGAGGAGGCCATTGCGGCTGCTGAGGTTTTGGCATGGCTTCGTGGGAACCGAGCGCCAGTGAACGCTTACACCAAGAAGATTGCCTATTGGGTTGATGCACATCCAATCATTCCAGCTCCTTCGATGATTGAGCTTGCAGTTGCGGTGCTCGACCGACTTCAGCGAGAGCCGTCTGAGTTGATCGAGCTTTGGGCTGAGGATACAGGGTGGCAGGCAGATATTTCCGATCTCAGGGCTAGACTTGTCTAGATTGAAGGCACCATGACCACATCACTCAAGACCATCGGCCACACCAAGGGCGAACAAACCGGATGCAGGCAACGGCTCGAAGGCTACCTGTCGTGTCAGCAACCTCTTGCGCTCGCCGTCGCCTGATCCGAAGCGTTCGACAAAATATGAAGACCTTGTCCAATCTCCTAGCGACCACGTCGCTCATCACATGTTTGTGCGCGAGTAATCTTCATGCAACCACATGGGATGAGCCATGGCAGAAGAAAATCATCTCGGATACTTATTCAATTGTGCGCGTTAGCGTCACGAAGGCAGAGCCTAAACGAGTGGATTTTCGGGTGTTGAAGCACATTGCAGGTGAGGAGGTGCCAAAATCCGGTGCACTCGTCGGATTCTCCAAGCTCGAGTTCGGGAGCTATTCGGTGGAGGAGGACGGTTTCAGGTTCAGGGAAGGCATGGAGTATTACCTCTTTCTGGAGGAAACTGAGAAGTCAGGAGAATATAAGATCGCCACACCGACCGCGGGCTTCGCTTCGACAAAGGATGGTCAGACGACGGCCACGTATCGTCATATCTATCATCAGGCCTATGTTCCTGACCCAGTCTACGAGATGTCAATCATCGCAATCTTCAAGGCCGTGAAGAACCAGAATCCAGACCTATCCAAAGCTCGGGCCTACATCGCTTCCGAACTAGCCAAGAAGCCGGCGGACATTCCCGATGGGGTCGAGAGCGAGGAATTCCGGCGTTTCTGCTCTCAGCATGTCGCACTTGAGATGCTCTACTACCTTGGCGGGGGAGATACGGCCCAACTTGAGCCATTCTTGACTCACAAGAATCCGCATGGGCAGATTTCAGCGGTCAGAGCCTTGGGAAGGCTTCCGAAGGAGGCCAGCCAACCCCGATTGCTTGCGTTCATCGAAGCCAAGGACAGTGATTCGTTCGCCAAGGTGATGGCGGTATGGGCTTTGCGTGACAGTGGCGCAAAGGATGCGGCGTCCAAGTTGAAGCGCATACTTGAGACGACCGAGGATCAAGAGTCCGGGTTTGGCGGGAATATCATGGATCCTCGAGTGGGAACCCACTTTCCAGGATCAGTTCACAAGGCGATAGCGGAAGTTCTCGCCAACTGGGACAAAAGCAACGAACACGACGGTCGAAGACAACCGGCTACCCGCCGCGAGTCGAAATGATCTTTATGGCTACAAGCCCTAACCCTGTTGCGGAGAAGCGCTGCCGGTAGCCGGAGCCACACCTCGACGCTCGGCAGAAACAATATGATAACCCTCGAACAAGCTGATGGCATCCTCTATCGAATTCTTGATCGGGAGTTGGCACCCGCTACCACGATATAGCATGAGTTCTTTGAGACACTTGGGTCCGAGAAGGACACGATTGATCGTGGGCTTAGCGCCCTTGAGGAATTGATCCCGGAGAATACAGATTGTGTCCTCCACGGCTGGATTGACCAAGCCGCTCTGGAGATCGTCGAGGCTGGGCCACTTCCCGGCCTTCGAGACCGAGCGCAGAACTATAGGGCTGATCAGGGAGGTGACATTGGAATTCTTGCACTCGACAAAGAGAGGGTGATCGTTCTTGATTTTTTCATTCGAGCGCCGTGAGGCGTCACTTCGCGAATACAGTCAAGAAGCCGCACAGTTCGTGGCGCGCCAACCGGCATAAACTCTTCAACTTCATTTAGTTTTCCTTTCAACCGCGCCGGTGGGCGCACATCAGACGCTCGGTTAAAATCATGAAACTAGTCCTCAGCCTCGTCACCTTTCTGGCTGTAAACGCATTTGGAGCCGAATGGTCCATTCGATGGGAAGCCGCCAAAGGCGAAACCGTGTGCGCGATTCCTTATGAACCAAGATCGTTGGAGACCATTGTGTCAGCACTGCCAGGAGGCCACCCAGAGGCCAATGCCGATTTAAAGGACGGCTTGAAGCCAGCTAAATCTACCACGGAGGTTCTCGGAACGTTCAATGGGCGCAAGGTCATCGCGGTCGAACTGGAAGTGCCCCAGTCCTACTACTCAAGATACTTCCTCATCGTCGCCGAAGTGGAAGACGCCAAGTTCATGCCGATTTACATTCATCAGTTCGCCCCTGGAGTTCACGGCCACGGTAAGCCGACATTCAAAGCATCGAATTCCAACTTCAGTGTGACAATCACCAGCAAGACCATCGGAACCGATCCTTCGGAAGAAGCGTTTCGGATTACCTGCGACCTGAAGACACCACCAAAGACCGAACACGTCGTGGGTGGCAAGGGCGGATAAGCTCCTTGTTCGTTTCGCTCCATGAGTTCTGCGCCGCCGTGCCTCCACATTTAACGTTCGCCAAGAATGAATTGCCATGCGCATCATAGTATTCACCCCTTCAATTGCTTTTGCATTGATCGCATGTGATCGCACCGTTTCCCTAATATCGATGGACATTCCAGCCGCCAACCAATCAGACGACCGAGGCATCTTCCTCTCGTGGAGACATCCTGTATCACACCGAACAGCGATTCTTGAGGAGATAGACGGTATGGTGTGGCTTTACTTGTCCCAGCCTCAGACTAAGCAGCCTGCCCGGGATTGTCCCGCGTTTGTGACCGCCACACCACCAGACACCGTGGATTGGGAACGCATCAAACAGACGGGAGTGCCGCCCACCATCACGAAGGACATTGCTACAGGTAGGGCATTGATTGAGCATCCGTCACCTGAGGATTTTTCTACCGTATGGTCGTCTGACGGGGAGTCTGTCGCCTTGCGCCATCGGGGGGAGCCTATTTGCATGATTGTGGCAGACCAGAAGAGAGGACACTCCAAGGCTGTTGGTAGCAGCAGCCCGCTTGGTGAGCATTTTGACGACGCGCATTTCGCATCCACTTTCACCACGGCACCACACCCATGACCAGACAACCAACGGCGAACAAGATCCATTATCCAACCACTAGAAGCATTTCTGTTTCCATGATTTCCCTTAATTACAACCTCAACTCCGTGATCCACGTCCGCCCTCTCTCCTAGTGGTGGATGTGCTTTACGTCCGACCAAGAAATTCATGGATTCGCCAAGGACCAATTGCAAGAAGTGCGGCGTGGAGATTCTCCAAATCACAGCGGATCTCAATGAAGGTCGTTGCATGCCCTGCAAGAAGGATGATTGGCGGAAGGAGGTTCTGATTCCTCAGATTGTCTCCATGGTTAGAGAGCACACTCCGATCCTTAATCATAGGACCAACAGCGAGAATGTTTTGGTATCCATTCACTTTCATCCAGGATTCACTCCCGATCTCACGAGTTGGACTTTCCAGATTTCACGAGACGGTATCATGAGGCAATCAGTATGGTGGTATACGCAACGGCATGACAGACCAGAGGAGGAGTTAGATTCGGTGCGATTGGATGACGCGACTATGAGGAGACTTCACCAGCTCATTACTGAAGTTGAGTCCTTGAAGTTGGAGGAGATCGGTCATCTTTCTTGTATCGATGATGCTGCGATGGTTTCAGTGAGGTTTCCTCGATCAGGAGAGCACGCAGACATCCCTATGCTCAGCATGCAGGAAGATATCCGGAAGGGACGACGGAAGTTGACCGACGTTGAGAAGCCAAGATTTTCGGTGGTGGAGGCGATTTGGTTGTTGGCCGATAGACATGCTCGATATTCAATCACCGGCCATCACAAGGGTCGAACAAGACGTCACTCCTAACGCCAGAACCAGCCCCCAGTTCCAGCCGTTATGACCGATAGAACCTCAACCCGCAGTCGAAGCCTCGCCCGCGGTCAGGCGTAAGAGGACTCGAAGTTGCCAGAAAATGAACCTATTCGAGTTTAATATCCTCGCATCGCCGGTTGGAGGGATGATCGGGGGATGCGCTGCATGCCGCGATCATGGAGCGGCGCAGATCGCTGTGGCAGCAGTTGGAGGGATAGCGATCGGAATCGGGCTCTATTTCGGGATCATTGGGCTCGGTGTCTTGGTCGAGAAGATCGCCAACCGAGGGATGCCCCAGAGTGATAAGAAATTGGATCGTGCGGGCGGCATCCTCGCGTTCGTCGTGCTGTTGCCGATGATGGCGCTTCCGGTCCTTTCTGCATTCCTCGCGAGTTCCACCTTCAACCTCCTTTTCTGATGCGTGCTTGGTTGGGGTCGGCAGTCCTCGCAAGATCGGATTCAGTGCGCTTTTTACCCTCGTTGTGTGACAGACGTAAGCGCTCCACGGAGCACCCGGTGCCGGGCTTTGCTTGTTGATCAGGCTTCACGAGGCCGCGAGTTTCTGGGCTCGGGCTGTGGTGTCGGGACGCCAGTTGGCGGGCAGCAGGGCG
>JAIXPW010000059.1 GCA_027485995.1 Verrucomicrobiaceae bacterium
GAGCGCGGTATCGTCAAGAAGATGGAAGAAGTCGAAATCGTTGGCATTCGCGACACCGTGAAGACCACCGTCACCGACATCGAAATGTTCCGCAAGCTGCTCGACGAAGGTCGTGCCGGTGACAACGTGGGTCTCCTCCTCCGTGGCCTCAAGAAGGCTGACGTTGAGCGTGGCCAGGTCATCGCGAAGACCGGTTCGGTCAAGCCTCACCGCAAGTTCAAGGGCGAGATTTACGTCCTTTCCAAGGAAGAAGGCGGCCGCCACACCCCATTCTTCTCGAACTATCGTCCGCAGTTCTACTTCCGCACCACCGACGTGACCGGCAGCATCAAGCTTCCGGAAGGTGTCGAAATGGTCATGCCGGGAGACAACGTCAACCTTGAGGTCGAGCTGATCACGCCGATCGCCATGGAGCAGACCATGCGCTTCGCCATTCGCGAAGGCGGTCGCACCGTTGGTGCCGGTCGTGTCGGTGACATCCTCGACTAATCATTTCACAACAGGCTCCCGGCTCCGGCTTCATCGCCGGGGTCAGGGCGCTGGACTTCGGGGCATTTCGGCTTCCAGCCGGAGTGCCCCTCAGTCGCCTCAACACGGAAGTAGCTCAATTGGTAGAGTAGTGGTCTCCAAAACCATTGGTTGTGGGTTCGAGTCCCTCCTTCCGTGCCATCCTTTGAATCGTATTTTTTCCCGCCTCTGTCCTCCATGAAATTCCTGATGATCAACGATAGCTGGGTGCAAACAGGCATCGTTTGGGTCATTTCCATCGCCTTGCTCGTCCTGGTGGTCAAGAAGTGGGCGCGGATCTCCAGTTTCTCCGGCGAAGTCCGTGGAGAACTCCACAAGGCCAGCTGGCCCTGGGAATCCGACCCGAAGATCAAGGGTCTTCGCAAATACCGCGAACTGGTCGACTCGACCACCGTGGTGCTCATCGCCATGATCCTTCTTGCTGGTTTCGTCCAGGCTTGGGATTTCCTCCACGTTCAGATCGTTACGTTCCTCACCAGTTTCGGTCGCTGAAGCCACCTGTGCTTTCCTTCTTCCCGTTTTCTTCATCCTCCCAACATGGCCGCAATTCCTCCAGCTAAAGACCAATGGTACGTGGTTCACGTCCTTTCCGGTCAGGAGCAGAAAGTAAGAGACCGCATTCTCCGCAACGCCGAGGCCGAGGAACTGGGTGACGTCGTGTTCGACGCACTGGTTCCCACCGAAATGGTCTCTGAAATCCGCCGTGGCAAGAAGACCGAGACCAAGCGGAAGTTTTTCCCGGGCTACATCATCGTCAACATGAGCCTCCTGACCGAAGACAACCGTCTCGTCGAGAAGGCCTGGTATTTCATCAAGGAGATGGACGGAGTGATCGGCTTTGCCGGCACCAAGGACATCCCGATCCCGATGCGGACCCGCGAGGTCGAAGGGATGCTTTCTCAGATCAAGGAGCGCGAGGAACACGTCCGCCCCGCCATCAGTTTCGAAGTCGGCGATACCGTCAAGGTCGCCGATGGCCCGTTCCAGAGCCAGACCGGCATCGTCGAGGAAATCGATCCGGAACGCGGCAAGCTCCGCGTCTCCGTGACCATCTTCGGCCGCAGCACGCCGGTCGAACTCGAATACTGGCAGGTCGAGCGAGCCTGAAATCGCACCGCCTCAGGGCCGGCAGCCCCTGATTCCATCCCCTCTCAAGAACGTCCCCGCAACTCCGAAACACCATGGCCAAGGAAGTCGTCAAACTCATCAAGCTCCAGATTCCAGCAGGAGCCGCCAATCCATCACCGCCAGTCGGTCCCGCACTCGGCCAGGCCGGTGTGAACATCATGGCGTTCTGCAAGGAATTCAACGCCTCCACCCAGTCCCAGTCGGGCGACGTCCTTCCAGTCGTCATCTCCGTTTACAAGGACAAGACCTTCTCGTTCATCACCAAGAAGCCACCTGCGGGCAACCTTCTCAAGAAGGCCGCCGGTCTTGCCTCCGGTTCCAAGGAGCCGAACAAGATCAAGGTCGGCAAGCTCACGAAGGCCCAGCTCATGGACGTCGTGAAGATCAAGATGCCCGACCTCAACACCAAGGACCCTGAAGCCGCTGCCCGCATCCTTGCCGGCACCGCCCGCCAGATGGGCCTCGAAATCGAAGGTTACTAAGACTCTCAGCCGGACGCCTCAGAACGTCCGGCACCCGCAGGAGGATCCCGCAGCCGCAGGACCCGACCGAACTGCAAACCAAGCAAACCAATGGCCAAACACCGCAGCAAACGTTACGTGGAGGCTGTCAAGCTCGTCGAAGCTGGCAAGTCCTACTCGTTGAATGAAGCCATCGGCACCGTGAAGAAATTCCCGGCTCCGAAGTTCGATCCCACCGTCACCCTCTCGTTCCACCTCGGCGTGGATCCCCGCAAGAGCGATCAGATGGTTCGTGGTTCCGTCTCCCTTCCACACGGCACCGGTAAGAATGTCCGGGTCGCCGTCTTCGCCCAGGGTGCCGCCGCCGAAGCCGCCAAGGCTGCCGGTGCCGAGCACGTCGGTTACGAAGACCTCATCGCCAAGGTGCAGGGCGGCTTCACCGACTTCGACGCCGCGATCGCGACGCCGGATGCGATGACCGAAGTCCGCAAGATCGCCCGTGTCCTCGGACCGCGCGGCCTCATGCCGAACCCGAAGACCGGCACCGTCACCGACGATGTCGCCAAGGCCGTCAAGGAAGTGAAAGCCGGTCGCGTCGACTTCAAGCTCGACAAGAACGGCAACGTTTCCGGCCCCGTCGGAAAGTCCTCCTTCGCTCCCGAACTGCTTCTCGAAAACGCCCAGGCCTTCGTCGACAGCGTCGTCCGTGCCAAGCCGCCAACGGCCAAGGGCAACTACATCCAGAGCGTCACCCTCGCCGCTACCATGCTGCCAGGCCTGCCGCTTGAGTCGAGCCTCTACACCAAGGCTTCCTCCTAATCCCGGACCGTCCAACGACCATGAATCCTGATAAGAAAATCATCATCGACGGCCTTCTCGACCGGGTCAACGCGTCGCCCTACGTGATCGTCATCGATTACACCGGCATGACCGTCCAGCAGTTCACCGAACTGCGCAACCGCCTCAATGCAGGCGGTGCCAAGTGCCTCGTCGCCAAGAACACCTACATGCGGAAGGCGCTGACGGAAGCCGGTCTTCCCGACATCGCTGACAGCCTTGTGGGCCAGACCGCCTTCGTCATGGGTGACAGCGAGGTTTTCGCTGCCGCCAAGGCCATCAAGAACTTCGAAAAGGAGTTCAAGAAGCCGGAAATGAAGGTCGGCATCCTCGACGGCGCCGTCCTCACGGGCGACAAGCTCCAGTCGATCGCCGACATTCCCTCCCGCGAAGCGATTCTCTCGAAGTTGCTCGCCACGATCAACGAGCCCGGTGCCCGCATCGCTCGTATCATCCAGACCAAATTCAACCCCGAAGGCAGCTCCTCCAAGGATGCCGACGAGGCTCCAGCGGAAGCTGCGGCCGAAGTCGTCGCCGAAGCCGCTCCAGAAGCACCCGCTGCTGAAGCCGCTGCCGAATAACAACAATCTGATCAGATGGCGGTGGCGTCTCCACGCTGCCGCCTGAACCCACAATGGTTCCTCGTCGGGGAGGTGGCACCTCACTGA
>JAIXPW010000066.1 GCA_027485995.1 Verrucomicrobiaceae bacterium
AGGAACAGCGGCTTCATGTGGCGGTCGAAGAGGTTGCCGGTGACGTTCTTGGCGACGATGGCCTCGTTCGCTTTCAGGGCATCGAGGTAGGTGTCGCCAAGCTGGGCCGCGACCTTGAAGCCGACGTGGAGGAGCTGGCGGAAATGGGCGTTGTAGAGCGGGTTCGACTGGTCGTGGCGGAGCGCGCCGGTGAACTGGTCGCTGGTCCAGCCGTTGACCTCCTCGGCGGAGGGAAGCTTCGCGTCGTCGATGTCGATGACGGTGGCATAGGGCTCGCAGAGGGCTTCCTTTTTCGAAAGCGCGGTGGCGTAGATCTGCTTGGCGAGTTCGAGGGCGGCTCCACCGGCTTCGGCCAGTCCAATGACTTCCTCCAGCCAGGTCGTGCCGGCGGTCTTGATGTGGAGGCCGGCTCCGGTGCGGGCGAGGGCGCGACGGATGGCCGGGTAGATCGAGAACTTGTCGGAACCGGAGTGGACCGAGAGCTTCAAACTACTAGGTAAACCGTAGGCGGAAATGGCGTGGGCGATGACGGCGAGGTCGTCGTTGAATTCCTTCTCGAAGGCGGCGACATCGCCGACGTAATCGACGCCCTTGTTGAAGCGACCGGTGAACTTGGGCGCGATGGTCTGGATCGGGATGCCCTGATCGGCGATGGCGGCGAGGATGACGAGCAGCTCCGGCGGGGTCTGCGGCTTGTCGGTCTCATCCATCGAGACCTCGGTCACGAAGTCGTCACTGCCGCCCTTGGCCTCGACGATGTGGCGGTAGATCGCTCCGGCCTTTTGGGTGGCCTTGAGGAACTGGTTGGCCGTCTTTTCGATGTCGGCGCGGGTGATTTCAAAGGGGGCGTCGATGCCTGCGATGGAAACCGTGCCGAGGAGTTCGGGGTGCTTCGCGATGAAGGCCTCGATGTCGGCCGGATCGGCGGCTTCGCCAATGTCATCGGCCACGTCGAGGGTGAAGAAATCACAGGGCGCGACAAAGCGATCGACCGTCTTCAGGTTGATGTGGTCGGCATCGAGCAGATAGGGCTGGGTCCAGCCAAGATCGGCCACGGCCTTGTCAGCGGCGGCGCGGGTGCCGGAAGGTTCGGAGCCGATGATCAGGTGCTCGCGGTTCGACTTGTTCCAGACCGGAACGAGATCAACTCCGGCCTGTGCGGCGAGTTGGAAAGCGGCGAGCTGCGAGGCGGCCTGGTGGGCGAAGCGATCGCCGACGCCGAAGGTGAATTTGGGGCAAAGTTTCATGGAAGAAATGACTAATGACTAATTTCCTAATGACTAA
The DNA here is from genome assembly GCA_027485995.1 of Verrucomicrobiaceae bacterium. GTDB lineage: Bacteria > Verrucomicrobiota > Verrucomicrobiia > Verrucomicrobiales > Akkermansiaceae > Luteolibacter. Next base: position 1,285 of record JAIXPW010000066.1, read on the forward strand.
TGACTAATGGAAGACGGTAGATTTCTAAAAGTGGAGAATCAATTGGGAGCTCAGAAAAGGAACCACAGATGAACAGGATGAACGCGGATGTAAGAGGGATTTCATTCCGAATGATGGAGTCATTCTTATGCTTTCATCTGCCTTCTTCATCTGTGTCCATCCTCTTCATCCGTGGTTGAAAACTCTTTCGAATTTCAGGTTTCGGAATTCGAATTTTCTTAGTTCACCTCGATGATGACCTTGATGGCTCCGAGGGTGGGGTCGGTGAACTGGGCGAAGCCGGTGGGGACGTCGTCGAAGGCGAGGCGGTGGGTGATCCAGACGTCGGTGTTGATCTTTCCGGCGGCGATGAGGTCGATGATTTTTCCGAAGTCGGCGGGCAGGGCGTTTCGCGAGGCGAGCAAGGTCAGCTCGCGGCGATGAAGGATGGGCGCATGCGGAAAGCTGAGCTCCTGGGTGGTGATGCCGACATAGACCACGCGACCGGTGAAAGCGGCGTATTCGAAGCAGGTCGACATCGACTTGGCGGAGCCGGTGGCGTCGATGATCACGTCGGCGAGCTGGCCGTTCGTCACGGCTTCGAGTTCGGCGAGGTGCGAGCCATCGGGCTTTGGCTGGATCGTGTGGCGGATGCCGAGGTTTTCCCGGCAGAAGGCGAGGCGGCTCTCGACCATGTCCATCACGATCACGTTGAGGTCCATGAGTTTCAGGAACTCCAGGCAAGCGAGGCCGATCGGTCCCGCGCCGATGACGAGGACGGATTCGCCGGGCTGCGGGTTGCCGCGTTGCACGGCGTGATAGCCGATGGCGAGGGTCTCGACGAGGGCGAGTTGGTCGTAGGAAAGGTGGTTGCCGGGGTGGAGTTTCCGGGCCGGGCAGATCCAGGAATCGCGGAGTCCGCCGTCGGTGTGGACGCCGAGGACCTGCACGCCGGGACAGCAGTTCGACGAGCCCTTGCGGCTGGTGGCGGAGTCCGGGTTGTTGACGTAGGGCTCCAGCGAGCACTTGTCGCCGGGCTTCACGTTCGTCACGTCCGGGCCGACTGCGAGCACCTCGAGGCCGAGTTCGTGGCCGGGGATGCGCGGGTAGGAAAAGAACGGCATCTTTCCAAGGTAGCCGGAAAGGTCGGTGCCGCAGATGCCCATGCGATGGGTGCGGACGAGAGCCTCGCCCGGACCCGGAGCGGGTGGCTCGGGAAGCTCGATGACGTTGATTTCCTTCGGCTGGGTGAATTGGATCGCTTTCATCGGATCAGTTGTTTTCAGGCAGCCCTTCAAGGTGGCCGAGGTTTCTAACAGGTGCGAAGATCGCCTGCACTTCTGCGAGCAGGGCGGGGTCGAGCGGCTGGTTCATCCACTCGGCCCACTTGCGGACGTTGTCCGGATTCGCGGAGCCGGAAACGGTGGTGGCGATGTCCTCGTTGGCGAGGCAGAACTGGAGGGCGAGCTGGGCGATGTCGACGCCCTGTGAATCACAAAGTGCGGCGGCGGCGCGGGCGGCGGCTTTCACCTCCTCAGGCTCCTTCAGCCAGGCAGGCAGCGGGGCGTTTGTGAGAAGTCGCGCGGAGAACGGTCCGGCATTCATCACGCCGATGTTCTTTTCCTTCAATCGCGGGATCAGCTCGTCGGCGAGGCGGGTGTTCTGAAGCGTGTACTGGTTGTAGGAAAGAATGCAGTCGACGTCGGCGTGATCGAGGACCGTGTGGAAGGCCTTCATCGGGTAGCAGGAAAACCCGACGGCGCGGATCTTGCCCTGCTGCTTGAGCTTCATCACAGCGGGCAGGGTTTCCTCCCAGATCTGCGGGAGCTTCACGAACTCGACGTCGTGGAGCAGCAGGATGTCGAGGTGGTCGGTGCCGAGGCGGTGAAGGGACACGTGGACGGATTCCTCGAC
>JAIXPW010000072.1 GCA_027485995.1 Verrucomicrobiaceae bacterium
CCCAGAATCGTCTCTAAACCGTCGCCGGAGTTCAAATCCCTCACATCCATTTTTGATCGTAAGCCTCTCATCGACAAAGATTTCTAAATCCTCATTCTCGATTCAACCGGACACCCGTGTTCGCGCCCTTGTGTGCGCATGAACCAGTTCAGTTCGTCGACGGCCTTTTTTGGTTTGCTTCCCCCCGGATCGACCAGAGAAGGGCCAGCGTCGAAGGTCTGGAAATGTTGGAAAGATTTTCAGTTCACCGAGGTGGGCTGTCGTCTTTCGTTGGTGATACAGTGATCTGAATTTTCAGCTTTTGGAAGCATTCAAAGGCCTCAATTCCGGCCATGTGGACGCAGAATCGGCCGTCAGCGCGGATCCGTGACCGGATTCGGCGGGATCTCGCGCCGGATGAAGAAGAAGCCGAGGAAGTTGAGAAGCATGGCCGCGAGGAGAAGAGTGAATCCGAGGCCAGGCGAAATTTCGGCATGATCCGATACCAGAGAAATCAGAAAGCCTCCGAGTGCGATCGTCGCGACTCCGGACGTCAGTGCTCCGATCCACCAGGCCAATCGCGAGACTCTAACCACCCCCACCAGGAATGGCGATGAGGCGACAAGCAAGGAACTGGTCAGGAAGCAGCTCCAGAAGATCATTTGCCGTCCATTGATATGGGAAGGACTCCGCATGGTCATGGGTATTTCGGTCCAGATCCTCCAACCTGTGGTGTCCGCATCCAAATCAGATTCCGTGGAGTGCCAAAACTCGACGAAGTGAAAGGCAATGAACGAGGTCAACGCCGCCACAAAAGCCAACCGGGCGATCCGGTTCATCGACGTTGCTGATATCCATGGCATGGATCACGAAAGGAAACGAGTCGGAGGAAAGCAAGCCTGCGGCGCGCCATTCACCCTTTTTCGAGGCGGGGAGCCTTTCCTCCACGATGCCGCACATGTGGGAACTGGCAGCCATCCACGGGAACGCGGTTTCGCCTTACAACCTTCTTGACCAGTAAGGCGCAGCCGACCACTCTTGCCATGTGACCACGTTGAGACTCACCTCGAAACGACAGGCGACGTTTCCCAAGGAAACTTGCGAAGCCCTCGGCCTGAAGCCTGGAGATGTGATCGAGTTGGATTCCCGCGACGAGGGAGGGACCAAGATCTGGTTCCTGCGGCCACGACCTTCGCTGGAACGCGGCTGGGTGGGATGCCTCGGGCCAAAGGCGAAAGAGGTGAAGGATCACTCGATGGAGGCGATCCGGAAGAGCATTTCCGCAGGACGAACGAACAAGGCATGAATACAGGATTGGATACGTCCGTGGTGTTGCGCCTGCTCGTGGGACAGCCTTCGGATCAAGCCGCGCGAGCGGTGGCTTTTCTGGATGAGTTGTCGCGCGGTGGCCATCAGGCCTTCGTGTCTGACCTGGTGGTTTCCGAGGCCTACTTCGCCTTGCAGCATCACTATGGGGTGTCGAAGCGGGATGCCCTGCTTGGATTGCGGCGCTTGTTTGCCAGCGGTGAGATCAGGGCGCAGGGGGCGGCGGCAGAAGTGCTTGCAGCCGATGGACTGGCATCCGCGAAACCCGGATTTGTGGACCGATTGATTCACAGCAGCTACGCAAAGTCATCGGCTGACATGGCCACGTTTGAGAAAGCGGCCGGCAAACTGGATGGGACGCGGATCTTGTAATCGTGAGTGCTTTGCTGGCCGCGATCTTTCGTTTGGCGAGCACAGGCTTCGAAAGACTTGGAGCGAGACGCTCCAGAGACGGACTGGAGCAGGATGCTCCAGCCACGGGAATTCCACCCCAACCTTGCGCTTAACGCACAAAGGGCTCGGATGCGGGATCGTTTGGACCCGAGCCCCTTTGGAGGCATTTCCAGCAACCTTGGCGGCGTTTCGTCTGACCTGCTCCCCCCGGATCAGCCAAAACGAATGCCAGCGTTGGACACTGGATCTGTCAGAAAGAATTTCAGTTCAGCGAGGTGGGCTGTCGTCTTTCGCTGGTGATGCCGTGACCTGAATTTTCAGCTTTTGGAAGCATTCAAAGGTCTCAGTTCCGGCCAAGTGGTCGCAAAATCGGCCATCAGGCAGGCCGCGGAGGCTATTTGTTCACTTTCCCCTCCACTCCCGCTGGATCGGGCCACTTGGGATCCGCGACACGATGGTGGTTCATGAGATCGACCGCCTTTTTCACGAGGTCCGGATGCTGTTCGGCGAGGTTGGTTTTCTCGGCAGAGTCGGCCTTCAGATCGAAGAGCAGCATCGGCTTGTTCGGCGCGATGCGGACGGCTTTCCAATCGCCGAAGCGGATGGCCTGGCAGGGAGGACCTTCATGGAGTTCCCAGTAGAAAAAGGGGCGATCGGGGGCCTTGCCTCCCTTCAGGAATTCGGTCAGTGAAAGTCCGTTGGGCTTGCAGGCGGCGGGGACCTTGACCCCGGTGATTTCCGCGACGGTGGGCAGGAAGTCCCAAAAGGCCCAGGGTTCATCCGAGACGCGACCTGCGGGAACTTTCCCTGGCCAGCGGGCGAGCGAGGCCTGACGCAGGCCGCCTTCGAACATCGAGCGCTTGAAGTCGCGCAGCTTGCCACCCATCGACTGGTCGAAGAGCTTTCCGACCGGGGAGCCGGGAGCGAAGGACGATCCGTTGTCGCCTGAGAACATCACCAGCGTGTTGTCGTCGACTTTCAGTTCCTTGAGCAGGGCCATCAATTCCCCAACATCGTGATCGAGACGCGAAACCATCGCGGCGTAGGTCTTCTGCTGCGGCGTCCAGGGCTTGTCGGCGTAGGCTCCAAGCGAGTCGATCTCGTAGTTTCCATGCGGCAGCGTGACGGCGTAGAAGAGGAAGAAGGGCTTGTCCTTGACCGAGCGGACCCAGTCGAGGGTGGCCTTCTGGATGAGGTTCTGGGCGTAGGTTTTTTCCGGAAGATCGATCCGCTTGCTGTCATCGAAAAGGTGATCGGTGAAATAGCTGTGGGCATGGACCTGGTCGTAGTAGCCGTAGAATCGGTCGAAGCCGACCTTGAGGGGATCGCCCGAGGAGCCGGGCATGCCCATGCCCCATTTCCCGGTGCAGGCGGTGGCGTATCCGGCGGACTTGAGGAGGGAGGCGACGGTGATGGTGCCTTCAGGCAGGGGCATCTGGCCGAGGCCCTTGCCGATCTCCCGGTTGGCGCGGATCGGGCAGTGGCCCATGTCGAGGCCGGTCATGAGCGAGGTTCGCGATGGAGCGCAGACGCTGGTGCCGGAGTAGGCCTGATTGAACCGGGTGCCTTCCGAGGCCATCCGGTCGAGATTCGGGGTCTGGATCAGCTTCTGGCCGTAGCAGCCGAGGTCGCCCTGGGCGAGGTCATCGGCGAGGATGAAGATGATGTTGGGCTTGTCCGCCGCCAGCGCGGAGCCTGCCAGAAATCCAAGGGCCAGAAGCAGTCGTTTCAACATGACGTCCTAGCTACGGCGGGGCGGTCCCCCTCTTGCAAGGAAGATCGCCCGGAGAAAAGAGGGTGCCGCCCCCCTGTAAGCCGGATTCTGTCCATCCCGCGAGCGGGACTGGACGGCCATTTCTCTTCCCGCTTGCGCGGGACCCTGCTTGCGCAGGATGCGACTAATACCCGG
>JAIXPW010000061.1 GCA_027485995.1 Verrucomicrobiaceae bacterium
GGTCAGCGCCACCGGTCCCGGGCACTGCGGCGTCATCGTCAGTTCAACGTGCACCGAGCGTGCCGTCGTCATCCTCGATGGGCTGGCCCGAGGTCTCGAAGGGAGTGGCCTTACACTGATACCTGAGGGGGACAAAATGTCCCTGAAGCGCGGCACGGACGCTGTGAACTTCACTCTGCTCGAGCGGACGAAGCGGGTGAAGTATATTCCATCGCCTGAAGAACTTGCCCGGGAAGAACGGCGCAAAGAAAAGCAGGCACGATCATGGCGGCGAAACGACTGGGACAGTTCGCCTTTTGGGTACAGCCCTCCGTGGCCGGAGTATGTCACCGAGTGGACTGGCGAACTGGTCCTCGCGATAGATGTTTGGGCAGACGGACTCCGGAAGACTTGGGGTGACGGAAAGATTCAGCGGATCGAGCGCCTGGTGCCGGACATCGTCGCCGGGATCGAACTGGTCCTTGAATTCATCCGCGTGCGCCGCGAAGAACGTGAAGATCGCGAACGGAAATGGCAAGAACTGCAGCGCCGACGGAAACTTGCTCACGCTAGGAAGGAGCGCGAGGAAAAACGCTTGGCCCACCTCCAGCACATTATTGACCTGCGGCGTGAGGCCCGAGATATCCGAGATTGGCTGGCAAACCTTCCGCCTGAGACCAACCCCACAGAGGAAAGCGATCTTGGGCGGATGATAACTTGGGTTGGTCGTCGTATTGCCGATATTGATCGACAAACCGGAATCGAAGCCGCCCAGTCCTTCGCTGGAACGAACGACTTGTTTCCTCAGGTGGATGAACTGCATGACCCGGAAGGTGATCCGTCTCCCGGCTCTGGCTGGGGCTACTGACCCAAAAGGGCCACGGCTATCTCCAAGTGTGGCTATTCTCTGAACGATGGCGAAAGGACGGCCCGGCGACGCTCAGCACTTAATTAGTCCCAACTGCCCGACTACGTTTATGTCCTTGAAAACTTGAGGTTGAGGAAAACCTCACTTGTCACCTATGATGCATGTGTGGGGCGACAGAAATTGTTGTGGGCGAGGCACTTATCGTGACAGACGCATCGAACGAGCTGCAGGACGACGCAACGAGCGTTGGCTCTGCCCCCTCAGCCGTGGTCAGGGTAACCTTGGCCCCCAAAATCACATTCGCATCTCATCAGAACGACGTTCCGACGATCCTGGACCTTGCCGTCGAGAACACCTCTGACGGCGACCTGGAGGGCCTGACCCTCACGGTTAGGTCGGATCCGGCAATCCTTGGCGAACGCACTTGGACGATTGACCGTATCGCCGCCAAGTCTCAGCTCCGGCCTAAGGACGTCCGTGTGCCGCTCGCAGGTGGGCTGCTCGACAAACTGACGGACAGGCTGCGGTCTGACGTTACGTTCACGCTGCGCCAAGGTGAGTTGGTGCTGGCTGAGGAGCACATGATTGTCGAAGCCTTGGCGCGAAACGAATGGGGCGGTTCCCGCTTCATGCCGGAACTACTGGCTGCTTTTGTGACGCCGAACGATGGCACAATTCAGCATCTGTTGAAGGAAAGCTCCGGCATTCTGTCCAGCAGTGGCAGGGACGGCTCGATCGACGGTTATCAGAAAAAGTCGAGGGAACGTGTCTGGGAAGTGATGTCCGGCGTCTGGGCAGCAGTCTCGGCGCGCGCCATCACCTCTGCCGTTCCGCCTGCCAGCTTCGAAACCACGGGCCAGAAGATCCGATTGCCTTCCGAAATTGAGAAGACAGGACTTTCGACATGTCTTGATACAGCACTTCTGTTTGCTGCCGCGTTCGAGCAGGCAGGACTGCACCCGGTGGTCGTTTTTACAAGAGAGCATGCGCTCGCGGGTGCCTGGTTGCAGCCTCAGTACTTTCCGACCCTGACAGTTGATGATCCAATCATCGTCAGAAAAGCTATCGCCATGAAGGAATTGGTGATTTTCGAAACGACACTGGCCACGACTGGCCATCCTATTCCCTTCACAAAGGCCATCGCCGAGGCGGAACGCCAACTGGCCGAAGAGAACGATGCGCAGTTCGTCTATGCTGTTGATGTTCGTCAGGCTCGGCGGCGGGGAATTCAACCACTATCCTCACTTGCTGGCACGACCGATACGCCTACTGGCGCAGCGCAACCACGTGGCGCAGCGCCGCCCTTGGACCTACCGCCCGACTTGCCCGTCTTCGATCCGCCCGTAGAGCTGGACGAAGCCGAAAGAACACCAGAGGAACGCCTAGCCATCTGGCGTCGCAGCCTGCTGGACCTTTCCAAGCGCAATCGCCTGTTGAACCTGAAACCTTCTGCTTCGGCGATTCCGATCTTCTGTCCTGACCCATCTGTATTGGAAGACAAGATCGCTGAAGGAAAGCGGATCCGTATCATAGCCCCGCCCGCACGTCGTGATGCGGCTTCGCAAGCCGACGAGGCACTCTTTCGTCTCCGAACCGGTGATGACTGGTCCGTGAACTTCGCTCGCGACGCAATGGAGCGCGGAGAGATCGTCGCAAACACAGATGAAAAACAGCTCGAGAAGGGCACGATCGAGCTCTACCGCAAGGCAAAGGCGGATCTCGAAGAAGGCGGCAGCAACACGCTGTTTCTTGCACTTGGTATGCTGCGCTGGACCCCATCTGGCGACAAGACCAGGTACAGCGCGCCGATGATCCTGATGCCGGTGCGCCTCGACCGCGCCAGCGCAAGGTCAAAGCCCTATATACTGCGCCACGATGACGACACTGTCTTCAACCTTACCCTTTTGCAGATGCTTCGCCAGGATTTCGGCATCAACCTTTCCGAGTTGTCAGGCGAATTACCGAAAGACCGCAGCGGTGTCGATGTTCGCAGCATTTGGAACCATGTTCGGCACAAGGTAAAGGACGTCCCCGGGTTTGAGGTTGTCGAAGAGGTCTTCCTCAGCACCTTTTCCTTTGCAAAGTATTTGATGTGGAAAGACCTGACGGATCGGACTCAGACACTAAAGGGAACGCCGTTTGTTCGTCATCTCATTGAAACACCACGAGACCCTTACCCAGGCGGGACCAAGTTCCTTGACCCAAAGGAAATTGATCGAAAGGTCGAGGCTTCTTCAATCTTTGCACCGCTGAATGCAGATTCCAGCCAGATTGTTGCAATTCATGCATCCGGCCTTGATGGCGATTTCGTGCTCGAAGGGCCGCCAGGCACTGGAAAGTCCGAGACGATTGGCAACATCATTGCCCATAATATCGCTCTGGGGCGCAAAGTCCTCTTTGTCTCGGAAAAGATGGCCGCGCTTGAAGTTGTCTATAAGCGCTTGGTTGCTGCTGGCCTCGGCGATTTCTGTTTGGAGCTTCATTCGAGCAAGGCAAATAAACGGGCCGTACTTGATCAGCTGGATGCGGCTTGGAAGCGACGCGGCGAGCACAGCCCGGCTGAGTGGAAAAAGACGGCAACCCGTCTCGCCGATTTGCGTGGACGATTGAACGGACTGGTTGATGCGTTGCACCAACCCGGCCCTGCAGGAATCAGCCCAAGGGATGCGATTGGTCGCAGCCTGCGCTACGGCGACCTGCATCGGGTAGAGCTGGACTGGCCCAAGAATCAGGGACCGGTCGGCCTTGCGCCGGACGCTGAAGCATTTGCAGAACTGTGTGAAGTCGCCAAGCGCTTAGGCCAGCGCTTCAGTCAGATTGAACCCGAGGACATGGATGCCTTCCCCGCAGTCCTTCATGGGGAGTGGTCTTTCGCATGGCAGTCAAAACTGATTGCTTCTGCGCGCAGGCTCGGCGGTGCATCACAGGATCTGCTATCCGCGCGGATTGATCTCATCGGACAGCTCGGGCTTGATGAATCGACGCCGACATTGGGGGAAGCGCGGGCTTTGTCGGGTCTCGTTGGACTGCTGCCGGATTGCGAACGTGCCAACCTTGGCTTCGCCCTGACAGCCGAGACGAGAGAAACGCTTGCAAAGCTTCGGGCCTTGATTCCAGCGCTTGCCGCTTATCGACAAAGGCACGGCTCACTGTCGGCCGCATACGCCGAAGAAAAAATTGCTGTTCAGCCACTTCAGAGGTGGATTGCAGAACGCGTGGAAGCAGAAGGAAAAAGTTTCCTTTTCAAAGGAGGCGCCGTCAAAAAGCTCCGAACTGCAATTTGGGATGCCTTCGGCCTGACCGCGACGCAGGTCCCTGAACCGGAACGAGATCTCGAAGCACTCGCCGACTTGAAAACGCTTCAGGAACAGCTCACGCAGCTTGAGGATGGGCTTCCCGCTGGCACTCCTTGGCGGGGCCTAAAAACAGACGTTGCTGTTCTTGAAAGGGACTTAGCTGCCGCGGAAGTTCTGCGTTCGGCCGTTCAACGCCTGGCAGGTGAAGGGCGCGATTTCATCACCTTGCGTGGAACTTTGAGCCGCAAGCTTTGCGACGGCAGGGATATGCTGGAACCTGGCAGCGTTATGGATCGAGCCGCGCGCAGGTTCGTTGCCGCACTTGCCGAGTTTGAGACTGCATCCTCCGACTTCCGCGAACTGTCGGGTGCGCCGTCGGTCATGCCAGTAGAACAACAGATTGCGCCACTGACCCAAGTCACCGCCCAATTGATCGCGCGCGAACGCCGGCTGAACCCGTGGTGTGGGTGGATCATGGTCAAGCGCGAGGCGGAAGCCAAAGGTCTCGCAACCCTCGTCATCGGGTTGGAATCTGGGTTGATCAGGCATGATCAAGTTGTTGATGGCCTGCGGACGGCTTACTGCCGCTGGGTCGCGCCAGAGTTGATCGACGTTCGTCCGGAACTGAACAGATTCTCAGCTGTCGAACACTCCGACTTGATCCAAACTTTTCGAAAGCTGGATGAAGAGATGTCAGCAATGACCGCTGATTACATTCGCGCCAAGCTTTCAGGAGCCGTGCCGGGGCGGAATGATCTGACGGCTGATCAGGGGTTCGGGGTTCTTTCGAGGCAGCTTCAACGCACGATTGGCCATATGCCTGTTCGTCAGTTGGTGGGTGAAATGGGACAAGCGCTCGCTGCCCTTACCCCTTGCATGTTGATGAGCCCACTTTCTGTTGCGCAATTCCTCCCAGCCGATACGTCGCTCTTTGATCTCGTGGTGTTTGACGAGGCAAGTCAGATCACAGTACCAGACGCGATCGGTGCAATTGCGCGGGGGCGTCGGTGCATCGTCGTAGGCGATCCGCGTCAGATGCCGCCCACGCGTTTCTTCGACAAGGCTCCCGGAAGTGACGATGCAGGCGACAGCGATACCGAACCGGACTTGGACAGCATTCTGGATGAAGCTCTCGCGGCACGGGTTCCCTTGCACCGCCTGACTGGTCACTACCGCAGCAGACACGAAAGCCTGATCGCTTTTTCAAACCACGCCTACTACAAGGGTGAACTCGTCACCTTTCCATCAGCAGATACGCGTGACACCGCTGTCGTGTTGCACAAGGTGGACGGCATCTACGCGCGGGGTAAAGGCCGGACAAATCAGATTGAGGCGCAAGCAGTTGTTAATGCTGCGATAAAGCTCTTGTCGGACCCGACACGCAACGAACTGTCGCTTGGCATTGTGACAATGAACTCTGAACAGCAGCGGTTGATCGAGGACTTGCTTGATTCAGAGCGGAGAAAGCGGCCTGACCTCGAGCGGTTCTTCAACCACCATGCGCGCGAGCCGGTGTTTATCAAGAACCTCGAGACCGTGCAGGGCGACCAGCGCGACGTCATCATGATTTCCGTCTGCTATGGGCCAACGGAACCGGGTGCCGCGACCATGTCGATGAGCTTCGGCCCTCTTAATCGAAAAGGCGGTGAACGACGTCTCAATGTGGCGATCACTCGTGCGACCAGCGAAGTGATGGTCTTCACAAGTTTCGACCCGTCCATGATTGATCTCACGCGCACTCAGGCCGAAGCAGTGCGCGACTTGAAGCACTATCTTGAGTTTGCGGCGCAAGGTCCATCTGCGCTGGGAGCCGCAATCCGGTCGATGGCGACAAATGACTACGACTCCGACTTCGAAATGTCAGTGGCGGAAGGGCTGCGCCGGTTCGGCTGGATAATTCGGACACAGATCGGCGTATCCAAGTTCCGAATTGATCTCGGCGTGATCCACCCGGACGCGCCAGGCAAGTTCTTGGCGGGCGTCGAGTGTGACGGTGCAACCTACCATAGTTCGCCCTCGGCGCGAGATCGCGATCGGGTAAGGCACATCATTCTCGAGCGCCTTGGCTGGCAACTGCTTCGAATTTGGTCGACGGACTGGTTCATCGACCCTGAGGCACGCCTTCAGAAACTGAATGACGATCTACTCGCCCTCCTCGAAGAAGACCGGCGAATTGCGGCCGAACGGGAGGCAAATTCCGTCGTGCAAGACGAAGCTACTGATCTGCCCGAGGTGGCCGAGTGGGTTGATGATGCCAGTGATGAGGATGACGCAGTTGAAGTGGTTCTGCCGGAACCTGTAATGCTTCCGGCAGCAGCTTCCACACCAGTCATCGATTTCGGTGCTCGCGCAGCACGCGCTGTCGTCCCGGTGGTGCA
>JAIXPW010000174.1 GCA_027485995.1 Verrucomicrobiaceae bacterium
GCCGATCTGAGTCTCGTTCTGGCGCTGATTCACGGATGGCGACAAATCGAATTCAATTTCATCTCTGGTATCTCTCACGGGTTTGAATCAACCGAACTCCACCTCCACTTCCTCCCCGGTTTCTACCTCGCCTGCCTCGCCGCTCTCCTCCACATCACCGGCCTGATTCTGATCCCCTCCGCGAGATCCTTGGAGCCCGTCCTTCCCGCCGAGTGAACTTCCTCTCATGGACTCCACATCCTACACGAAGCGACTACGCACTGCGAGAGTAATCCTGACGCTTGCCGTTCTCGTGGCAGCGCTTGCCTGGTTTTTTCCCAGAAACACTCTCAAATGGGGCTCTTACAAGTACCCCTCGGTCTCCGCTTCAGAACTTCTCCACGCGTCCATTGTGGGCGTCTTTCCGGACGCGAACCCGAGTTTATACGAACTCAAAGCGGCCTGCATCGCCATGACTTCGCTCATCGTCTTGACTCTTGTAGCGGCTCCCTTCGCCGTCTCACTTCTCTCAAAAGCCCGATTGCTCAAATGGCTTTGGATCCTTGTGGATCTTGGACTGGTGGTCGGTCTCTCCATCGGCTGGCACATAGGAAGGGAGTTTTATTTCATGAGTCTAACGGTGGAATACATTCCTGATGTCTATGCACGGAGTTCGCCCGGCTTCTACCTCGCCTTCCTTGCCGCGCTCCTGCACTTCGCTGGCCTGATCCTGATCCCCTCGGCGAAATCCTTGGATCGTCCGACTCTACCCTCCTCGGAATGATCTTAGGGCCAAAGGCCTGCTCCATACCAGCCTGGGGCAACGCCCCAGGTCTCGAAATCGAAGAATTGCCGAGGGCTGTAGGCCCGTTCCATTCAGTTGCCCGTCGACCCGCGGTCCCGCAAAGAGACTGCCCGGGCCTTCAGCCCTCAATTCATTATTCTCATGAAACCCAGGGCGATGCCCTGGGCTGTTATGGGATCGGGCCTTTGGCCCTGAAGATGGAAAATCGGACTGAGTCTTTCCCTAAATTCGTGACTCGGACCCGCATGGGAAAGCGGCGTGGCGTTCCACTTCCCGCCGCACTCCAAGGGGCCGGTCCATCTGAAATGCCTGTCTCCTTCCTGGCTGATCCGATCCAGGCTGAATCTGCCATCCGCCATTCGCGGTTTCAGCGCTCCGGCTTTGCTTCTTCGGCCTTCTTCTGGATCGTTTCGCCGGCTTTCTGGAGAAAGCCACCCGTCTTTTCCGCAGCCTTGCGGAGGCCTTGCTCGGTCTTCTCGGCGGCGGTCTTCGCCCCTTGCTCGGTTTTCTGGCCGGCGGTCTGCAGCGCCTGGCCGGTCTTTTCGATGGCATGATCCAGCCGCTGTCCGGGCGATGGCTGAACCAGATCCGTGTCAGGAGCGCTGGGCTCTTCTTCGTCAGGCGACTGGTCTTCCACCGGAATGGCGGCCGGAGGCGTGACCACCTCGTCAGGCGCGGCCTTCTCCGCTGCCGGATAAGGGGCGGCGGTGGCGGCAGGCTTCGGCACGAACTCGACGGTCGTTTCCTTTTTTCTGCAAGAAGCGAGCAGCGATGCGAAGAGCAATACCGGCAGCAGAGAAAGCGGTTTCATGACGGAGTGATATGCGCTTGTCGGCACCTTTCGTCAAGAAGCGGGCCGCAGTCTCAGTACACGTCGCGCAGGTAGCGCTTGTCCTTCTTGAGCTGGGCGATGAACGCGGTGGCGTCCTCCGGGGCGAGCTGGCCGTGTTCGACAATGACCGCGTGCAGGGCCTGATCGACGTCCTTGGCCATGCGCGTGGCATCTCCGCAGACATAGAAGGCCGCGCCATCCTGGAGCCATTTCCACAACTCCGCGCCCTGCTGGAACATGAGATGCTGGACGTAGAGCTTTTCCTTCTGATCGCGCGACCAGGCGAGATCGAGCCGGGAAAGCGTGCCATCCTTCTGCCAGGCGGTGATTTCATCCTCGTAGAGGAAATCGGTGGCGCGATGCGGATTGCCGAAGAACAGCCAGTTGCCGCCCTTGGCCGAGGTGGCCTGGCGCTCCTCAAGGAAGGCGCGGAACGGCGCGATGCCGGTGCCGGGGCCAACCATGATGACCGGCGTGTCGCCATTTTCCGGCAGGCGGAAGGCCTTGTTGGAATGCACGAACACGCGAGGCTGGAGACCCTTCGAGCGGTCGGAAAGGAAGGTCGAACAAATGCCGCCACGCTGACGGCCATAAGCGTGGTAGCGAACCACCGCGACGCAGAGATGAACCTCTCCGGGATGGGCCTTGGGGCTGGAGGCGATCGAGTAGAGGCGCGGCTGGAGCTTTTTCAGGATGCCCACCAGGTCCTCGCCGTCGCTGAAGTCGGCCGGGTAGTCGATGACCAGATCGCTGAGGTCGCGTCCCCAGCAGAAGTCGTCCCAGGCCTTCTTGTCATCGGCCTCGACCAGCGAGCGCAGATAGGGCGAGCCGCTGCGGGCCTGCCATTTCTGAATGATCGACTTGTTGAGCGTGCCGATGTCATAACTGGAAATGAGCGCCTCCCGCAGGCTGGCCTCGCCGCCATCGGGAAGTGGAACGGTGCCGGGCTTGAAGGGGAGATTGGACAGGATGAGATCGACCAAGGACTCCGGATTGCGAGGGAAGACGCCGAGGGCATCGCCTACCTCATACTCGAGACCGGAGCCTGCCAGCGAGAGTTCAATGTGGTGGGTCTCCTTTTCGCCACCGGTGTTGAGGTTGAAGTTCTTGAGGATCGACGATGGGAACGGGTTCTTTTTCGAGAATCCTTCCTCGATCTCCACGGCGGCGGGGGCCGTGGAGACGGCGGCGCCTGATGGAGCGAGCACGGCGATCACGCCCTCCGACCATTCCTTGAAGGGTGTGTCGAAGTCCACATCGCTGTCGATGCGCTTGAAGATCCGGGTCGCGCCGAGTTCCTCCAGTCGGGTGTCGAACTCGATGCCGCACTTGCAGAAGTCCGGGTAATTGGTGTCGCCCAGCGCGAGGACCGAGAAATTCACGCCCTCCAGCCGTGGGGCCTCGGCACTGAGGATCCAGCGGTGGAAATCGCCCGCATTGTCCGGTGGCTCACCGTCGCCGTAGGTGGAGGTGATGATCAGGACGTTCTTTTCCTGCGGCAGGCGGCTGCGGTCATAGGCCCCGAGGTCGTGGAGTTCCGGCTCGAAGTTGCCCTTCTTGAGGGTCTTCAGCAGCTTCTTGCCGAGGCCCTCGGCATTTCCCGTCTGGGAGCCGAAGAGGATGGTGACGGGAACGGCAGGGCCACTGGCGGCGGTGAGAAGTCCCTCGGTGAGGAGCTTGCCAAGGAATCCGCTCAACCACGCCCGCTGCTCGGGAGTGAAGGGAGCGTCGTCTGGAATCACGATCGGACTGGTCATTTTCTCAAATGGGCCCGGTTTTGATCGGGTCCCGAAGGTGGGAGAGTGGGGATGGATCTAAGCGTGAGGCGTGCCACGCGGTGAGGGAAAATCGCTGGCGCTCAACCGGCGAGGAGCTCGAGGAATCGCGGCAAAACCTTGCGGTAAAGGGTGTTTTTCCCACCTCTGGCGAGCTGGGCACCCACCAGGCCGCCGTCGTCATCCGGGTCCGCCGGGGCGAGCGAGGTCTGGGAGTTTCCAGAGGTGATCAGCTCGCGCAGCAAATGGGCGGCCCCTGCTGCACGGGAAATCCGGACCGTCACGCCGGGTGCGCTGAGTTCGAGAAGACTGATCGGAGCGGACGCTTCGTCGGCCTCAAGCGACGCGGTGATGCCATGACCGGACTTCGACTCCATCGGAAACGTTTCAACCTGACCATCACGCGCCGCGGCGAGCCCGAGCCCCTGACGCCAGCCAGCCTGAATGCTGATCCACGCCAGCAGTTGCAGCGCGGAACTGCGATGCTTCGGATGATGGACGATGCGGACCGTTTCAATGGAGGGCAGAGCCGAAAGGGCGACCGGATCATCAAACATCCCGGCCAATGAAAGCCGGTACTGCCAGGTGCGGGTCCAGGCGAGGTCCTGCACGACAAGATCAAGCGTGGAGGAGGCAACGGCATCATTCAATCTTGCGAAGTCCGCCGCCGGATCAAGCCATGATGAACTGTCGATCACCAGTCGATCAATCACGCTGGAAAGCCGCTCGCGGAAGACATCGCTCAGCTCGCCCTGCCACCAGAAGACCAGAGGCAGGTCGCTGTTGAGATGGCCGAAGACCGTGTTGCGGAAACGGCCCGTGACTCGACCGGTGAACGCAAACGCGATCTGCTCGCAGCACACAGACTTTTTCCCCTCGGCCAAGTGGCAGTGCGCCGTGACCCATGCACGGATCGAGGGAGCTTCGACCGTGCGATCAAACTCCACGAGTATCGCGCGGCAGGCATGCTCACGGGTCAGCTCGCGGATGATGGCGGAATTCTGACGCAGCGATCCCGCCTGCTCGGAGCAGGTGACGAGGTTGATCAACGAGGCATTGGCATGCACCTCGTCAGCCTCCCAGAGCTTGCGCAGCTCCTTGTCGATGGAGGCGACAGGCACTTCCTGGCCGAGCTCGGGGTCCATTTGAAGATCGAGTTTCAAGTTTTCAGTTTCAAGTTTTCAGCGAAGACGAAGATCAGAAGTGCTCGGTTATTCTTCCTTCAAACTGAACACTGAACACTTCCAACTTTCTCACAGCCTGCGCCACGCGTGGCCGTCCTGATCGAGGAGATCATCGGCCTCCTTCGGGCCCCAGGAACCTGCAGTGAAATTGGCCATCGGCGGCGGGGTGTCGCTCTGGTGCCAGGCGTGTTCGATGTGGTCGATGAACTTCCAGGCTTCCTCGACCTCGTCGCGTCTTGCAAAGAGCGTGGCATCGCCGGCCATCGCATCGAGCAAGAGGCGTTCATAGGCCTCCGGGCTGCCTTTCCCGAAGCTGGTGGCGTAGTGGAAATCCATTTTCACCGGCTCGAGACGCAGGCTGGTGCCGGGGAGCTTCGAGACCATGCGCAGCGAAATGCCTTCGTCCGGCTGGATGCGGATGACGAGGACGTTGCCGCCGGGAACCCCACCGGGCAGGGCATTGAACAGCACGCAGGGCGCATCCTTGAAATGGACGGAGATCTCGGTGGACTTCTTCGGCAGACGCTTGCCCATGCGGATGTAGAATGGCACGCCGCTCCAACGCCAGGTGTCGATCAGCAATCTAACAGCGACATAAGCCTCGGTCGTCGATTCCGGATTCACGCGGTCCTCTTCCCGATAACCGGGAACCGCCGCGCCATCAATGTGACCCGCCGTGTACTGGGCGCGGACGACATTCGCGGCGACCTTCTCCGGCGTGTCCCATTGGCGCAGTGAGCGGATCACCTTCACCTTTTCATCGCGTACGCCATCGGCCGAAAGATCGGTCGGCGGCTCCATCGCGACGAGGCTGAGAAGCTGCAAAAGATGGTTCTGCACCATGTCGCGCAGGGCACCGGCATGATCATAGTAACCGCCGCGACCGCCCTCCATGCCGAGGTTTTCGGCGCAAGTGATCTGGATGTGGGAAATGTAGCGGCTGTTCCAGAGCGGTTCGAAGATGGCGTTGGCAAAGCGCAGCACCATCAGGTTCTGGGCGGTTTCCTTGCCGAGATAGTGGTCGATCCGATAGGTGTCGCTTTCGTGGAAAGTCGCGTTGACCACCTCGTTGAGATGCTTCGCGGTGGCGAGGTCGGTGCCGAAAGGCTTTTCCACGATCACCCGCGACCAGCATCCTGGAGCGGCTTCGTTGAGGCCGGCTTCCTTGAGGGAAATGAGGATCGGGTCGAAGAACTCCGGCGCGCTGGCGATGTAGAACAGGCGGTTGCCTTTGCGGCCGCGCTCCTGGTCGATCGCATCGAGCCGCTCGGCGAGGCGCTTGTAGCCATCGGGATCGGTGAACTCGCTCTGATGATACGAAATGTTTTCGGAAAACGGCCCCCAGATCGCGTCGTCATGCCCGGAGCGGGAGACCTTGCGGTTCAGCTCCAACAGGCCCTCACGGAACTCGGCGTCGGATTTCTCACGGCGGGCGAAGCCGATGATTTTCACGCCGGTCGGCAGTTCACCATCGACGGCGAGGTTGTAGAGCGCCGGCACCAGCTTGCGGTGGGTCAGGTCTCCGGTGGCACCGAAGATCACCACCGTGCAGGATTCGGGGCGGGAGCGGGAAACGAGGTCTTCGCGGAAAGGATTGGTCATGCGCGCAGGTGGATTTCAACCCGTTCGCCCCGGGAGGCAAAGGGAATTAGAAAGGAGTCCGACGAATCCTGTTCATGGCAGGAATGTGCCGGAAAGATGGATTCGGAGAAAATGACGAATGTCGAAGCACGAATGACGAAAGCCAGAGCAAGGGCCCGTCTTCCGCCGTTCAACACTTACCATTCACGATTCACCACTTTCACCACGGCAGCGGGAATGCCCGGTTGAAGGCAAAGACGCGGTCGCGGATGGCGTGGAGCTTGGCGGTGTCGTTCGGAGTGGAAAGGGCTTCGTGGATGAAGTCCGCCACGATCGCGATGTCCGCTTCCTTCATGCCGCGGGTGGTGACGGCGGGGGTGCC
>JAIXPW010000069.1 GCA_027485995.1 Verrucomicrobiaceae bacterium
GCCCACATGGAAGGACTCCGGAAGCACCAGGATCCGGCCGGCGGCTGGCACCAGGTCGTGGACCATCCGGAATCGTGGCTGGAAACCTCCTGCACCGGCATGTTCACCTACGGACTCGCACGCGGCGTCAACGAAGGCTGGCTCGACGCCTCCTTCTCCGCCGACGCCCGCAAGGGTTGGAACGCCCTCCAGGCCAAGGTCACCCCCGAGGGCGATCTCCTCGACGTCTGCGCCTCCACCGATGTCGGCGACCTCGCCTACTACCTCAATCGCCCCCGTCTCAAAGGCGACCTCCACGGCTTCGGCAGCTACCTCCTGGCCGGTGCCGAAGTCATGAAACTCAAATTCTGAAAAGCGAGCGACCGCGAGGTCGAAGGATGGATTTTGGGGAATGACCGCTTTCACGAAACCCTCACCCTCGTCCAGCTCACCGGCGGCAAGCCCAGCATGCTCAACGAAAAGAAAAATCCGTAACTCGACGCCGGAGATGCTGATGATGTATCCCTGCAAAGAGTTAGATGAGAGATCAGCCATTCGGAATTTCCGAACAACTGGCTCAATCTCCGTTCGCCCAGCAAGCAAGTGAAACAGGAAAAGGAATATTGGATCTTTGCCGACGAATCCGTTCAGGAAGGCCGTCATTTCTCCAATTTTTTCGGCGGCTGCATCATCCCGGCACGGATTCACGCGGAAGTGGAGAATCGCCTGAGAATTCACAAGGCCAGGATCGGATTTCTGAAGGAACTGAAGTGGCAGCGGGTCTCCGAACAATGGCTGGAGGGCTACCAACGAATGGTCTCCCATTTCTTTGATGAATTACGAGCCGGGCACGTGCGAATGCGGTTGATGTTCCGCGACAATCAATCTTCGCCCGGCAATCTCAGCAGGAAACAGCGTGAGGATGGCTACTACCTCCTCTACTACCAATTCATCAAACACGCCTTCGGACTGGCTCACTTGGAGGATCGCGAGGAGGGCACTCGACTGCGTCTGTTCTTCGACCAATTCCCTCACACCCGCGAGCAAGTGGTTCAATTCAAAGGCTTCATTGCAGGCCTGCCGCTCAGCAAGGAGCTGCGCCATAAGAATCTGAAAATCGATCCCTCCCACATCACTGAAGTGGATTCCAAGGAACACGTCCTGCTCCAATGCGTGGACATCGTGCTCGGGGCAATGGCCTTCCGTTTGAACGAGCAGCATCTGGAGAAGCCCGAAGAAGCCCGGACGAGGGGCAAGCGCACCATCGCCAAGGACAAACTTTACCGGCATGTCCTGGCTGAAATCCGAACCCTGAAGCCAGCTCTCAATCCAAAGATCTCCACCACCTGCGAGCCCTTTCCCGAGGGCAGTTGGTCGATGCCCTATCGACACTGGTCGTTCAAACCAAAGGCATCCCAATAAAAAGCACTCCTTTGTTCCTACATGAGAACCCTACGCGCAGCGTGGAGCTTCGGAACAGCAGAGTGCTGCTGAGAGCATCCACTTCATCCCCTGACCGTCAAACTCAAAGTGACACGTCGTTCGGTCAAGCTGCCACCTGGCTCGGACGACTTTTACCCGGCCTTTCCACGACAACCGGCTCAGTCGTCTGAAACTCGAACTATCCATCACAAGGGCATCCCTTCACCTCTTCCTGATGCTTGGACGGCGCTGCCCGCTTGTCCTTCGTAGCCTTGGCGAAGTATGGCTGCCGAATTCTCGCCGCCAGCCTGCTGGCAAGGTCCTCGGAGGCCGAAACACTTCATTTTCGGGACTGACCCTCGCCACTGGGTTGGCGGCGTTCGGCGAAGAGGAATTTAAGGGCCAAAGGCCTGAGGCCATATCAGCATGGGGTAACGCCCCATGAACTGGAACCGGAAGATTCCCAAGGGCTGAGGGCCCGGTCCATTCTGCGGCCCTTTCGACGTCCGATCCTCCCACCCAGATGGAACGGGCCTTCAGCCCTCGATTCATGGCGGCTATCAAACCCAGGCCGATGGCCTGGGCTGGTATGGAACAGGCCCTTGGCCTTGGAGATTGGATCGATGGACAGGTGCGAACAGCGGGGGGCGAGCGGTCCATGGGCTCTTGCCTTGGAGTGCGGCGGGAAGCGAAGCGCCACGCCGCTTTGGCATGCGGGTCTGGCGAACGTGGACTGGGATGGGGCAGTTCGTCGTGCGCTGGCGAAATGAGGGAGGTCGGTGGTTTTGGACGGACTGATCGTTTATCGAGTGATGGTCGTCACATTCGCATCTGAAAGCGGTGTCGCTCTGCGTTTGCCACCGCAGTCCAAGGGGGCTTCGCGGGGCCAATCAAAAATCCAAAATCAACAATCGTCGGTCATCAATCCATCCGGAGGGCACGATCGATTGGATTGACGATTGAGGAATGACGAATGTGGATTTTTGATTTGAGAAAGCTCTTCCCTCTCAACCCCTCTGCCAGGCCTCTGAACACCCGATCTCAGCTGCAACGGAATCTCATGGGATTCGATCACCCATCCCTTCATCCAGCGGGCTGAGGGTACAGATGTTTTCCAGCATCAGTTGGAGTGGGCCGAGCTGGGGTTTCCAGCCCGGCCTCACCTTGATGGATTCAGGCACGGCGCTTCCTGCGTCCGATCACCATCAAGCCACCCAATCCAAGCAAGGCGATTGAGGCAGGTTCCGGGACGACGCTGATCGTGGCGGCAATGTAGTTGGTGTCCGAATAAAGGGTGCCTACCGGATCGAAAACGAAGTCGACGGTTGAACCAGCAGTGAAGGTTCTGTTGATGTTGAAATTGGCCGTCGCGCCGAAAAGGGTTCCGGAGTCGAAGACTTCGACCGAATCGACGTAAATTTTCATCCGGCTGCCACTTTGGGTGCTGTTCGGACGGCGGACATAACCGGAAATGGTGGCATCTCCGGCATCGAGAGCGCCTGCAACCCAGCGGAGAAGAACATAAAACTGGGAGCCTGAGAAGGTGGTGTCGCCGGGATGGACAAAGAGTTCGTTGGAATTGCCGGAATAGCCGTCGTAGCCGCCGTGGTCCGAGACCATGGGGAAGTCATTGCCACCTCCCGAGTGGCTCGCGCCTGCGCGTTCATAGCGACCTGGTGCTCCGGAGCCGGGAGACTGGGTTCCGTCCCAGGCGAGCAGCGTCAACGAGCCAGTCGTACTGGGTCCAAGGGTATCTGTCTGGTAATAGTCCCAGCCGCCGGGGTTGGTGGTGGCGGTGGTGGCGCCTGCCGACGTGCCGGCAACATAGTCGCCTTTGATATCGGCCACGATGGCGGAAAAACCCGACGTTGCCAAACCGATCAAAGAGACCGCAACAAGCGCAGACATCTCAGTGGTGCTCCGCTTGGCGAGGAGGCTGGAAGACCGGGAGAAATGCTCAGAGAGACAACGAGACAACCATGAAGAAGGAAGGGAATTCATCACGCGCCGCGTTCTAACACCGAGGACACCGGAGCCAAGCGATTTGAAGCGGGGAACGGACTTTTTTGCGATTCTCCAATACCACTCATTCGAGCGATCGGATCCCATCCAACTTGTTCATGAGTCGCCGGCTCCGGGCTTGCAGTGAGAGGATGGATGCCTTGACACTTGCAGACGGGAATGAGGCATTTCCTCCAGTGAAGGGGTCTGTGAAAGGGGGCCCGAAATTCCAGTTTTTGAGCCTTCTCCGCACGAGGGAACTCCCGACTGAGACACGTTCCATCAGGTCCGGATCACCGGCTTGTCCTTGGCCCTTGGTTGGCGGCGTTCGGCTCTTGCGAACATCGAACTTTGAACGTCCAACATCGAACATCGAAGGGAAGAGAGAACAATCTTCTTCCTCGCCCCTGGCTCCTCGGTGGATGAAGCGGAAGACTGGGAGCGGGACGCTCCAGAGACGGACTGGAGCAGGATGCTCCAGCCACATCGCGGTTCCCCTCTTCTCTTCCCTGAACACTGAAAACTGAACACTTCCACCTTCTCTTCCCGACCCCTCAGTCCTTCGCCAGTTGATGGCATCTCCACAGCGCTCGTGGATGATGGAAGAAGGATTTCCAGAGGGAGCCCTTGAGGGTGTTGGTGGGGGTGCCGTCGCGGCGGAGGTAGCCGAACCATTCGCCGTGATCGGGATCGGCGAATTTTTCGAAGGA
>JAIXPW010000207.1 GCA_027485995.1 Verrucomicrobiaceae bacterium
CCTTCAAGGCAAAAATCGTGGATGAATGGTCCAGGGGCATCATCACTGACGTGAAATTCTCGATCAAACTGGCGTCGTCCTACGACATGCAGCGCGATACCGAAGAAAAAGAACGGCTCAAGACCAAGTTGAAGGGGGTCCTCGAGGCCGATATCGGAATTCCGAACACCCAGTTCCGCATCGGTGCCGAGGCCGGGGCTTACATCGACACGGCCGGCAAACCGGGCATGCAGCTCAACTTCACGCTGTTCAAATTCTGATCAACCCGGGGCTTCTGGTGCAACCGACGTGACGCGTCAAACTCAACGGAAAGGGAAGCGTCAGAACGAGTGCGGATGAAACGCACGGATCAAAACAACATGCTGGCCCATGATGGCAAATCCCGCCTCTTTCAGCCTTTCAGGGCTGTCCGAATTTCCATGATGTTGGCTGTGTTTCGGCGTGCAATTTTGACCCCTTAGGCGGGGTGATCGGCGTGCAATTTTGACCCCCTGTTGATCTGTCAGACCGTTCGTTGCGGGGCAGCGGACGGAGGGGGAGTTGAAGCGGGTGGATACGATCGCGCGGGTCCGTCGGGCCTTTCACATTCAGGGCTGGTCGATGAAGAAGATCGCCCGGGCCCTGCATCTGTCGCGCAATACCGTGCGCAAGATCCTGCGGTCGGGCGAGACGGATTTCAGCTATGAGCGGGAGCGGCAGCCGATGCCGCGGATTGGGCCCTGGCAGGGCCAGCTGGAGCAGCTCCTGTTGACAAATGCAGGCAAGCCGTCGCGGGAACGGCTGACGCTGATCCGGATCTTCGAGGAACTGCGCGGGCTCGGATACGAGGGCGGCTATGATGCCGTGCGGCGGTTCGCCAAGGCCTGGTCGCAGAACCGCGGGGCTGCGACGGCCGAGGCCTATGTGCCGCTCTATTATGCGCAGGGCGAGGCCTATCAGTTCGACTGGAGCCACGAAGTCATCCTGATGTCGGGCGTCACGGTCACCGTGAAGGTGGCGCATGTCCGGCTGTGCCACAGCCGGATGATGTTCGTGCGCGCTTACATGCGAGAGAGCCAGGAGCCTCAGCCATCGGGCTCGGACCGATGGCGCCGCGATGGCTTCGATCTTCGATGCGCATGACCGGGCGTTCGCCTTCTTCAAGGGCGCCTGCACCCGCGGGATTTACGACAACATGAAGACCGCCGTGGAGGCAGTGTTCACCGGGAAGGAGCGGCACTACAACCGCCGCTTCCTGCAGATGTGCAGCCACTACCTCGTGCAACCCGTCGCCTGCACCCCGGCCTCGGGCTGGGAGAAGGGCCAGGTCGAGAACCAGGTCGGGCTGGTGCGCGAGCGGTTCTTCACGCCGCGCCTGCGGGTCAAAAGCCTGGACGAGCTGAACGCCTGGCTGATGGACAAATGCGTGGCCTATGCCAAGGCGCACCGCCATCCCGAACAGACCGACAAGACGATCTGGGAGGTGTTCGAGGCGGAACGGCCGCAGCTGGTGCCCTATGTCGGCCCCTTCGACGGCTTCCACAGCGTGCCTGCTTCCGTGTCGAAGACCTGCACGGTCCGGTTCGACAACAACAAGTATTCCGTGCTGGCCACGGCGGTCGGGCGGCCTGTCGATGTGCATGCCTATGCCGACCGGATCGTCATCCGGCAGGATGGCGTCATCGTGGGCGAGCATGCGCGGGCCTTCGGACGAGGTCAGACGGTCTATGATCCGTGGCACTATGTGCCTGTTCTGGCGCGCAAACCCGGTGCCTTGCGCAATGGTGCGCCGTTCAGGGACTGGGTCCTGCCGCAGGCCATGGCCGCGATCCGGCGCAAGCTGAAGGGCAGCGACGATGGCGACCGGCAGATGGTCCAGATCCTGACCTGCGTGCGGGACGACGGGCTGCAGGCTGTCGAAGCGGCCTGCCGCGAAGCCCTCGATCAGGGCGTCCATTCCGCGCCGGTCATCATCAACATCCTTGCCCGCAGCAAGGATGCCGCTCCGCCACCGTTTCTACTGACCCCCACTGCGCTGCGCCTGACCCACGAACCCGTGGCCGACTGCGCCCGCTATGACAGCCTCAGGAGGACAACCCGACATGGAACGCACCCAAATCCTCGACCTGATGGGGACATTGAAGCTCTACGGGATGCGCAGCGCCTATGACGAGGTCATGGGTGCCGGCATCAAGCGCCAGCACGAACCGCCGCAGATCGTGGGCGACCTCTTGCAGTCCGAGATCGCCGAGAAGCAGGCGCGGTCCATCCGCTACCAGATGACCATCGCCAAGCTGCCGCTGGCCAAGGACATCGACGCCTTCGACTTCACCGGCACGCCGATCAACGAAGGCCTGGTGCGTGATCTCGCCACCGGCGGCTTCGTGGCCGACCAGCGCAACGTCGTGCTGATCGGCGGCACCGGCACCGGCAAGACCCACCTCGGTATCGCCATCGCCCGCGCGCTCATCCGGGGCGGCACCCGGGGTCGCTTCTTCAACGTCGTCGATCTGGTGAACCGGCTGGAGACCGAGACCCGCGGCGGCAAGCAGGGCCGCATGGCGGACTATCTGACCCGCATGGACTTCGTCCTTCTCGACGAGCTCGGCTACCTGCCCTTCGCCCAGTCCGGCGGGCAATTGCTGTCCACCTCATCAGCCGCCTCTACGAACGCACCTCGATCATCGTCACCACGAACCTTGCCTTCGGCGAATGGCCCACCGTCTTCGGGGATGCCAAAATGACCGCAGCACTGCTCGACCGGCTCACCCATCACTGCGAGATTGTCGAGACCGGCAACGAGTCCTGGCGCTTCAAGCACCGCGCCTGACCCCGATCAGGGCCTGAACCGCCTCCACTCTGTGATCAGTTCCGTCGGCTCAGGCCCTGATCTCGGCACCACACAGGGGGGTCAAATTTGGGTGCCGATAGGGGGTCAGTTTTGCGTGCCGGTTGACAG
>JAIXPW010000010.1 GCA_027485995.1 Verrucomicrobiaceae bacterium
CCCTTACTTGCTCACGTTGAAGCGGAACTCGATGACGTCGCCGTCCTTGACGACGTATTCCTTGCCTTCGATGCGGAGCTTGCCCTTTTCCTTGGCGGCGTGCTTCGAGCCGAGTTCGACGAGGTCGTCGTAGTGGACGACTTCCGCCGCGATGAAGCCGCGTTCGAAGTCGGTGTGAATGACGCCGGCGGCAGCGGGGGCCTTGTCGCCTTCGTAGATGGTCCAGGCGCGGGTTTCCTGCACGCCGGTGGTGAGGTAGGTGCGCAGGCCGAGAAGATGATAGACGCCACGGATGAGGGCGGAGACTCCGGAGTCGGAAACGCCCATGTCCTTGAGGAAGTCAGCGGCATCGGTGGGATCGAGGTCGATGAGTTCCTCCTCGATTCGGGCGGAGATTACGACGGCCTCGGCACCGGAGTGTTCGGCGGCGAACTTGCGGACGCGGGCGACCATTGCGTGCGAGTCGGGATTTTCAATCGCGCCACCGAGTTCGTCCTCGGCGACGTTGCAGGCATAGATGGTCTTCTTCGAGGAAAGCAGGAAGAACTCCTTCACGATCGGAAGATCCTCGTCGGCGAACTTCAGGGTCAGGGCCGGATTGCCTTCATTGAGGTGAGGGAGGAGGAGGTCGATGAGCTCGACTTCCTTCTTGGACTCCTTGTCGCCGCTCTTGGCTTTCTTTTCGCGTGATGAGCGACGCTTCTCGAGGGCGGCGATGTCGGCGAGGATGAGCTCGGCATTGATGATCTCGATGTCGCGGATCGGATCGACGGTGCCGAGTTCGTGAATGATGTCGTCGTTCTCGAAGCAGCGGACGACCTGGACGATGGCGTCGGTCTCGCGGATGTTGGCGAGGAACTGATTGCCAAGGCCCGCGCCTTCGGAGGCGCCTTTCACGAGGCCGGCGATGTCGACGAACTCGATGGCGGTGGGGACGAGCTTGTGGGAGCCGGAAATCTTGGAGAGGACGGCGAGTCGGGGATCGGGCACAACCACGATGCCGACATTGGGATCGATGGTGCAGAAGGGATAGTTGGCCGCTTCCGCCTTGCGGGAACGGGTGACGGCATTGAAGAGGGTGGATTTTCCAACGTTGGGAAGTCCGACGATTCCGGCTTTGAGCATGGCGGCGGGAGGGTGGGGGAGGCTGTTGAACGGGGCAATGACGAAATCAAGGGTCGAGGGAAATTGGATTTGAATTCTTTTCTCCAGGGTTATCATTGGCACCTGTAAGCATTTGCATCTGAAACCCATGAAGAATTCAAAACTTGCTCTCCTCACGTTCTTTCTCGTGCAGCCAGCCTTTGCGGCGATCACTCTTGTCGGCAACGGCAGCGGACCGGGTTCCCAAGGCTGGACGACCACCCAGACATCTGGCAACGGAAGCCAGAACGGCTTTTTCGGGGGTGCCGACCCCAATGGCAATGGAGGAGCCGCCAGCGTGGTTTCCGGCAACGGATGGGGCATGTATGCGAACAGCAGCCAGACGGTCACCGCGAGCTATTCCACCGGAAACCTCAACCCACTGGCATTTCCGGCATTCATCCAACTGGGGCTCGACAATGGTTCCACGATCCAGGGCAACGGCGGTTTCGGCTCGGGGGTGGTAGGCATCCAGTACTTTGATGGGGCAACACTGGCCTTCGAGTTTCGATATGTTGGTGGAAACGCCGCAGCTCGCTGGGAGTTTGGTGACAGCACCGGATTCAACCAGACATCGTCGGTCGGTTTTTCGACCAATGGTTTCAATTTCCAATTCAATCAGACAGGGACCAATACCTACACGTTTGCGGTCAACGGCAGCACGGTTCGCTCGGGCACGCTTGCCGGAGGGGCTGGGCTGGTGGATTCGGTCAGGGTGTTCAACAACAACGCCGGATCCGGCAGTGCCTCCAACGTCGTCTTCAACAACCTGACCTATCAGGTTCCGGAGCCTTCATCGTTCCTTCTCTGTGGTTTCGGTCTCCTCGGACTGATCCGGCGCCGCCGTTGAGTGGGGCCGGGATCTCCGGGCAACAAACAGTTCCCCCCGAAGACTCTGTCACCGAGGCTGCCGAGACTGTGCCGTCTGGCACGCAGTCACTCGCCAGCCCTCGGTGGCAGCAAGCTTCCATCCAGGTTGCCAGAGTCGCTTGGCAAGGACGGCTCCTTGAAGTCCACCGGACCATTGAAAAACCAGAAGCCACGGCCAGACCGCGCGGCGAAGGTGTCCTTGTTCGCTTCGTAAGCCAAGGCCCGCTCCTTGCCCAGCGGGAGTTCCTGGAGATCCTTGGGGCGGACCTTGACGACCTTGACCTTGCTTGGAAACAGGTCGGAAACCGAGAAATTGGAGACCTTGGAGAATCCGGAAACGGTTGCGGTCTTCACGGTGCGGAGGGTTCCACAGGAGACAAGAGCAACACACGCACCTGCGGCAAGCAAACGGATCAAGGTCATCATGGCTGATCGTGAGGCGGGAAAACCTCTGGGAACCTTAAGTTAACAGATCCAGGTTGATTGTCCACCGTGGGCTTTCGTGACGGATGCGTCACGTCCCGACGATGGCGATGCCGGTCCGAACGGAATTGACCTCGCGGAGATAGATCGGTTGAGCCCCATTTTCGAGTTGGATCCACATCGAGCTTGAGAGCCCGCCTTCGAGGTTGAGAACCGCTTCGACGTGGAAGCTCGTGAAACTTTTTCCATCTCCAAGCAGGTTGGCCAGGCCCTGGAGCGTGGCACTCGGGGCGTAGAGGATCGCCCATTCGCCGGTGCCGGAGGAGATCAGAACAGTGCGGCGTGAGAAGCTCTTGGTATCGAGCCCGACGCTGGCCCTGCCGTTTTCGATCAGAAAAGGACCTCCCTGAATGGCCTGGGTGGCACCCATCAGGTTCGCTTCCGTGGCGTTGGCGGCCTTCAGCAGGCTGATGGAATTCGGTTTCACCACCACCAGGCCGCTGGCGGGGCCTGCTTTGGATTCGAGTTGGCCGAACCGAACGGAGTCGGAGATGACGATGCCGACCGGCATTCCGTCGGGCTGGGTGAAGCCTCCATTGCAGCCTGCGAGGGCGTGCGACGCGGTGAACGCTTCGCCGAGGGTTTTCCACGGCGCGAGCCGGGTGGCGTTTCGATCGATGACCCGCAAGGTCTCCTTCTTCTGGTTGAAATGGTAGCCATGGAGGGTGGCGACTCGTTCACCCGGACCCAGTGGGGCATCCAAGCGGAAGTATTGACCGGCCTGGCAGGAGGCGATGCTGACAAGCAGGAACAGGCAAGAGAGCGGGCGGGTCATGGGCGGGAAGGGCAGAGGACCAGGTAATTCCGAACCGGGTTGTTCCAGATGGGACGGACGAAGGACGGGCCGCCTTGCACCGAGGAGGAGATCCAAAGTTCGGAGGAGCGGCCGCCATCAAGGTTCAGCGCGGATTTCCCCGGCCATCCGGCAGGGCTGGTGGACGCGAGGGTCTCGGCCAACTGGGCGAGGGTGCATGGAGCGGAGCGGGCCATCAGCCAGCGGGTGCCGCCGTCCCAAAGCAGGAAAGTGCGGGCGCTGGCTTTGGTCGCCTCGAGCTTGGCCACCGCTTTTCCGGATTCAACCAGCAGGGGACCGGCCTGCAGAAGGTCGGGCAACTTTCTCGCCGCAGTGGGTCCGAGGGCCTCGCGGCGAAGGATGCCGCTACGTCCGTTACCATCCCGATACCAGAGGGCGCTGCCGAGAGAGGACCCACCGTTCCAATTTCCGGATAGGGTACCACCGCTGGCCAGCAGCCCGAGCGGAGTGCCTTCCGGGGTGAAGAAGCCGGCATTGATGGCGGCCAGTCCATTGATCGAGGCTCCTGCCTGTGAGCAGTTCTGCCAGATCGAGGCCGGACCCTTCGGCTGGTCGAGCACCTTGAGCCGGTGGGAGCGGGAATCAAAGGAAACGCCTTCGATCGCAATCGTTCCGACCGTCGTCAAAAGGCGCTGCGGTGCCTGGAGTGCGGCTTCCTCGACGACCGCTGCCTTGGGAGCGACGGCAGGAGCGGGTTCCGCAGATTTGGGCTTGGATGGACGCGTGGGACGCTGCGCCGGAGCACAACTTGCAGTGGCAAGAATCAGGCCAAGGACCAGCCAGCGGAAACCGTTCACGCGCGACGAATGCCACGAACCCGGACGGAACGCAAATGCTCATCGTCGGCTTACTTGCATGCCACACCCAGCAATGTCTGGAATCTGGGGGACTCAGATTCCCGGTCGGCCACCACGGTTTCAATGTGGTTGAATCCGGAATGCTCCAGCATCGAGGCCAGATCACTCTCGGAAAATCCCAGCCAGCGGTCGGCATAGAGCTCGCGGGCCTCCTCGAAGTTGTGCTGCACGAGGTCCAGGACGACAAGGCGGCCACCGGGCTTGAGGAGGCGATGGGCGGCGTCGATTGCCTTCTGCGGATGCTCGGCATGATGCAGGGCCTGGCTGAGGAATGCCAGATCCACGCTGTTTGGCTCGATTGGAGGCTCCTCAATGTCGCCGAGCCGGTATTCCAGATTCGGGAGATTGTGCTTTTCGGCAAGTGACCGACCGAATTCGACCATCTTCGGGGAAAGATCCACTGCGATGACCTTTTCGGCGCGCTGGGCGAGGAGCTGGGAAAGGGTGCCCTCGCCGGCTCCGAGGTCGGCGACGACCTGATAGGTCATGGTGCGCAGCAGGGCCTCCGCCAGGGCCTTCCAGGATCGGCCGGGGACATAGTCCTTGCCGAAGCGTCCCGCGAGCTCGTCGAAGTAGGCGCGAGCATGGTCTTTCCGTTTCCTCAACAAATGACGGAGGGCTGAGGCATCCGACTCCACCTCCCGGATTTCCTTGGCTGCCAGGCGGGCCACGTCCATGAGGTCCGGACCGGCCGCGCAGGAGTAGATGTTGTTCTTCCCACTCCGGGCATCCTCCACCAGGCCTTCGGTCTTGAGCTGGGAAAGCTGGGTCGAGATGCGGCTCTGACCCATGCCCAGGATCTCCTGCAGCTCCGCCACGGAAAGGGCTTCACAGTCCAGGAGCATCAGGATCCGGATCCTCGTGGGGTCTGCGAGCAGCTTCAGGGATTTCAGCATTGACGGCATGGCTGTCGCTTTTGTATCAACGCATCACGATTTGACGATACGAAATTTCGAAACCGCATGAGCACCTATATTTTCTCCTCGGAGTCCGTCGGCGAAGGCCATCCAGACAAAGTCGCAGACACGATTTCCGATGCCATTCTCGACGCCTGCCTCGCCGACGATCCGAAAAGCCGCGTCGCCTGCGAAACCTTCGTGAAGAGCAATGTGGTGGTTGTCGGCGGCGAGATCACCATTCCCAAGCTCCAGAACGCCAAGAACGGTACCACCAAGCCGATCGACGAGGTCATCAACGTCGGTAAGGTCGTCCGTGATGCGGTCCGTGGCATCGGCTACACCAACAGCGACGACGTCTTCCACGCCGACCAGATCTTCATCAACAACTATCTGACCATCCAGAGCCCGGACATCGCCCAGGGCGTCGATGCGAAGGAAGCCGAAGGCAAGAAGCACGGTGAGCAGGGTGCCGGCGACCAGGGCATCATGTTCGGATACGCCTGCAATGAAACGCCTGAGTTGATGCCCGCGCCGATCATGTTCGCCCACCGTCTCGGCCGCGAGCTGACGAAGATCCGCAAGGCCGGCAAGGTTGCCAAGTGGCTGCGCCCCGATGCGAAGTCACAGGTCTCCGTCGAGTATGTCGATGGCAAGCCGACCCGCATCGTCAACGTCGTCATCTCCACCCAGCACGCAGCCGATGTGAGCCATGCGGAGATTGAAAAGTTCTGCATCGAGCAGGTCATCAAGAAGGTCCTGCCGAAGGACATGCTCACCCAGGAGACCGAGTATCTCATCAACCCGACCGGCAAGTTCGTCGTCGGTGGCCCGCAGGGCGACTCAGGCCTCACCGGCCGCAAGATCATCGTCGATACCTACGGCGGCATGGGCCGTCACGGTGGAGGTGCGTTCTCCGGAAAGGATCCCTCGAAGGTCGATCGCTCTGCCGCTTACATGGGTCGCTGGGTCGCGAAAAACGTGGTCGCCGCCGGTCTTGCCGAAAAGTGCGAGATCCAGTTCGCCTACGCCATCGGCCATCCGCTTCCGGTCAGCGTGCACATCGACACCTTCGGCACCGGCACCCATCCCGATGCCGCCATCCTCGCCGCCGTCCTCAAGGTCTTCTCCTTCAAGCCCGCCGACATCGTCAAACAACTCAACCTGCTCCGCCCGATCTATTCGAAGTCCACCAACTACGGACATTTCGGAAAAGATGATACGGATCTGACCTGGGAATCCACCAGCAAGGCATCTGCCCTTCAGAAAGCCATCGGCTGATCACCAGTTTCAAGGGTTCAGTTTCAAGTTTTCAGCGTAGAGATTCAAGACGATGGCCTATCAGAACTTTGAAGATCTTGAGGTTTGGAAGCGAGCCTGCGCTCAGTCGAAAGAAATCTATCGTCTGCTCGAAGACTGGAAACGATACTCCTTGAAAGACCAGATGGAGCGCTCGGGGCTTTCGGTGCCATCTAACATCGCGGAAGGCCAGGAGCGTGATTCCAAAGGGGATTTCATCCGCTTTCTGAGGATTGCAAAAGGTTCGAATGGCGAGCTTCGGACACAGATTCATGTCGCCACTCAGCTTGGATTCATCAGCCCTGAAAAAAGTCGAGAACTGCTGGTTGAATCCAAGGAAATCTCCGCAATGCTCCAAGGTCTCATCCGCGCAATTGAATCCCGTCTTTGACAT
The DNA here is from genome assembly GCA_027485995.1 of Verrucomicrobiaceae bacterium. Classification (GTDB taxonomy): domain Bacteria; phylum Verrucomicrobiota; class Verrucomicrobiia; order Verrucomicrobiales; family Akkermansiaceae; genus Luteolibacter. Next base: position 6,757 of record JAIXPW010000010.1, read on the forward strand.
CTTCATTGCTTAACACTGAAAACTAAACACTTGAAACTCTGATACCATGCCTACTCTAACAGAACCAGCCCCGGCCAAGAAGGCCGCCGCGTTCACGGATTACAAAGTCCGTGACATCAGCCTTGCCGAATTCGGCCGCAAGGAAATCGACATCGCCGAGCATGAGATGCCCGGTTTGATGGCCACCCGCGCCAAGTATGGCAAGGAGCGTCCGCTCGAAGGCGTCCGCATCATGGGCTCGCTGCACATGACCATCCAGACCGCCGTGCTGATCGAGACGCTTGTCGATCTCGGCGCCGAGGTCCGCTGGGTGTCCTGCAACATTTTCTCGACCCAGGATCACGCCGCCGCCGCGATCGCGGCCCGCAACATCCCGGTCTATGCTTGGAAGGGCGAGACGCTCGAGGAGTATTGGTGGTGCACCTGGAAGGCGCTTGTGAACCCACAGGGCCTCGGACCGCAGCTCATCGTCGATGACGGTGGCGACGCGACCCTCCTGATCCACAAGGGCTACGAACTTGAGAATGGTTCCGACTGGGTCAACGGCCCGTCCGACAGCCATGAGGAGTCCGTCATCAAGGACCTGCTCAAGAAGGTCCACGCCGAGCAGCCCGGCATTTTCCACGAGATCGTCAAGGAGTGGAAGGGTGTCTCCGAAGAGACCACCACCGGGGTCCATCGCCTCTATCA
>JAIXPW010000156.1 GCA_027485995.1 Verrucomicrobiaceae bacterium
TACGGCCTGATCCGCATCGACTCCGCGGGCGGCGTGCACGATTGGTCGGCCGATCCCGCCGGCAACACCAAGCTCATCGCCGAGACCTGGCGTGAGGCCGGAAAGGTCGCCGCGCAGCATGGCGAGCGCCTTGCCGCCGAAGGCGAAATCTGTTGGGGCGGCATGCATTCCTGGAAGGCCATCCTCGACACCCTCGAGGCCACCGGCATGCCGGAGACCGTCGGCTTCCAGGCTGACCTTGCCCACACCTACCTCTACCTCATGGGTTACAACGCCCCCGAAGCCGCCCTTCTTCAGGAAGGCTACACCGACGAGGAGTTCTGGGCCGCCTACACCACCATGACCGATGCCCTGCGCCCCTGGACGATCGATTTCCACGTCGCCCAGAACGACGGCTCGGTCCACGGCACCGGCTCGCACGACAAGACCGGCCGTCATTGCCGCGCCGACGATCCGAACGGCAAGCTCGACATCGCCAAGTGCTCGACCTTCTGGCTCAAGGACGCCGCTGCCCGTGGCATGAAGCACATCTGCTGGGACGGCTGCATGTTCCCGAACGACATCCTCGAGAAGCCGGAAACCTGGCAGACCATCCTCAAGGCCATGGTCGCCGTTGACGAGGCGCTCTGAGGCGCCGCCATCCCTCACAACCCGCCGCCCACTCCCGGGCAAGCGGGTTGGATCCTTCCATCACTTGACTTGGAGTGCCCCGAAGAGCCGGGGCCACTTTCCTCCCTCCACTCCACCACACACTTCAAAACCCATCTGCCATGGCTGCTTCGACCTCCATTCTCCCGGACAAACTGCACGAATATCCGCAACACGACGTCATCGATGGAGGATCGGATTCGATTCTCCAGGACTGCCTCGATCAGAACGATGGCGTGCTTCAGCTTCTGCACCGCTACGCCGGTCGCACCTTCTGCACGCCGGGCAAACGCCTCCGTCTCGATGCAGCGTCGTATTACCCGCACTACATGAACGGGACGGGCCTCGATGAGGTCTGGATGTGCTGCACCGTGCCCATCGTGACAGGCGTCATCGACACCCGCACCGGCAAGGCCCCCTTCCGTGAAGGAGAAGCCCACGTGCTCACCCCCGGCGGGCAGGTCATCTCCCTTCAGGATCTGATCGAGACCAATCCGGAAGCCGTCATGGGAGAGAAGGTCACCGCTTTCGCGAAATCCCTGTTTGGCAAGGCCACCTGGCCGATCGTTTCCAAGAAGTTCGACAACCTGAACCCCATTCCCCACCACCTTCATTGGGCGAAATGGGAGGTTTATGATATCAATTCCTACGACAACCCAGGAGTCAATCCGTCGCACTATCACACCACGGCCATGGGCCTCTATCCCTTCGTGACCAAGGACGAGTTCCTTGCCTGCATGAAGCGTTGGGGACAGGGCGATTACAATGGCGTGCGCCATCTTTCGCCGCACACGATGATGCACATCGACAACGGCTTCGTGATGCCGAACGGCGTGCTGCATTCGCCGACCGACCTTTGCACGCACGAGTTGCACGTCACGATGGATGAGCATTTCCTCGCCGAGGACCGCACGCTTGACGGCCGCATCGGAGCCGCTGACGCCTTCTATGCCTGCCGCGAAGAAGACTATCCGAAGGACAAACACGAAGACTGGGAGTTCCTGGTGGAGACCTTCGACTTCGCCGCCAATCAGGACCCGGACTTCGTGAAGAAGAATTCGCGCCCGGCTATCACTGCCAAGGAATTTTCTGGCGACGGCGTTGAGGCGAAGTGGATCATCTACGGTGATTTCCTCGGCGACCAGAAGGCCTCGATTCTTCGCCTCATCCTCGCGCCCGGAGCCAAGACCAAGTTCAGCCCGGAGAGCCCCGCGCTGTTCCACACCAACCGTGGCCACGGCCGGGTTGGAAAACTGGAAGTGACCTATCACCAGGACATGAAGCTTGGCGAAGTCTATCCCGAGATCGGATTCATCACCCAGGCCGCACTCAATCGCGGCGGCGTGGAAATCGAGAACCTCGGAACCGAGCCGCTCGTACTGACCTTCGACTTCCCGCAGAACGCGCACTCCAAAACACCGGGCGCCGCATGAGTTCGTTTGGAGTCAATCATCAACCCATCTCCCACCTATTCTGATCATGAAAAAAGAAATCCGCATCGGGCTCATCGGCTACGGCTTCATGGGCCGCACCCACTCCAACGCCTACTCGCAGCTCAGCCACTTCTTCGACACCCAGCACGTCCCGGTCCGCCAGGCCGTGTGTGGTCGCGACAAGGAGAAGGTCGCCGCCTTCGCTGAAAAGTGGGGCTACGCCTCCTACGAAACCGACTGGCGCGAGCTGGTGAAGCGCGATGACATCGACGCCGTCGACATCTGCACGCCGAACGATTCCCATGCCGAGATCGCCCTCGAGTGCATCAAGCACGGCAAGATGATTCTCTGCGAAAAGCCGCTCGCTTTGAACGGCGAACAAGGCGAGGCCATGGTCAAGGCCGTCGAGGCCGCCGGATTGCCGAACCTCGTCTGGTACAACTACCGCTTCCTCCCCGCCGTCACGCTCGCGAAGAACATCGTCGATGCCGGTGAGCTCGGACGCATCTTCCACTATCGCGCCAATTTCCTCCAGGACTGGACGATTTCCGAAGAACTGCCACAAGGCGGCGCCGGCCTCTGGCGTCTCGATGCCGCAGCCGCCGGTTCCGGTGTCACCGGCGACCTCCTCGCCCACTGCATCGACACCGCCCGCTGGATCAACGGCGACATCGTGTCGGTCAGCGCCATGACCGAGACCTTCATCAAGGAGCGCGTCCACACCGCCACTGGTGAGAAACAGGCCGTCACCATCGACGACGCTTGCGCCTTCATCGCCCGCTTTGAAAACGGCTCGCTCGCGATCTTCGAATCCACCCGCTACGCCCGTGGCCACAAGGCGCTCTACACCTTCGAGATCAACGGCGCGAAGAAGTCCCTCGCCTGGGACCTTCACGACCTCAACTACCTCTCGTACTTCGACCACTCCGTCCCCGGCGACCGCCGCGGCTGGACCAACGTCCACGCCACCGACGGCGATCATCCGTATTCCGGAAACTGGTGGGTCCCGGGCCTCTGCCTCGGCTACGAGCACTCGTTCACACACGAGCTGGCCGAGTTCTTCAAGTCCCTCGACAACCCGACCGCCGAAAAGCGCTACCCCGACTTCCGCCACGCCCTCGGCACCCAGTACGTCTGCGACGCCGTCCTGGAATCCGCCAAGACCAAGCAGTGGGTCGA
>JAIXPW010000137.1 GCA_027485995.1 Verrucomicrobiaceae bacterium
GGCCGAACTCGCGCGCATCACCCCGGCCCATGATCAGAAACGCCGTCAGAAGCCCCAGAACGGCCCCGCCAGCGCCAACCGATGCCAACCACACCCAGAACCCGCCGAAGTAGCGCCAAGCCTCTCTGCGGGCCTCTCCTGCGGCTTTGGCGTAGTCTCGGGCGGCGGAGCTGGTTTCGGCATGGCTTTTCTCGATGGCCTTGCTTGCGGCATCGGTGGCGGCAAGGATGGTTTCTATCGCCAGTTTTTCCAGCCGCAGGTCCATGCGCTCGGAAATGGCTTCGTAGACGGCTTGCCCGGTCTGGGCCATCGAATCCACGCCCTGGACAAGTTGCTGGTTCAGGGCCTTGGCCTCGTCCTTGTTGAGGCTGGACCGTTGCAGTTGTTTGATCTCACCACGGATCAGGGTGATTTCGTCGGCCAGAATCTGAAACGTGTCTTTCTCGCTCATGCTTTGCCTGCCTTTGCGTCCAGTTCAGCCAAGAGCGATGCAACCTCTTTGAGGTCTACATCACGTGTGACTGTGCGGCGCAGAAGGGCGGCGAGGGCACGGGCTGCGGCGGGGTCTTTCAGCGCGTCAGAAATCACAACCGAGCCTGTGATGATCTTGCGGCGGGTGTCATTGGCCTTGGCGCGGGTTTTGAGGCGGGCCAGCTTCGCTGTTGCCTCTGCTATTTGTTGATCAATCGTCCGCACTATTCTGCACCTCGCATCACTCGCTCTGGTTGCGTTTCTGCCCGGATTGTGGATAGGGTGCAAGACACGAAGTGCCCACTTATACAAACGTTTCACGTTTGTGTGGGCAAGGGGGAACAGCCTTCCCCTTTGAACCCCTTGAGAGTGCGGCGCGGAAATGGCGATCTACCACCTTCGGGCCACGATGATTTCGCGATCCGCTGGCCGCAGCGCCACGGCGGCAGCGGCCTATCGCAGCGCCACCCATATCGAGGATTACCGCACCGGGCTTTCGTTCGATTATCGCGCCCGCAGCGGCGTCGATCACGTCGAAATCCTCGCCCCTGCCCATGCGCCGGAATGGGCGCAGGACCGGGCGGCGCTGTGGAACGCGGTCGAGGCGGCCGAGACCCGGAAGAATTCGCAGGTTTCCCGCGAAATCCGGGTGGCCTTGCCCGCCGAGCTGAACCACGGGCAGCGCGCCCTGCTGGTGCGCGACTTCTGCCAGCGGCAGTTCGTTGACCGGGGCATGGTGGCCGACATCGCCCTTCATTCGCCAGGGCGCGAAGGCGATGACCGCAACCACCACGCCCATATCCTGCTGACCACCCGCGAGATCGCCGCCGAGGGCTTCACCATCAAGAACCGCGACTGGAACGCCGTTGAGGTTCTGGAGGGGTGGCGCGAGGCATGGGCGCAGGATGCCAACCTTGCCCTGGAGCTGGCCGGCCACGGCGAGCGGATCGACCACCGCACCCTTGAGGCGCAGCACATCGAGGCGCTGGAGCTGGCCCACGTCGCCCAAGAGCAAGGCCACGAGGCCGAGGCTTTGCATCAGACCGTCCGGGCCGTCACGCTGTACCGCCCGCCCCTGCCCCAGTTGTCGGCAGGGGCGTGGCAGTTGAAGGAGCGCGGGCAGGAGGTTGCCGCCGTCCGCGTCTGGCATGAGGTCAAAGCCCATGCCGCCGAGGTGGCGCGTGTTGCCCAGGAGCTGGCCGGGCATGTCCGGAGCTGGCTTGAGCGGGCGGCGGATCACGTCCTGGACAGGATGCAGCCGACCAAGCAGGGGCTTGCCTATGAAGGCGGCGGACATGACCGCGACCGCCCGGAGGATCTTGCCGCCCGGATGCGCGAGGCTTGGGCAGTGCGCGATCAGCGTTCAGATATCGGGGATCAGCGTTCAGCGATCAGCGAAAAGACATCAGACAAACCCACCGCCCAGCAAAGCCTGGCTGACCGCCTGCGCGCCGGGTCGAAGGCGCTGGACAACGACGAAATCGCCGCTCGGCTGGCGGCGATCCGGCAGGGCCGGGAGGTGGAAGAACGCGACATAGCTCATAGGCTTGGGCGCCTACATGCCAAAGAGTTGGAGCAGGAACGCGAGGCGGAGGTTCGGCGCGACCGGGGGATGGGTCACGAGTTGTGACCGGTTGTCGGCCTTTTGGCACCGTTCATTCCATTCACCTGGGGTTTTGGAGAATGGACAACGGCAGGCCCTTCACCCTTCGCATGGGCGAGGGCTTCGGTCATTGCCTGGATCAGATCGTCGCTGAGCGTGCTCATCTCTATCCTGCTTTGCCTTGCCGCTGTTCCAGCATCTCGCGCCGCAGGATTGCGTTGATGCGGCTCTGGTAGCCTTTGCCCTGCGATTTCAGCCAGGCCAGCACGTCCGAGTCAACGCGGGCGGTGATCTGCTGCTTGATCGGGCGATAATGCGCGGCGGGTCTCATTTCTGCCAGTTGGGCATCGGTCATCTCTGGCATGTCGGCCAGGTCGGTCTGATCGTCTTGACGGGATGCCAGGGCATCCAGGTGCTGGCGCTGCTTCTCGGTCAGAGGGGGCAGCGTGTCGAGCGTGTAGCTAACGGTTTTCGTGCTCATAGTGCTTCCTTTCCTTTGGCGTGGCGCGTCGGGCTGAGATGATCCGAATTTCCTCGATGGGTTCCCCCTCATCGTCTTCCGTGATCGTGTGGGCGACCAGAAGCACGGTGACGCCATGCACCACGCCGATGGTCTGCCAGCGTTCTTCGCCGTCCTCTATCCGGTCTTGCCGGGTCAGACGAAACGGGTCGCGGAAGACATGTGCGGCTTCCTCGAAGGCGATCCCGTCATGTTTTTTCTGGTTGGAACGGTTCTTGGCCTCGTCCCAGGTGAATCGCATAATCATCACGGCAATATAACTACATTTATGTCGTTATACAATGGCACGCGCAGCGTGGCGTACGCACCTGTTCCATAAAATTAACGGAAACCCGCGGTGTTGTTGATCGGTTGGTGGGCGGCTATGCAGCGGCGCTGGTCGATGCAGCAAATACTATCCGGGCCATACCGGGCCTGCGTTGGTCCGACATTACGAGGGTCGCCCGACAAATCTATGAAGATCCATCCATTCTGCCCCAGGCAATGGTGGCGCCTTACCGCGAGCGGATTGCGGTGGGCGATTATGCTGGTGCGCTAGCCTATGGCTTGCCTGAGGTACTTGCTGGTCTGGCCGGTCTTGCACGGTTGCGCCGTCGTGCGGAAGGGCTGGCAGCGCCAGAAGTGCTGACGCTTGAGCGGTTCCGCAGTGATCCCGATTTTGATGGGATCACTAACGCTGGGCCGAATGCACCCAAATTCGAGCGCTGGATTGGAGATGGTGGCATCGTTGAGCTGATGCCAGAGGGCCATTTCCGTTACACTGCAGAAATTGATATTCTTGGCCGGCGACAGCATGTATCGGTCGAGTATCCCGAAGGCTACCCGGACTTCCGTCCGTTCATGATACATCCAAGCGGAGTCAGATCAGTTGAGATTGATGTGACGGGACAAACAGCTGCCGATTTCCGTCGTGCCAACATTGAGGCGGGCCATCCTGAGTGGGGCAGCAGAGCTCCTCAGGGGTGGACATGGCATCATGTTGAGGATGCCCGAACGATGCAGTTGGTACCCAGCATCATAAATGGCACCTTCAACCACCGTGGCGGTGCATCAATAGCGAGAAACCCATGATCTTTGAGCGGAAAAACAACCCCACAACAACTCAAGAAATCACAGAATTTGAGCAAGGCCGTGGGGTCAGGCTTCCACAAGACTACAAGGAATTTCTGCTATCCTTCAATGGGGGATATGTTGATCGTCGTAACGACTACTTCAAAGTGGGAAGCTGGAATGCATTTGCTGTAGAAGAGCTGTTTGGAATAACAAAAAGCCCGGAAACGTCGATCTCAACCCGGCGCTTCACAAACTTTTCTGATCACGTCCGCGCTAAGTTACTACAGATCGGCAGCGCCAGCGGGGAAATGATTTTTATGGATCTTCGTGAATCTGCGGCTCATGGAAAAATCTACATTCGCGCCCATGATAGCCCTTCGAATAACCCTATCCTAATCGATGGTACCGGATTCGAAGAAGCCGGAGACTACGAAGAGGCGCAATTATTTTATCCGATTGCTGACAGCTTTTCGGAGTTTGTTGCTATGCTTGGACCTGAGCCTGAGTAAGGCGCGGCGCTTTCAATACCTATTGCCTTCCTAAGAGCCGTTTCCAGAAACCTCTTGGTCTCTGGTCGTTCAATAGTGCGAGAACGCGGCCATCTGAGCTGTCGAGGCGCTTGCGCAGATCCTCTACGGTGTCCGTCAGATGGCGCTTCTGCTCTTCTAGGCCGTTCTTTCGTTCCTCCATCACGGCAAGTTCCTTTTCCAGATCAGCTATCCGCTGCAATGCGTTGAAGTCTGGGAGTAATCCTGCCTGTTGCGCACTGTTGCGCATCGTTGCATTATCGTGTTGTGCGACGCGTTGCGCGGCAGGCGGGAAAACTCTATGCAGCTCTGATGGGTCTATCTCGTATGATCCAGATTCACCCTTGGGTGCAGAGATCTTCCCGCTCTTTATGGCTCTCTGAATGGTCGCTTTGTTCTTTCCAGTGGCTGCCGCTGCTTCTGAAAGGGTGTATTTCATGGTGTTGCGGGTCCGTTGCGCATCGTTGCATTACTATGCTGTGCGACGCGTTGCGCCGTTGCAAGCCTTTTCCTATCGGCGTAGATTTTCCTGCTTCTTGCAGTATGCCACAAAGGCCGCACCGGCATTTTTGGGCGGGTTCCCTTTCGCAGCTTCGGCCTTGGCGAAGGCCATCCAGTCCGACCGTAGGACGTGGTAATCCCTGCCCTTCTCGCGGGCGACCTCGCGGGCTTTTTCCTCGGACCATTCCGGCAGCCGGATATCAGGTGCCAGCGCGGTTGAGGCGGACCGTGGCCGGAAGGTTACCAAGTCGTCAGCCATCAGCTCGATTTTGTAGAACGGCGTGCAGTCATCTTCGATGATCTGCCGCAGGTTCAACCGAAACTTCTTGAGGGGGGCGTTGCTGCCCGTCTTGTTCTGAAGGTTAGCCAGTCCGATCTGCCACTTTGGCTGCGCACCGCAGTGCTTGCGGGCAATCTCATAGAGGCGGCGTTCCAAGGGGCGGCGAAGGCGGAAGTAGTCTTCCGAGATGCTGATCACCTCGTTGGCCTCGATCGCGCGCATCAACCAGTCAGACAGGACAACTTCGCAGTAGTCGAGGCGCCATTTCCCCTCTTCCCGCATGACGAAGCCGCCTTCGTCGATCAGTCCGAAGATGCGGACCTCTTTCCGGTTCCCCGTCCTGATGTTGGTCTTGAACTGGGTGCCTTGCAGGCGCTGGAAGGCATGTTCCAGGCGTTTGTATTCCCTGCCATCGGTGTTGCGGTTTGTTCCAATCATCAGCTCGCGCGCGCTGAACCTGACCCGCTTTCCGATGGGTTCTCCTCTGTTCTTTCTGTCCATCAACTGGCTGATGCAGAAGATCAGGATATCCTTGTCCTTGATGGTCGGCAGTCCAAGCCCGGACGGGATGATTTCCAGGCTGTTCTCCCCGCTCCGGTAAACCAAGTGACGCATGTCGGGCTGTGTTGCCAGCGAGAACAGCGGGTGTTCCATCGACGCCATGTCATCCTTTGGCACGACATCGGCGATGTCGAGGATGAAAAAGTCTTTCTGTGGGTGTCGATCTGGAAGTAGGGCCATGGGTGATTCTTAGCTCATGTTCGTGCTATCGGGAACCAAAATTCGTGTTATCGGGAACCGATGCCCAAGGCGGTGCGCTAAGTGCCTCCGTTCGTGCTTTCGGGAACCCGTTCTCGTGCCAAAACCGTTCGTGCCTTTCGGAACCAAAATTCGTGCCTTTCGGAACCAAAATTCGTGCCTTTCGGAACTGTCCACAGGGTTAAGACTTTGGTTTTGAAAGCGTTCTGACATCCGTAACACTACTCCGTAGGTAACACTAATAACACTAGGGCTTTTTGTGCGTATCGCGCCCGAAAACCCACCGCCTGCGATGATGGCAAGCGGTGGATTTGCCATGAAGAAGGCAGGGGCGGCGGCGAGGTCAGCCTCCAGACTGAGACGGGCGGTCGATCCAGATGGCGCAGAACCTACGGCCTTCCGGATTGGTCACGACCTTGCCCCCTGCGGTGGTGCAGTAGACTTGAGGATATTGGCCGAACTCGCGCGCATCACCCCGGCCCATGATCAGAAACGCCGTCAGAAGCCCCAGAACGGCCCCGCCAGCGCCAACCGATGCCAACCACACCCAGAACCCGCCGAAGTAGCGCCAA
>JAIXPW010000029.1 GCA_027485995.1 Verrucomicrobiaceae bacterium
ATCAACGACATGTTCATGGACACCGGGATCGGGCGCACCGCCTACTCGATCATGGCCCAGGGACAGATCGACCAGATCCTTTCCTCGAAGCCTGAAGAGCGCCGCATGGTGTTCGAGGAAGCCGCCGGCATCACCAAGTACAAGCGCGAGAAGAAGGAAGCGCTGCGCAAGCTGGAATACACAGAGGCCAACCTGCTGCGCGTGTCCGACGTGCTCGCCGAGCAGGACCGCCGCATGAACTCGCTGAAGCGCCAGGTCGCCAAGGCCCGCCGCTACCAGGCCCTCGCCTCCGATGTCCGGATCCTCGACACCAACCTCGGCCACAAGCGTTACGTCGAGATCAACGCCGAAGTCTGCGAGCTGAAAACCTCCATCCGCAGTCTTGAGGTCCGCGAGACCGAGATCGAGCAGCAGCTTCCCGCGAAGGAAGAAGCCGTCAGCGAAGCCCGTGCCGCCGCGCGCGCCTTCGAGGGCGAACTCGCCGATCTCCGCCAGCAGCTCAACGAGCATCGCAACGCCCTCGCCTCCGCCCAAGGCCGCATCGCCTTCAACGAGGAGCGCAAGGCCGAGCTTGAAATCCGCATCCGCCAGAACCACGAGGACATCGAGCTGACCCGCGAAAAGCTTTCCCAGCAGGAGTTCGAATTCCTTTCCGCCAACGAAGCGCTGGAGTCGCTCACGCGCCGCATCATCGAGCAGGAAAACCAGCTCACCGAACACGAGGAGCGCAGCCGGATGTCGAAGGGCGAGCGCGAGTCGATCGAGAACACGCTTCGTGAAGCCCGTGGCGAGGCGAACCGCACGCAGACCCTGGTGGCCTCGCATCAGGCCCGCATCGAGTCCGCCCTGGCCCAGCTCGAAGGCACCCGTGAGCGTGCCCGCCAACTCGCCGAGGAGGAGCAGCGGCTGTCGCTGGAGCTTGAGGAAATCCGCGCGCAGCAGATCCAACTGAGCTCCGAGGTGGCCCGCAATGCCGAGCAGATCGTCGAGTTTGAAGAAGCCTTCCAAAAAGCCGAGCGCACCTACCAGCACACCCGTGGCGACCTCGATGCCGCCCGCGTGGCCGCCGCCGAGGCCCACAAGGTGCTGTCGCAGCGTTCGTCGCGTCTCGATGTGGTCCGCCAGCTCGTGGCGAGCGGTGAAGGATTTGAAAAGGGCACCCGCAGCGTCCTTGGTGGACTCGATGAGCCGGATCGTTTCAAGCCAGGTCTGTTAGGCGTTCTCGCCGGACTGATCGAGGCCGACAACACCTGTGCCCGTGCTATCGAAGCCGCCCTCGGAGGTCACCTCCAGGCCGTGCTCGTCGAGGGCTCCGGGCTTGCCGAGCAAATCATCGCCCGACTCGCGGAAAACCGCCTCGGTGTTGCCGCGGTGCTGCCTTTGGAGTTCGTCGGTCACGCCGCCGGTACGCAGATGCAGTCGCTCCCTGAAGGCGCCGTCGCCTGGGCCCTCGACCGCGTGAAATCCGATGGCCGCGTCACGGCGGTGATCGAGCGACTCCTCGATGACGTGCTCATCGTGCCGGACATCGCCACCGCTGTTAGACTCCGCAGCTCGCTGCCGGGCACGACGTTCGCCACGATCCAGGGCGAGCTGTTAGGCAAGGAAGGCGTGATGCGCGGTGGCGTGGCCGGAGACGGTTCGGCTTCCGTGCTGGAGCGCCAGAACGAGGTCCGTTCGCTCGAAGCCGAGGTCGCCGAACTGACCGCCGCCGAGGAAGAGGCCCGCAACAAGGTCAAGGAACTCGAAGGCCGCCTGACCGAACTTCAGGAAGAGGTCGAGGTCACCCGCGAGCGTCTCCAGCGCCAGAAGGTGGAGGTTTCCACGCTTCAAGGTCAGCTCAGCCTGGCCACCCGCGAGGTCGAGAATTTCGAAACCAAGCTCACCAACGTCCGCTGGGAACGCGGCGAGCTCGATCAGCGCGAACGCAACGCCGCCGAAGCACGCGAGACGCTGGAACACGAACTCGCCTCCGCCCGTGAGCGACTGGAGGCCCTCGAGGCCGATCAGCGTCGTCTCCAGGCCGAAGCCGATGCCGCCGCGCGCCGTGAGATGGAATTCGCCGAAGGGCTCAACGAACTGCGCATGTCGCTGGCCGTCGAGCGTCGCGCCAAGCAGGCCGCCGAGGAGCAGCAGAAGCCGATGGAGGCCCGCTTGGCCGAACTCCGCGAGGTCAGCCTGCGTCGCGAGTCGGAAATCGAGATCTTCGAGCAGCGCATCGAGGCCGCCACTGCCGAGAGCGCCGCGCTTTACGAGCAGTGTGAAACGCATCGCTACGAGGCCGACGATCTCCAGACCGAGATCAACACCCGCTCCGAAGGCCGCAACGGACTGCTTGCCGTCATCGAACAGGCGGAAGCCGTGCTCGGCGACCTGCGCCGCCAGTTCTCGAAGGTCAACGAGCAGAAGGGCCGCGAGGAGGTCGCGATGACCAAGCTTGAGCTCCGTCTCGAAAGCCTCGTCCAGACCATTCAGGAGCGCCATCAGATCGAGATTTCCACCTTCGAGCCCGATGCCCATGCGCTGTTGCTCTGCATCGCTTCGCAAAAGGCCCAGCAGGCACGCGGCGGGCGCGAGACCGTTGTCGCCTCCGATGAAGAGGACGAGGAAATGCCGACCGTGGTGGTCAACACCAAGGCCGAGGAGGCCATCGAGATCCCGGGCGACATGACCGGCGAACCAGACTGGACCTTTGTCGAGTCGATCGTCAACGACCTCAAGCGCCGCCTCGATTCCATGGGCCCGGTCAATCTCGACGCCATCGAGGAATACGACGAACTCGAGGAGCGGCACAGCTTCCTCCGTGGCCAGCACGACGACCTCGTCCGCTCGAAGACCGAGCTGCTCGAAGTCATCGAGCGCATCAACGAGGAAACCCAACGCCGCTTCGCCGAAACCTTCGCCCAGGTCCGCACCAACTTCCGCGAGATGTTCAAGGAACTCTTCGGCGAGAAGGGCCAGGCCGACCTGATGCTGCTCGATGAAAGCGATCCGCTCGAATCCGGCATCGAGGTCATCGCCAAGCCGCCGGGCAAGAAGCTGCAGTCGATCACGCTGCTCTCCGGTGGCGAACGTTCGATGACCGCCGTCGCGCTGCTGTTCTCGATCTACATGATCAAGCCGAGTCCGTTCTGCGTGCTCGATGAGCTCGATGCCCCGCTCGACGAGTCGAACATCAACCGCTTCGTCAA
>JAIXPW010000092.1 GCA_027485995.1 Verrucomicrobiaceae bacterium
ACGTGTGGCAAGGATGCTCAAGAAGCATTTAGCCGGACTATTGTCCTACTTCCGGCATCGGATCAGCAATGCGGCAGCGGAGGGTCTCAACAGCAAGATTCAGTCGATCAAGGCCGCAGTGAGAGGCTTCAGGAAGTTCTCGAACTATCGCACCCGGATCCTCTTCTACTGCGGTCGCCTGGACCTGCGACCGGAGGCCACCCACTAAATCGCGGGAAGAACCAAATATCGGTCTCCGCCATCTTGGACAGCCCCTGACATGGATGCACTGCTAACCGGACTCGTTCCGCGCGCATTCCAAGGCCATCGCGACCACTGGGCATGGGTGGGGCAAGGCACTGAGGCCCACTATCAGACAAATGTCAGGCACGGGAGGGGCGCTGACTCGAAGAATCTGCTCCTCAGGCTGAGACGACTCGACATGGCAGATGAAATCGCGACTGATGGCGTTCTCCATGTCCGGTGGTTAAACTTGGATTTTCTCCTGAAGGTGCTTGCTGGGGAATTCGACTACGAACCCCTCGTTGGCCAGGCCGGGGGACAACTTGAGCGGGTCAAGCAAGCGTGTGTCTCCTCAACTCTTCCTGAAGAACCTGATCGTGATCGGGTGAACCAAATGCTGATACAGATCCGCCGGAAGATGGGTGGCTGATGCCCTTCATGATGACTGACAGCGCTCAAAATCGAGGCCGAACTTCGCGAGATACTTTTTCAAACGATCCGCATCGTTGGTGACTGCGCGCTTTTTCCGGCTGACGGCAAAAAGCTCGCGACCCGCGTCCGATAGCGACTTGGCCCTTCGACAGACTGCGACAACATGGGCGAGTTGGATGCGGTCAAATGGATCGATCTCCTCCACGTCCTGAGGCTCCAGAATCTCACTGAGATCCACGACCTCGGACCGGATAGGATCTCCGGGACGCTTCCAGCTTTCACGAAGACGAAGGATTTCCTCCTCCACCTCCTCCACCCGGATTCGACCGCGCGGAGCCAGTGTGGCCATGCGGGTGACGGCGGCGTTGAGATCCCGAAAGTTTCCCAACCAGGGGGTATCGGCGGACTCGGCGAAAGTCAGAAATCTCTGCCGGGCCTCCTTGTTGAAGCTGGCCTCGCGACCATGGGTGACTGCGAAACGCTTGAGCTCATAGTCGAGGTTCGGACCCAGGTCCTCACGTCGCTGGGCGAGGGATGGCAGCGTGAAGGTCCAAAGGTTGATGCGGGCCAGCAGGTCCTCACGGAAACGACCCGCAGCCACCTCGGCCCGCAGGTCCTTGTTGGTGCCGCCGATTAGCAGGAAGTCGCTGGTCACCGTCCGATCCGAGCCCACCGGCAGGAAGGTCTTGTCCTCCAAAGCCCTCAACAGCATCGCCTGCTCGTCGAGGCCGAGTTCGCCAATCTCATCGAGAAACAGCATGCCGCCATCCGCCTCGCGGAGCAGCCCGGGACGATCGCGCTGCGCTCCGGTGAAGGAGCCCCGCACGTGACCGAAGAGGGCGGAAGCTGCGGTGTCGCCCTGAAGGGTCGCACAGTTGATTTCCACGAAGCTGCCCTTCAAGCCGCCCCGCTGTCGCTTGAGCTCGTGCAGCCTTCTCGCGAGCTGGGACTTTCCCGCGCCGGTCGGGCCGTGGAGCAGGATGGGTGACTTTGAGCGAAGGGCCACCTGCTCGATCCGGTCGATCATCCGGTTGAAAGCCGCGTTGCGCGTGGCAATGCCGCTTTTCAGGAAGTCGGTGGCCTGGGCCTGTTCCTCGGCGAAGCGGGTACTAAGTTTATCGTACTTGGAGAGATCGAGATCGATCAGCGAATAGCCTGCGGTCGGAGACTTGCGATTCGACCGTCCCACCGGTGGCGAGGTCTGGATCAGCAAGCCTGGCAGGGTGCCGGCCTCATTGAGGAGGAAGAGCGAAATCTGGGCGATGTGTGTGCCCGTGGTGATGTGGATGTAGTACTCCTCATGCTCCGGGTCGAATCGATACGAACGCGCCCAGTCGTGCAGCGTTCCATAGACCGCCTCCAGGTCCCAGGCATCGCGCCCGAACTTCACCTCATGCAGCCGCACCTCCGTCTCAGGGGAGACTTGCCGGATGTCGTCCATGACCCTCTTGGAGATGGTCGAGAAATTCGGCTCCGCGAGGAGCTCCATGCGGTCGAACAGCAGATCCTCATGCTGAAAGAGGGAAACCGTCGGCCGCCAGAACTCCCAGCGATCCGATCCCAGACCACTGTCCAACTTGGTTCCCAACAGCCCGATCGCCACTCGCTTCATGGATAAACCTTTAGAAATTCTGCTAAGCTTTTACAGAAGAATTTCCGAGTGAGAACTGAACAGGTTTTTCATGAATTTCCATGATCCACTAAATACCAATGAATTGCATGCTCTCCGGCATGCTGATTTCTGACTTGGCACACCGCATGCCAAAGAAATGGCTGTCCGCTGCAACCGACGGACACACCACGATGGCCAACAAGAACCTCTTCCAATCCCTCCGCGGCGCCCTGCTTCCTGCGGCGACCGTCCGCAACGACGCGGGAGCACCGGCCTACGAGCTTTCGCCCAAGGCGACGCTCGCCCGGCTGGCCGCCACCGGCTGCCTGACCCGGACCTACTACGCCACCGCCGAGACGCAGCTCGACCGCGTGCTTGAGCTGGCCAAGTCGGTGGACGTCGATTTCCTCGCGCAGACCGCCCTCTACGCCCGGCGCAAGGGCCACATGAAGGACATGCCGGCCTTGCTCTGCGCGGTGCTCGCCACCCGCGATCTCGACCGGCTGA
>JAIXPW010000213.1 GCA_027485995.1 Verrucomicrobiaceae bacterium
AGCCCCTCGTCGCCAACGCCCTCTGCAAGCAGATCGCCGAAGGCTCGAAGGCCATCACCTCGGTGATGATCGAGTCGAACCTCGTCGAAGGCGCGCAGAAGATCAGCCCGAACATGACCCGCGGACAATCGGTCACGGACGCGTGCATTGGGTGGGAGGATACGGTCAGCGTGCTCGATCGGTTCGCGGAGGCGGTGAGGGAGAGAAGAGTTTGTGCCGGGTGAGCCGTGATCGGTGATCGGTGGAAGAGTTCAGACGCATGAATGACCTTCCCCAGCGCCCGAAGTTCTACCTGCATCGCTCGCGGAGGTTTTGGGGTGGGTTGGTGGTGCTCATGCTGCTGGTTTCCTCGTGTCTGAGTTACCGATATTCTGCTTTGGGGCTTTCCTACCGCCGCCCAAGGATCGCGAGTCGCTGCGGCGAACCGATCACTTTTTACCCTCCTGATATTCCAAGTGGCGTCTCGTTTGACACAGACCACTATAAGGAATTGGTTCTGCACAAAGGCACCCTCTGGTTCATCTGGAATACACCCAAAGTCGGAAGTGGCCGATGGGGGCCTGACGAGTGGCATGGATTCCATCACACGGGAGTGGATTTCAGCGAATCCTCATTCGAGGTGCCCTCCTCACCTTCGTACAAGCAACAGGGTTACCTCACCCACAGGCATTTCGGTATCCCCTTCTGGCCACTCGCTCTGATCTGGGCCATCCTCTGGCCTCTCTGGATCCGACGCGGGGACAAGCTGGAAGAAGAGCGTTTCTTGAAGCCGCCGCAGCCTCACGATCCCTGAAGAAATTATCACGCGGAGGCGCGGAGAACGCAGAGCTTGGATTCTTCGTTTCGAATTTCGTGCTTAGGATTTAGTGCTTTCTCCCCTTGGCACTTGCCACTTGGAACTTGGAACTTTCTCCTCATCCATGCCCCGCACCGACGACCTCCGCATTTCCGCCACCAAGCCGCTGATTTCTCCGGCCGTGCTGGGCTATTTCCTGCCGATGACCGAGCTGGCGATGGACGTGGTGGGCTCCGCCCGGAATGAGGCGGCGGCGATTTTGAAGGGCCAGGACGACCGCTTGCTGGTGGTGGTGGGGCCTTGCTCGATCCATGATCCGGAAGCGGCGATCGACTATGGAAAGAAGCTCAAGGAGCACGCCGACCGGTTGAAGGCGGACCTTCAGATCATCATGCGGGTCTATTTTGAAAAGCCGCGCACAACGGTCGGGTGGAAGGGTTTGATCAATGATCCGCATCTGGATGACTCCTATGACATCAACCACGGCCTGCGTGCTGCTCGAGGGTTGCTGTTAGAGCTGGCGAACCTCGGGATTCCGGCTGGCACGGAGTTCCTCGATACCATTTCCCCGCAGTATGTGGCGGACCTGATCGCGTGGGGAGCCATTGGGGCACGGACCACGGAATCGCAGGTTCATCGCGAACTTGCGTCGGGTCTTTCGATGCCAGTTGGATTCAAGAACGGCACCGGTGGTTCGATCCAGATCGCGCTGGATGCGATCCGCTCGGCGAGCTGCCCGCATCATTTTCTCGGGGTCACGAAGCAGGGCGTTTCCGCCATCGTGGCGACCACCGGCAACGACGACTGCCATATCATCCTGCGCGGAGGAAAGTCCGGCACGAACTACGACGCGGACTCGATTGCGGAGGTGGTGGCCATGCTGAAGGAGCAGGGCCTGCCGCCGCATGTGATGATCGACTGTTCGCACGGAAATTCCCTGAAGGACTTCCGCAACCAGTCACTGGTGGCGAAGGCGCTCGGCAAGCAGATCGCAGAAGGATGTCGGGCGATCACGTCGGTGATGATCGAGTCGAACCTCGTCGAAGGCGCGCAGAAAATCAGCCCGAACATGGTCCGCGGCCAATCGGTCACCGACGCCTGCATTGGTTGGGACGATACGGTCGAGGTGCTCGAAGGCTTCGCGGAAGCGGTCCGGAAGAGAAGGGTTTGTGCCGGGTGATCCTTCTCCGCTGAAGCTACGAAGGACAGGTCGGTGGAAGAATTCAGATGCATGAATGACCGTCCCCAGCGCCCGAAGTTCTACCTGCACCGTTCGCGGCGGTTCTGGTTCGGGATCGTGTCCGGGTTGTTTCTCGCTGCCTGCTGGTTCAGATCTCTGGAGTCGCTTCGAGGCCTTTCCTATAGGGAGTTTCACCCCTTGGATTTGTATATCGCGGACGAGCAGACACGCTCACTTGCCATTCTGAACGGCAACCTCCAGTTCAGACACTTCAAAGCCTTTCAAGACATGGGCGGAGGGCCACCCAGGAGATTTGAGATTACCACATGGCGTCTCATTTCGGCACCAGAAGAACCACTTTGGCTGCAGCAGACCTATGGAAGGTGGCTGCCCTCGTGGGGACAAACCGACGCCGCCTCTGAATTTGGAGTGAACGACTGGCGTCTGGTTATTCCACTCTGGCCGATCCCGATTGCATGGACGGGTCTGTGGATTGCGCTGGCGATCCGTGGAAAAAGGAAAAAGGAGGCCTATTTCCGACAAGTCACCAACTCATCAGCATAGTCCCACTCAAGCCGTGAGGCTAAAACCAAGCCTTAATCGGAAGAACCTCTCACGCGGAGGCGCGGAGAACGCGGAGTTCAGATTCTTCGTTTAGAACTTAGTGCTTAGAATTTAGAACTTTCTTCAACCCAGGAACTTGATCTTCCCGATCGCAGGCAGCTTTCCGAGCGCCATGGCTTCGTGCTGCTCGTCGGTGCAGGAGGAGTTTGTGGGGGCATCGGCAGGGGCGTCGCTCTTGGCGAAGTAGCCGTTGGCGGTCATCCAGGCCTCGACCTCGTCGCCGCTGATGTCGGGCAGCATGTGGCCGTCGATCTCGACACAGGGGGAAAGCGACTGGCCGCTGCGCTGTTCCATTTCCCAGCGGAAGGCGGGGTTCTTGATGATGTCCTTTTCCTCCCACTCCAGGCCATACTTGCGGAAGATGGCGCGGACGCCTTCGCTCCAGCCGCAGAAGGTTTTCAGGTAGGCGGTGATCTTCGGTTGAGGGGTGCTCATGCGGCGACGATACGCGGTTGGACCGCTTCGGCAAGTCCGGGAAATTGAAGAAGGAAAACCACGAATGAACTCGAATGGACACGAATCTCAGAACCCTGGGTTTCAGATTTCTTGATTCGTGTTCATTCGTGACCATTCGTGGTTGGAAATCTTTCGAATCTAGTGGGAAATGAGCGCGATGGACCGTCCGTGGATCAGCACCAACCTCGCCATTTCCGCAGACGGAAAGATCTCGGCGGTGGATCGGCGTCCGTCCGGCTGGACCTCGGCGGCGGATCATGCGCGGCTGAAGGAACTGCGACTCGGCGCACAGGCGTTGATGGTCGGGCGCGGCACTTGGGCGGCAGATCGGATGACGATGACCTCGCCGGAAAACCCGCTGCGCTGCGTGGTTTCCGCGAGCGGGAACTTTGATCGCAGCCACCCGATTTTCACCACGCCAGGTGGGGAAATCCATCTGCTGGCGACAGGTGGCGGTGAGGTCCAACCGATCAAGGGAGCCGTGATTCATCATGCCTCCCTGGAAGCATTTCTCGAACTCCTCGCCCGAGATCACGGCGTGGAGCGACTCCACTGCGAAGGCGGCGGCAGCCTGATCCGATCACTGGCGGAACTCGATGCGATCGACGAGTTTCATCTCACCTGGGCGGGTCACACCTTGTTCGGCGGAAAATCCGCTCCGACTCCCACCGGCGTTCCGGGCGCGTTTTTACCGGCCTCGTTGAAATTTGAACTGAGCGCCTTCGAACCGACGTCCGAAGGAGAGTGTTTCCTGAGCTATCGCCGTGTGCGCGACTGATCAGTGTTCGGCCTTGGGGGCGTGCTCGTCCTTGGCACCCTCGGCGTGGCTGCCGGGATCGGCGTGCTCCCCTTCCGCATGGGCAGCATGGGCACCGTGCGGCTCACTCAGCTTCTTCGTTTCCTCGAAGTCGTGACGTTCGCAGGAGACAAAGGTCGCGGCTGCAAGAACCATGAACAGGTGAAAGGCTTTCATCGCGCGCCCTGAATAGCGGCTCGACGCGGGAAGGCAACCCCGAAGGAGCGGATTTCCTCAAGCGTGCGACCGCAGCCAGAAATCGACGGCCTGGGCGGCGCGTTCGTGGGCTCCAGGGCCGCCGAGTTTCGCCGCCGTTTGGGACAGCCCTTCGCGGACGCGTTCGCGGTGGTGCGGCTCGTCCAGGAAGCGGTCGAGCGCTCTGGAAACGGAGATCGGCTCGGCATCGGCCTGGATGAATTCCTCCACGACCTCCTCATCGGCGAGGATGTTGACCAGACCGATGTGCTCCAGTTTCACCAGCAGGCTGCCGGCAATGAAGGTCGGCCAGGCGACCTTGTAAACGAGGCAATAGGGCAGCCCGAAGCAGGCCGCTTCGAGCGTCGCCGTGCCGCTGGCGATCACCCCGCAGACGGCGCGCTGCATCAGGGAATGGCTGCCGCCATCGGTGACCTGGATCAGGCTTCCCACGCGGGCGTTGGCAATCATCGAGCGCATCATGGCCGCGAGTTTGGGCGAGGCGGCGGGGGCTTCAAAGCGGAGGCCCGGGCGCTTCTCGCGAAGGGCTTTGGCGGTCTCGATCATCATCGGGAAAAGTCGCGCCACCTCGCGTTCGCGGCTGCCGGGAAAAAGTCCGACGAGCGAGTCATCGGCCTTCACTCCGGGGATCCGGTGCTCCTCCAGCTCATCGACCAGTGGATGGCCGACGAAGGTGGTCTTCAGCCCGGCGTCCTCGAAGATCGGCTTTTCGAAGGGGAACAGGCAGAGCATTTCGTCGAGCAGGCGCACCATTTTCGGGATGCGGCCCTTGTTCCAGGCCCAGACCTGCGGGCTGATGTAGTAAACGATGCGGGTCTCGGGAAACTCGGTCTTCACGGCCTCGGCGAAGCGCAGGTTGAAGCCCGGGTAGTCGATCAGCAGCAGGACCTCCGGACGCATCTCGCGGAACTCGGCGAGCATCTCATCGAAGCGGGACTTGAACCATTTGTAGTGCTTGAGCACCTCCCAGATTCCCACGACCGCGGCATCCTCGACCCAGTCGCGGACCTTCGGCCCACCCACGGCCTGCATTTCCGGTCCTCCGGCCCCGGCGATTTCCAGGCCTGGATGCAAGTGTCGAAGCGCCCTCAAGAGCCCCGCGCCATGGGCGTCGCCGCTCAGTTCTCCCGCCACCACATACACTCGCCCTGCCATGCGGTGGAGATGATAAAGGAACACGGAGCCACCTTGCCACGAAAATCCCATCGGACCGGTTCCGCCACTTCCGCATTGATTTCATTCGCGCCCCATCCTTAATCCCCTTCGCCACGCAGGCTTAGACGATTCCGATGCCCGAAGACACCACAGACACCCCACAGCTCCTCGGAGAAATTTCCCACGGACCGAGCGCATTCGAGCAGTTCCTCGACCGCAACCAGAAGGGGCTCATCGTCGTTTCGATCCTCGCCGCGCTCGCGGGAAGCGGGGTCGTGGTGTATCGCGGGATCAAGGCCAGCAAGGAACGGGACGCCGGAGCACTCCTGCTGAAAGCCGAGGATCTCCCGACCATCCAGTCGATCACCAAGGATTTCCCGGGGACCGCTGCTGCGGGAAGTGCCGTGTTGCTTGGGGCTGAGAAGCAATGGAACGAGGGCCAGCAGGATGCCGCGATTGATGCGCTCAAGTCCTTCACCCAGGCCAGCCCCACCCACCCCGCCTGGGCATCCGCGCAGGCCTCGCTTGGCTCGAAACTTTTCTCCCAAGGCAAGACCGGCGATGCCGAGGCCGCCTTCCAATCGATCATCGGAAACCCCGCAGGCAAGTATCTCGCCCCATACGCCTTGACGCAGCTCGGCGACATCGCCCGGCTCGCAGGCGACCTCGACAAGGCCCGCGGCTATTACGAGCAAGCCAAAACCGATTACGCCACGAACAATTTCACCAACTCCCTTGCCGATCAGCATCTCCTCAACCTCAAGGCCAAGGCTCCGGTGGAAATCGATCCTCCACCACCGCCAGCTCCTGCCAAGGATGATGTGAAACCGGCAAACCTCGGAGATCTCCCCGGATTGATGCAACCCTCTCCCGGCCTTCCGGGTGGTTTGGAGACCATCCCGATCGAGCCACCCAACCCGCCTGCTGAACCCGCACCTCCTGCTCCAGGGCAACAATGAGCAGGGAAACGATTTGACTTCTTCACCCCTCACCGTTCAATTCGCGCGTGTTCAAAAAAGTCATTGGCCAAGATACGACGGACACTTCCCGTCCTGCTCCATCCCCATCGGATTCCTTCCGTTCCGAGCCTCAGGCCCCGGCTCCATCCTTCAATCCATCTCCCGCCGCTCCTGTGCAGCGCCCGGTCAGCGCAGGCACCCGCAACGTCCTCTCCTCGGATGTTGAGATCAAGGGCAGCGTCAAATTCACCAATGACCTCCTGGTCGATGGCAAGATCGAGGGTGACATCGCTTCAGACGGCAACCTGACCGTCGGGGAAAATGCCCGTATCAGGGCCGAAATCAAGACCGCCACCCTCGTGGTGTACGGCAAGATTCACGGCAACATCACGGTCACCGACCGGGTTGAACTCAAGGTCGGTGCTGAAGTGGTCGGCGACATCAAGGCGAAGACCCTCTCCATCGAGGCGGGAGCCGTCTTCGTCGGAAAGTCCACCGTTGGCACTCCAGCCTCCACCGGGGTTGCTCCTGCCAAGCCAGCGGAGATCAAGCCGGAAGCTCCGAAACAGGACGCCCCAGCAGGTGTCGTTTCCTGAATGAGTTCCTGCAGCCCGCCTGGAGGAGCAAGCGCCTGATCCATTATGGCCTCCAGACCCGCGCGCCTGCGCATTGAGGTATTCTGCCCGCAATGCGGAAACGCCCAGAGCGAGCCTGCAATCGTGGTTTCCACCGCATGCCGCGCCTGCGGGCGGCATTTCCAGGTCAAGGACGGCAAGGCGGTGGGTCGCACGGAACCCACGACCCGCTTTGCCCCGGATCGTTCTTTAGAGGCCGATTCCGAGCCGGAACCGGAGCCTTCCAAGCCGCTTTCCCCGTTTCGTCGGCCCGATCCCCCGGTCCAGCGCCCGCAGACCTTCCTCCAGAGAATTCTCGGCAGAAACCCCATGCCCCGGAAGGTCGTGTGCTTCGACTGCGGGATCGCCCACACCACGGTCGGCGACGCCCAGTCCAGCCAGTGTCCATCCTGCGGCGCCTACATCAGCCTGAAGAACTACTCCATCGACGACCGCTGGAATCGGCGCATCCAGACTCGGGGCGACGTGGTCATTTCCAAAAGCGGTGCGGTTTCCGGAGTTCCAATCGTCTGCCACAACCTCACCGTTCTCGGTGAGCTCGCCGCAGCGGTCGATTGCTCAGGGGACCTCGTGATCCGCAGTCACGGAAAGATTCCGGGCAATGTGCGTTGTGAGGTCCTCCGCGTGGAGCGCGGGGCCAAGGTCGAATTCCTCAACACCATCCACGCCGCCGAGGTCTTCATCGACGGGCAGGTCAGCGGGCAGATCCACTGCTCCGGAGCCATCACCCTCGAAAAACGCGCCAAGCTCAGCGGCCTGGTCCAGGCCTCGCGATTGATCGTCAAACAGGGCGCCTCCCACAGCGGTTCCATGCAGATCGTTGCAAACGAGACTGGCGAAACTGCGGATCCGGACCAGGATGCTGGATGATCCGTCTGCTCCTCGCTTGCCTGACGCTATCGCTTTTCCCCGCCTCCGCCGATGAGTGCCGCGTTGCCGTGGACGGAGTCGGCTGCCACACCCGCCAACTGGCGGTCCAGAAAATCTGGAAAGCCCTGGCCGGAGTAACCTCTGTGACCATCCAGCCACGCGGCCCTTCCGACCCGGCCAACCAGAGGATCTTCCTCATTTCCAGCGAGCACCCGCTCGATCAGACTGCGCTTCAGGCCGCCCTTGGACCCCGCAGCCGCTTTTACAGGATCCTGAGCGTCACCCAGCAGGATTCATCCACTCCGGCGTTGTCCAATCCGGTCCCGTCCTCCAAAGTGCGCCCATGACCGCCGCCGCGCCTACCCTCGACCTCAAGGAGGAGATTCTTGCCCTCAAAAAGGCACGCAATGCCGTGATCCTCGCCCACAACTACCAGACGGGCGACATCCAGGATGTGGCGGACTACGTCGGGGACTCGCTCGGCCTCGCCTACCACGCCAAGGAAACCTCGGCCGACGTCATCGTCTTCTGCGGCGTCCATTTCATGGCGGAAACGGCCAAGATCGTGAATCCTGGAAAAATCGTCGTCCTCCCGGATGCCGATGCCGGATGCTCGCTCGAGCAATCCTGCCCGGCCCCCGACCTCGAGGCCTTCCTCAAGGCCAACGCCGAAAAGAACTACTACGTCATCGCCTACATCAACTGCTCCGCCGGCGTGAAGGCGCTCTGCGATGTGATCGTCACCTCCGGAAACGCCTGCAAGATCGTCGACAAGGCCCCGGCCGACCGACCCATCCTCTTTGTCCCCGACGAGAACCTCGGAGCCTGGGTCATGGAGCAGACCGGTCGGAAAATGGACCTCTGGAAGGGCAATTGCTACGTCCACGTCGAGTTCACCCGCGAGTCGATCCGCCGCATCAAGGATGAGTATCCCGACGCGCTTGTCGTCGCCCACCCGGAGTGCACCCAGGCCGTCCGACTGCTGGCCGACGAGGTTTGTTCCACCGAGAAAATGATCGGCTTCTGCCGCAATGCCCCGGTCAAGGACATCATCGTCGTCACCGAAAGCGGCATGCTCCACCGCCTCCGCAAGGAATGCCCGGACAAGAACCTCATCGCCGGCCCGACGGATCGCTGCGCCTGCGCCGACTGCCGCTACATGAAGATGAACACCCTTCAGAAGCTCCGCGACTGCCTGGCGAACCTCGCCCCACGGGTGGAAATGGACGAAGCCATCCGCTCCCGCGCCGAGGCCCCCCTGCTGCGGATGCTGGAACAGTCGAAGTGAATCGGGAAACCGTCCGTCCGGCGGACACCTGAAACTGCCGCAGAATTGGGATTGATGCCCGGCATCCGGCCCCCTTTACTCCCCGGACCCGCGCAACGGCGGGAGCTTTCCGCATGATCGAAAACATCCGCAACTACACCGGCCTGACCTTCGTGGTGCTCGTGGGCCTGTTCCTTGGCTTCCTCTTCCTCGACGTCGGCCATCTCAAGGGCATGGGCGGAGGGAAGGCCTACATCCAGGTGGAAGGCACGAACTACGACGGCCCCGAGTTCGTCCGCCTCGGAAAGTCCTCCCTCGAGCTCGCCTACGGCCTGCAGATGTATGAGTTCGTCAGCAACATGGGAGCCTTCGGCGGCAACGAGGACGAAACCAGCGAGAGCTTTTTCATCAAGCGCATGATTCTCCGCAATGCCAAGGACACCTTCGGCATCCATCCTTCCGAAGAGGAGATCAGCGAGGCCATCCGCACCAATCCGGCCTTCGCCACCAAGGACGGCAAGTTCGATCAGGACAAATACCGCTACGTCGTCCAACAGTATCTCGGCTCCAAGGGCCTGGCGGAGTCCGACATCCGCGAGCTCACCGCCGACAGCCTCACCGCGAAGAAGCTCGGTGAGATCCTCGGCTCCGGACTCGGCGTGAACGAGAAGATCGTCGCCACCGGTTCCGCCCTTCGCCGCCAGCAGGTCACCGCCCAGGTCGCCCGCATCGAGCTTCCTCCCTTCAAGGAAGCCCTGAAACCGACCGACGACGAGATCAGGGCCTATTGGGACACCATCCAGGACTCGTTCCGCACCGAGCCGAAGCGCAAGTTCACCTACTTCGTGGCCGAAGCGAAGCTTCCCGAGACCAAGCCGGACGAGGCCAAGCCTGCGGATCCCGCCAATCCCGAAAAACCCGAAAAGCCTGATCCCACCAAGGAAGACCCGAAGGTTCTCGAGGAACGCCAGCGCAAACAGCAGGAATTCGTCGAGAAGTTTGATGACTTCCTCAGCGAACTCCAGCAGAAGAAGGGTGCCAATTTCGAGGAACTCGCCAAGCAGAACGGGTTCGAAATCAAGACCACCGATCTCTTCGCCGCCTCCACCGCCGCCGGCGATCTCGCCCTGCCCCTCCACAAGAGCAGCCGCGGTGGCAAGGTCTCCGACCTGCTCTTCAGCCTCAAGGAAACCTCCGATCCGTTCTCAAAGATTTCCGACGCCCTTCAGATCGGCGACAACAAGTGGCTCGTCGCCCGACTCGACGGCGAGGAGCCCTCACGTGTGAAGACCTTCGAGGAGGCCCGCGACCAGGCCCGCGAACAGTTCGTCGAGGAAAAGGCCCGCGAGGCGATGCGCAAGAGCGCCGACGAGCAACTGAAGAAGATCCGTGAAGCCGTCACTGCCGGCAAATCCTTCGCAGATGCCGCCAAGGAAGCCGGTCTTGAAACCAAGACCGTCGGACCCGTGACCGCCTCCACCCGCCCATCTTCCGCCTCCGAGCCCCAGGCGCTCTTCAGCTCGACCTCGCTGGTGGACCCCGGAACGGTCGCCGACCTTCTGGTCGAGCCAACCCAGATCTTCATCGCCTTCGTCGAAAAGCGCGAGGTCTTCAAGCAGCCTGACCCGGTCGCCACGCTGAAGAATGAAGTCAGCAGCGCCGCCAGCATGAACCAGCGCTTCGCTCTCGATACCTGGCTGACCGAACGCGTCGAATCCGCCAAGGTCGAACGCCTCAACCGCCGCTGAACGAACGGATGACAGATCGCGATTCCCTCTTTGACGACGCCAACGGGCATCTGGCCCTCGGCGAGTTGGAGGAGGCCATCGCCCTGTATCGTCGATGTGTTTCGCTCGACCCGGAGTTCTTCGACGGCTGGCACGCCCTCGGTCTGGCCCTCCTGAAATCCGGCGAAACCAAGGAAGCCATCGGCTGCGGCCTTCAAGCCGTCACGCTCCAACCCAACGACCTGCTCGCCTGGACCGCGCTTTCGCAGATGTACGTCCGCGACGGCAACATCCCCGAGGCCGAAGCCGCGAAGGGGAACGCGCGGATTCTTTCGCTGGGTGGCAGGGTTGTGCGATAGGACTGCTGCAAGATCTTTTGAAATCCACTGCCGGAAGATCAGGGCGAGTCAGAGCAGCAAAGGCGTCTTGCGCTCTGTCTTGCACATGGCAATACTGCCCCCATGAGCACTTCTTCAATTACCATCCGACTGCCAGAAGAACAGCGTGCGACCCTCAAGGCAACGGCGAAACGGCTCAAGAAGTCCGAGTCGGACGTCATTCGCGAGTTGCTGGCGAGGGAGTTCGAACAGACCGCTTTTGGTGAACGGGCAGGCGATTTCTTTGGCTGTGTGAAGTCCACCCCGGACAAGGCAGTCAAACCCGATTCCTTCCGGACTGCCATCAAGCGCAACAATCGGCGGGTGAAATGAAGCCGGTTCTCTACCTGGTGGATACCGGTGCACTCATCGCCTTGTTCGACCGAAAAGACCCGGCACATCCTCTGATTCGCCATGGATGGGCTCCGCTGATCGGCCGCTTCATCACCACGGGAGCCGTCATCACCGAAGCCCTGCATTTTCTGCAAGCCATCCCCGGAGGTGCCGAGGCCCTGGCGGCCTTCCTCAGGCAAGGATTGGTGGTGATTGATGATGCTTTCGAGCAAAGCAGGATCGACGCAGCGGTCGGGTTGATGGCCCGCTATCGGGACATCCCGATGGATTTCGCCGATGCCACCCTGGTGCTCCTCGCCGAACGCCTAAGCACCCCAAACATCCTCACCCTCGATGAACGGGGCTTCCGCACCTTCCGGTTTTCCGGAAAGCGATCCTTCCGCTTGGTGCTTCAAGACGGCAGTTCAAACCTTCCATGAACTTGAAGACTCTACCGCTGATGGCCTTGGGATTCCTTTGCGCATGCAAGAAGGAGTCCTTTCAAACAGTCGCACCCAAGCAAGAGACCCACGTCGACACATCCCCACCCCGCACCAGCAGCAGCGCTGCCGACAGGCAGCTTGCCCTTGCTCGAAAGACGTTGGACGCACGGCATGAGGAAATGTGGATCTCGGTGACCAAGGATTGGGAAAAGGATCCGGCCCTCGCTCTGGAAAAAATCAATCAACTCCAGTTTCCGGAATTCAGTTCAGCGGACGATATCAGCCAGAAGCGGATTCTCGACATCGCCAGGTTTGCGGGTGAGCTTTCCGGAACTCCGGTCGCTGATCGGCTTGACTGCATGTTTCGAATGCTTCCCTTGAAATCGGCCCCGGCCGTGGTCGACGATTGCATCCGCATTCTCAACAAGCCCGAGGTTTACGAAGCCGCTTCCTGGCTTCTGAAGTTGCAACCCAGCGAAGAGAGGACCGGGCTTCTCACCCTGATCTGCCAACGCATGAAGAATCTCGAGATGACGCCATCGGAAATTCAGGAGTGGGTGGACAGCATTCCCGACGAGACGGAGCGCTCGAAAATCGACAAGTATCTCAAGCTTTAGGAAGGTGAGCTGAAAATGAATGTATCCGGAGATTTCCCCTCAGTCACTCCGCCTTGCACCGGGCCCCCTGCTCTGCTTTCCTCCCGGCCCCGGCGGTGGCCTGTCCCCTTCCAATCCGAATTCCGCAATCCGAAATCCGCAATTCCTCTCCCATGTTCTTCCTCACCACTGCCATCGACTACACGAACGGATCGCCGCATATCGGGCATGCTTATGAAAAGGTGCTTTCCGACGTGATCGCCCGTTACCGTCGTCTCCACGGGGATGAGGTGTACTTTCTTTCGGGGGTGGACCAGCATGGCCAGAAGGTCCAGCAAACCGCTGAAAAGGAAGGCGTCCATCCCGCGACCTTCGTGAAGCGGACGACGAAGAAGTTTTCCAATCTCTGGGACAAGCTCGACGTCCGCTACGACGGCTGGGCGGAGACGACCGACGAGCGCCACAAGGCCTGTGTCCGCGCCATCCTCACCGAGCTGAAGGACCAGGGGCAGCTCTACAAGAAGGCCCACTCGGGATTCTACTCGGTGCGGCAGGAGCAGTTTCTCCAGGATCGCGACCGCGACGAGGCGGGCAATTTCGGGCCTGAATGGGGCGAGGTGGTCGAGATCGAGGAGGAGAACTGGTACTTCAAGCTCAGCGAGCACACCGACTGGCTGAAGAACTTCCTCGAAACCACTCCGGAGGTCATCATCCCCGGATTCCGCAAATCCGAGCTGCTCAACGCGCTGGAGCGAAACTCCGGCATCGACCTCTGCATTTCACGCCCGAAAGAGCGCCTGCGTTGGGGGATCGAATTTCCCTTCGATGAACACTACGTCACCTACGTCTGGTTCGACGCCCTCATCAACTACGTCTCCTTCGCCGGCTACAAGGCCGCCGAGGGCAGCGGCCTGCCGGACTTCTCGAATGTCTGGCCGGAAGGCAGCCGTCCGGTGCATGTGATCGGCAAGGACATCCTGATCCCCGCACACGGCATCTATTGGTTCTGCATGCTCCATGCCATGGGCTTCAGTGACGACAGCATGCCTCGACTGTTGGTCCATGGGTTCTGGAACGGTCTCGGTGGCGACAAGATGTCGAAGTCCCTCGGCAACATCGTTGATCCCAACGAACTCGCCGAGAAGTTCGGAGTGGAGGCCATCCGTTACTATCTCGTCCGCGACATCGTCACCGGGCGGGATTCGAATTTCGATGTCGAGCGCCTCGTCATGCTCTTCAACACCGAGCTCGCCAACGAACTCGGCAACCTCTGCAACCGCGCGCTCAACATGAGCCAGAACTTCACCGGCGGCACCCTTCACACCGGTGGCGGACTGACGGATGAGGAAACCGCACTGCAGGCCTCGCTGACGCAGTCGATCGCCGACTACCGCAGGGCCATGGACGAGTTCGAGGTCGCGAAAGGTCTTGAGGCCATCAGCCGCCACGTTGTGCATTGCAACGGTTACACCGAGCGCATGAAACCCTGGGAGCTGAAGAAGGATCCCGCGAACGCCCCGCGTGTGCAGACCGTGCTTTACCACCTCGCGGAAAGTCTCGCCCAGTGCGCCATCCTGCTTTCGCCGGTACTGCCACAGGCGGCTGCGAAAATCGCCGCCCAACTTCGTCGCGACGATCTCCTTTCCATGAAGCTGGATGACCTGAAATGGGGCCTGCTTTCCGACGGGCATGAGATCGGAAAGCCGAAGCCGGTATTCCCACGGATTGTCCTGGAGGAAGCCTGAGCCCTATCTTGGATTGGAGATCGGCAGTTTTCTGATCGCTGGAAAGCAATCAGTGAAGATAAGCCATTTGCTCTGGTCGGAGACCTACAAGGATCGGTGATGGCAGTCCGGACGAATCCGGGTCGGAACCACCACCTCCATGAAAAGACTGGTGGGCTCGAATGGTTAGATTACTACGCTCCTCGTACAAGATCTGAATGGGATAAGACGACCATTCGACAGCGGTTCACCTTCGCCCCTGGCACCCCCCCAAGGCTTCAACCACGGCCTAGCCGGGCAACCGCTCGTCGATCCCACACCCAAGAATTTGTCATGAGGCAGCTCGGGAAATCCTTGCCTAGCCATTCCCGACCTGATTTGAGCGGTCATGCGCTTCGTTTTCCTGATCTCATGCCTGTGGATGCCGGTCGCGTTTGCCGGTCCCCGTGAAGACCTGAAGGCAGCAACCTTGAAACTGGTTTCCTCCGATCACCAGACGGCAGCAACCTTTCTCGTGGATCACCTTCCGGATCGTGACGTTGAAAAACTCTCGCCGGAATTCCTGGCAAAGAACGTCACCCTGGCTGTTCAGGCGAGAAACGAGTTCCCCTGGGGAAAGGACATCCCGGATGAAATTTTCCTCAACGATGTGCTGCCCTACGCCACCCTCGATGAGGCACGCGACGACTGGCGAGAGGGCTTTCTGAACCGATTCCGCAAGCAGGTCGAGGGTTGCAAGAACGCGACCGAAGCCGCCGTGAAGCTGACGGCTGGAATCGAGAAGGAACTGGGCGTGAAATACAGCACCAGGCGTCGCGCCGCAAACCAGGGTCCGGCGGAGTCGATCGAGCTGAAGCTGGCCTCGTGCAGCGGGCTTTCGATCCTGCTGACCGATGCCCTGCGCAGCGTCTGCATCCCGGCGCGGATTGTCGGCACGGCGATGTGGACCACCAAGGAGGGCAACCACAACTGGGTCGAGCTCTGGCTTCCCGAAACGAAGACCTGGCAGTTCACCGAATACAATCCGGACCAGGCCGGCTTTGACCACGGCTGGATGCTGCCGGATGCCGCGCGGGCGATCGAAGGCAGTGTGGTGCATGGCATCTACGCGACGTCGTGGAAGGATACCGGTCATCATTTCCCGATGATCTGGGACTTGAAGGACAGCTCGGTGCCGGGCGTGGAAGTGACCGGACGTTATCTAACACTTGGCGCGAAATCCCTGCCCGCTCCGGAGGAATGCGAGCTGCGGATCGAGGTCACCTCAGAAGGGAAGCGTGAGCCGGTCGATCTGAAGGTGATGCAGGGCGATGTCGTCACGGCGACCGGAAAGAGCCCCTCTCTAACAGATGACGCGAACCGTTACTTCACGGTCAAGGTGAAGCGTGGCCAGCTCTATCAGGTTTACGCTTCCGGAGCCTCCGTGGTTCCGCTGGAGATCGGGGCAAAGGAGGAGACGAAGCGCGTTTCGATCCCGCTCAGGAAAGAAAGCCCGTGAGCGGGCTGGTCGCGATGGCACGATCTTCCGCTTCCGGAAGTCCGAGCTCGAATGCCTCGCGTCCGGCTTCGACCGCTTTTCTGAAGGCCTGGGCCATGCGGACGGGATCACTGGCGATGGCAATCGCGGTATTCACCAGCACCGCATCGGCACCGAGCTCCATTGCCTCGGCCGCATGACTTGGAGCGCCAATGCCGGCATCGACCACAACCGGCACGGTGGCCTGCTCGATGATGATGCGGATCTGGTCGCGCGTGGAAA
This sequence comes from Verrucomicrobiaceae bacterium, assembly GCA_027485995.1. GTDB lineage: Bacteria > Verrucomicrobiota > Verrucomicrobiia > Verrucomicrobiales > Akkermansiaceae > Luteolibacter. Next base: position 15,914 of record JAIXPW010000213.1, read on the forward strand.
TGCCACGATTGCTGCCGATGGGAGCGCCGAGCGGCATGACCGTCGCGACGCCGACTTCCTGAAGACGCTTGGCGAGAACCGGATCGGCATTGATGTACGGCAGCACGGTGAAGCCTTCATTCACGAGAATCTCGGCGGCCTTGAGGGTCTCGATCGGATCGGGCAGCAAGTAGGTGGGATCAGGATGGATCTCCAGCTTCACCCACTTCGGCAGTCCCGCTGCCGCCGCGAGACGGGCGAGCCGCACCGCCTCCTCGGCATTCATCGCGCCGCTGGTGTTGGGCAGGATGAGATATTTTTCCGCATCCACGAACTCGAGGATGTTGGCGTAGGGGTCATGCTTTCCGGAAAGGTCGGCACGGCGCAGGGCCACGGTCACGATGCCGGTGCCGCTGGCCGCGAGGGCATCGCGCATCGATTCGTTGGACGGAAATTTTCCCGTTCCAAGCATGAGGCGCGAGCTGAACTCACGACCGGCAATGACTAGTGGCTGCGACATCGGTTGCGGGGACTGTGGAAAAGGACGGCGGCGCATGCAAGCGATGCGTCCACCGGAAATGAAAACGGCCGCCGGTTACCCGACAGCCGCTTTCCGGAAAACATGGCGAGTGATCAGCCCGGGATCAGGTCCTTCACCGCATCGCGCTCTTCAAGAAGCTCGTTGATGGTGGCGTCGATCTTGCCCTGGCTGAAGGCATCGACCGGCACGCCCTGGACGACCTCCCACTTGCCGTTCTCGATCGTGCGGATCGGCATCGAGGCGATGATGCCCTTTTCGATGCCGTAGGAGCCATCCGAACAGACGGCAACCGAGTGCCAGTCACCGGCCGGAGTCGGAGTGATGAGGCTCATCACGGTGTCGATCGCAGCATTCGCGGCCGAAGCAGCGGAGGAAAGCCCGCGGGCCTTGATGACGGCGGCACCGCGCTGTTGGACGGTGGCAATGAATTCTCCCTTGAGCCATTCATGGTCGCTGATGACCTCGGTGACCGGCTTGCCGTCGATCTTCGCGTTGGTGAAATCCGGATACTGCGTGGCGGAGTGGTTGCCCCAGATGCAGAGGTTGGTGACCTTCGACTGATGGACGCCGGCCTTCTGGGCGAGCTGGCTCTTGGCGCGGTTCTCGTCGAGGCGCGTCATCGCGAAGAAGCGGTCGGCCGGGATGCCGGAGGCGTTGCTCATCGCGATCAGGCAGTTGGTGTTGCAGGGGTTTCCAACCACCAGCACGCGCACATCCTTGGCGGCGTTGCGGGCGATGGCCTGGCCCTGGCCGGTGAAGATCTTGCCGTTGATGCCGAGAAGATCGGCGCGTTCCATTCCGGCCTTGCGCGGCACCGAGCCCACGAGGAGACACCAGTTGGCGCCTGCAAATCCTTCATCGAGATCCGCAGTTCCGATCACGCTGTTGAGCAGCGGAAACGCGCAGTCATCGAGCTCCATCATCACGCCCTGAAGCGCGGGAAGGCCGGGCTCGATTTCGATAAGCCGGAGGTTCACCGGCTGGTCGGGACCGAAGACGTAACCGGATGCGATGCGGAAAAGAAGCGCGTAGCCGATCTGGCCGGCGGCTCCGGTGATGGAGACGGTGATGGGATCCTTCATGGTGGGTGCGATGTGCAGCGCTTAACTAGTCGCCCGAGGTCACAACGGTCAACCGGGAACCTGCCACCCGGCGATACATTTCCGAGGCGAATTTCCACCCGGGGCCGCCTCCAAAATTTGGTGTTGCCAAGGAATCCGGCCAAACGCATCCTGTCGATGTTGGTTCGATTGGGTGTCGGGTTTCTTTCCTGAACCGCCCGCGGGGTTTCCTTCTCCTGTGTCTTGCATCGTGGCAGACGGCAGGTTTCTGACTCCCCGGCCCTTTCGCAATGGCTCTCCGGCCACGCACGTGTGCACCCGGAGCCTTTCTCCAATCCTCATTTTCACCATCCGTCCCACACCCTCATGGCCGGTCACAACAAGTGGTCCAAGGTCAAGCACATCAAGGCCCGCGTCGATGTCATCAAAGGCAAGGTATTCAGCAAGTGCGCTCATGAAATCGCACTCGCTGCCCGCGCCGGTGGCGGAGATCCGTCCATGAATGCTCGGCTGCGAACCGCCATCGACAACGCCAAGGCGGTCTCCATGCCGAAGGAAAACATCGATCGCGCCATCAAAAAAGGCACCGGCGAACTCGGCGGTGCCGCCATCCAGGAAGTGACCTACGAAGGCTACGGCCCCTCCGGCATCGCCTTCATCATCGAAATGGCCACCGACAACATCAACCGCACCGCCGCCGACCTCCGCACCCTCTTCACCAAGAATGGTGGCAGCGTCGCCACGCCCGGCAGCGTGGCCTACCAGTTCGACCGCAAGGGCGAGCTGCGTTTCCCCGCCGACTCCCTTCCCGAGGAAACCATCCTCAGCGCCGCGATCGAGGCCGGTGCCGACGACGTGCTCAGCGATGAGTCCGAGCACATTGTTTACACCGCGCCGAACGAACTCGGCACCATCGCCAATTCCCTCCGCAGGTCCGGCTTCAAGCCCGTCTCGGAGAAACTCGTTTCCATCGCCCAGAACCCGACCGTCGTCGGCGATCTGGAGACCGCGAAGCAAGTCCTCAAACTCTACGGCCTGCTCGACGATTACGACGACACCCTCAACGTGTTCACCAATTTCGAAGTCGCCGACGACCTGATCGAACAACTCGACGCCTGATTTTCCAAAACCCCGCACCGCGCGATCCCACTTTCACCCATCATCGGATGACCCAGAACTTCAACGAAGACGCCCTGCTGCCATTTCCTCCCAATGAGATGTCCCCAGGCCAATCCGACGCCGCCCCGAAACGGGTCGCGAAAAAGGCCGCCAAGAAAGCAGCGAAAAAAGCCGCCTCCAAGGCCGTCGAGCCCGAGCCCGCCGAGGCGAAACCTGTCGCAGCCAAGAAAGCCGCGAAAAAGGCCCTCAAGAAGGTCGTCGAGAGCGAGGTCGCCGCTCCAGCCCCAGCGCCACCGGCCAAGAAAGCTGCGAAAAAGGCCGCCCCTCGCGCCGCGAAAGTCGTTCCGGAGCCAGCGGTCGAGGATGCGCCAAAGCCCAAGCCAACCGCCCGTGCGAAGGCCGTGGTCGAGGCCGCTCCGGAGCCGGTTCGCGAACGCGAGGAACGCAGCGAGCCACGCCAGGAAACTCCAGCTCCCCAGCCGCCGTCCGAGGAGGGTTCACCTCAGCGTTTCGGCCGGGTTCCCGGTGGCGGTCGCGTCCAGCACCGTGGTCCGGATGGCCCGCCTCGCGAGCCTCAACAGCAAGCACCGCAAGCCCGCGAACAAGGCCCCCAAGGCCAACCACCTCAACAGCGCCATCCGCAACCACAGAACCAGCCCCAGGGCCAGGGTGGTCAACAGGAAAGCCGCAGCAAGCGCCGGCGCGAGAAGCGCAAACGCCGGCGCGAACGTCAGTTCTCGAACGACCAGCAGCGCCCCGATGGTGAGAATCAGGGCCCTGGACCCGGCCCTCGCCAAGGCCCACCGCATGCCCAGCACGAACCAGCCGAACGCCGCCCCGCCCCACCGCAGTTCAGCGGTCCGAAGGTCGAGGTCAATGGCATGCTCGAACTCGCTCCCAAGGGCTTCGGATTTCTCCGCCTGCCCGCCAAGCGCTTCGAACAGGCGCGCGACGATGTCTTTGTCTCACCGGAACACGTCCGCAAGTTCGGCCTCCGTGTCGGCCACTGGATCCACGGCCTCGCCCAGGAAGGCCCGCGTGGCCCTCAGCTCGTCGAGATCACCTCGATCAACGGACTGGAGCCGGAAATTTCCCGCAAGCTGCCGCTGTTCGAGGAACTCAAGGCGATCAACCCCACCAAGCGGATCAGCTTCGAAACCACGCCGGAACGTTTCACCACCCGCGTGGTCGATCTGATGGCCCCCGTCGGTCGCGGCCAGCGCGGACTCATCGTGTCCCCTCCCCGCTCCGGCAAGACCACCCTGCTCCTCCACATGGCCGAGGCCATCCGCGAGAAGTATGAGGAAACGATGCACCTGATGATCGTGCTGGTCGATGAGCGACCCGAGGAAGTCACCGAGTTCCGCCGTGCCCTGCCCGGCGTGGAAATTTACGCCAGCTCGAACGACGACGGCTCGCGCAACCACTGCCGCATCGCCGAGCTCGCGATCGAACGCGCCAAGCGCCTCGTCGAGGGCGGCAAGGACGTCTTCCTCCTGATGGACTCGATCACCCGCCTCGCCCGCGCCTACAACCACGGCGGCGGTGGTGGCGGTCACAATCGCGGCATCGCCTCCGGCGGCCTGATGGTCGGGGCCCTGGAAATCCCGCGACGCCTCTTCGCCGCCGCCCGCAACACCCGTGGCGGAGGCTCGCTCACCATCCTCGCCACCGCGCTGATCCAGACCAACTCGAAGGCCGATGAGGCGATCTTCCAGGAGTTCAAGGGCACCGGCAACATGGAGCTCGTCCTCGACCGCAAGATCGCGGAAAACTACATCTACCCGGCGGTCGACATCTTCAAGTCCGGCACCCGCCGCGAGGAGCTGCTCCTGCCCGAGCACATGCTCCACAAGATCTACCTCATCCGCCGCGGCCTCTCGGGGCATCGTCCGGTCGAGGCCATGGAGCGCCTGCTGTTCTTCCTGAAAAAGTTCCCGAACAA
>JAIXPW010000199.1 GCA_027485995.1 Verrucomicrobiaceae bacterium
CGCGGACACGGCATGGGCGGCGGACACGACGAGCGCGAGCAGACGCTCAACCAGCTCCTCGTTGAAATGGACGGCTTCGACACCCAGGAGGGCGTCATCATCATCGCCGCCACCAACCGCCCCGACGTCCTCGATCCCGCCCTGCTCCGGCCGGGTCGTTTCGACCGACAGGTTACCGTTTCCCTTCCCGATGTGAACGGCCGCGAGGAAATCCTCCGCGTCCACGTCAAGAAGATCAAGATCGCCGCCAACACCGACCTCGGTGTCATTGCCCGCGGCACTCCCGGTTTCTCCGGAGCCGAGCTGGCGAACCTGATCAACGAGGCCGCCCTGCTCGCCGCCCGCAAGAACATGACCGCCGTGACCATCGCCGAGCTTGAGGAAGCACGCGACAAGGTCCGCTGGGGTCGTGAGCGCCGCAGCCTCGCCATGAGCGAAAAGGAGCGCATCGGCACCGCCTGGCATGAGGCCGGTCACGCCCTGCTGAACATGCTTCTGCCGCACACCCATCCGCTCCACAAGGTGACCATCATCCCGCGTGGCCCATATCTCGGCGCAACGATGTATCTTCCGGATGGAGACAAGTACTCCACCCAGCGCAAGGAGGCCCTCGCCAATCTTATCGTCACGATGGGCGGTCGAATCGCCGAAGCCTTCCACAGCGACGACGTTTCCAACGGTGCCTCCGGAGACATCCGCCAGGCCACCTCCCTGGCTCGCGCCATGGTTTGCGAATGGGGCATGAGCGACAAGCTCGGCATGGTTGAATACGGCGACGGTGACAGCCCGGTCTTCATCGGCCGTGGTGACATGGGAGGCCGTCGCGTCAACTACAGTGGCCACACCGCGCAGGTCATTGACGAGGAAATCAAGCGCTTCATCGACGAAGCCTATCAGAAGGCCACCGACATCCTCACCGAGAACCGCCACACGGTCGAACTCATCGCCAACGCCCTTCTCGAATACGAAACCCTGGATGCCACCCATCTCAAGGACATCATCGAGCACGGCGAAATGCGGAACCCACCCAGCTCACCGAAGCCGCCTTCCATCCCGGACGAATATCGAAAGAAGGAAGCGCCCAAGACACGCGAAGAGGGCAACACCGATGACGACGGGCCCATCCCGGGCACCGTGGTGGGAGCACCCGCCTGAACGACACACCGAAATTCAAGATCGACGGCACCTGCGGAATCCTCCGCAGGTGCCGTTTTTCTTTGGTAGGATTGTTGATCAAGGATATCGAAATAGTTTGTTCAGAATTTTAGATTGGTCCGACTGGCCGGATCGTTTAATGCAAGGTCATGCTTACGTTGAAATGGATGCTGTTGTTGGGATTGGGAATTTCGTCAGCCGCCTTCGCCGGAGAACCCCGGATCTGGACTTCCAGAAAGGGCAGCACGCTGGAAGCAGAACTGCTGAGCGCCGATGCCACCAACGCGACCCTCGTCACCAAGGAGGCGAAGCAGATTGTCCTGAAGATCGAGGACCTCAGCCTTGGAGACCGTCAGTTCCTCGTCGAATACGGCAATGCCGATCCGAAGATCCTCACCGCTGGGGAACTGGGAGAGCCCGAGAAGCAGGTCAAGATTGATCCCGCCTCCATCAAGAAACTCAAGGAGCGCACGCTGAAGCTGGGTGACGAGAGCGAGTCCCTGTTCGAACTTACGGAAAGCGAGCATTTCCTCGTTGCCAGCGCCGGCAAGGTCCGCGCCGAAGCGGTCGCCGAAACCGCCGAACGCCTCTGGCACGGCATGGCCTTCCAGCACATGAACTTCCGCCGTGACTGGGCGGACAAGCGCATGCTCATCATCCTGGCCGAAGACCGTCCGGCCTACGCCACCCTTGGTAAATGGTATCAGGAGACCCTGCGTGCCGCCGGGCAGGAAGAGGCCGCCTCACGAGCCAAGGTCACCTGGGAGAAGCTCGGATCGACCTCGATCGGCATCCCTGAGGAGATGATGAAGTCCCACAACCTCCATTCCCAGGCGATCCTGTTCAACATCCATGAGGCCAGCCAGTTCAAGAAGGAGATGGGCCCCTTCCAGATCCATACCATCGCTGGTGCGCTGCTCACCAAGCAACTCGGAGGCGTCAGCTCCTTTGGTGGCGAAGGCTACTTCGCCCTGACCACCGGGCACTCCTACTACAAGGAAATCTCCCTCGGAGGAAAGAGTGAGACCCAGATCCTCAGCGTTGAGGGCAGCGGCAACGACGAAATCAATTCCAAGAAGGGCTTCGAGGACGGATCGTCGTGGGTCCGCGGACTGAAGACCGCCGTCCGCAAGGGCACCGTCAAGGTCGACCTTGAATCGATGCTCAAGTGGAAGCTCGACGGCCTCAAGCCTGAGCAGCTCGTGCTCATCTATTCCTTCGACTACTACATGCAGAGCAACCCGCAGCGCCTCTGCGCCTTCGCCTCGATGGTCCGCCGCATCGAGTCCTCCAACCAGATCCCTCCCGCCGTCGAGATCGCCAAGATCTTCGGCTTCGACTCGGTCCAGGCCTTCAATGCCGACTGGGAACTCTTCATCAAGGAAGGCAATTTCAAGTAAACCATTCATGAAGCCACTCTTCGCCACCCTCGCCGCCGCCTTCCTCGGGCTTTCGGCCATCGCCTCCGCCCAGCAGCCATCCGACGTCGACTATCGCGAGTTCAAGGGAGCCAACGGCAAGGTCATCCCTGCGGTCCTCATCGACAAGACCGCCGACAGCGCCACCCTCCTGCTCAAGAGCGGCCAGAAAACCACCGTCACCTTCGACAAGCTCAGCGCCGAGGACCAGGCCTACATCGCCGCCTGGTCGAAGGAGAAGGCGGTCTTCCTTCAGAAGTGCCGCACCCTCACCACCCGCCAGCTCCTTGAGCTCCGCGGTTACGAGTCGTTCCAGTTCCGCTTCGAAAACAACTCGATCTTCATCGACGGCAAGCTCAACGGCAAGGCCGGTACCTTCCTGATCGACACCGGAGCCGGCACCAGCCTGCTCCATATCCCCTTCGCCAAGGACGCGGGATGCCAGGTCGGCGAACTGACGGAAAAGATCTACGGCGTCGCCGGCGAAGCCCCCGCTGGCTGGACCGAGGTGCCGACCATCTCCTTCGGCGAATCGGTCTTCAAAGGGACCAAGATCCTCGCCACCGACCTCACCAATGGGCTTCAGGAAGGCCAGAAGCTCCGCGAGCAGGCCATCCTCGGTGCCGACATCATGAGCCAGCTCGACGCCGTGATCTCCTATCCGGAGCGCCGCATCTTCCTTCGCCCGGACAAGTCCGACGGCGCGGAAGTGACGGAAGGCGGCGAAGAGGCCCTCGCGTTCCGCCTCTTCAAGACCACCGAAAACCAGACCTATCGCGGCAAGATCGTCTCGAAGACCCCGACCGTCATCACTCTCGAACTCGTCGGCGGCAAGCAGATGCAGCTTCCGATTTCACGCCTCAAGCCTGATGACGCAAAGTATGCGGGTGAATGGAGCGAGGCCTCTGCCTTCTTCCTCCAGCACTGCCAGGGACTATCCGTGCAGGACCTCCTCGTCCTGCGTAAGTACCAGTCCTTCGAATATGAGCGCCGTGGCAACCACATCTTCGTCGATGGCACGCTGAACGAGAACGACGTCACCTACCTCATTGACACCGGGGCCGACAGCAGCCTGTTGAACCTGAAGTCCGCCAAGGACAACGGCTGTGAAGTCGGAGACATGGACCAGTTCGTCCAAGGCATCGGCGGCAAGGCTCCAGCCGGCGTCACCAACATCCGCAAGCTCACCCTGGGCGACGTGGTCCTCACCAACCGCAAGGTGCTCGCCACCGACCTCAACCGCCTCAATCCGGAGAAGGACCTCGATCACGTCGGACTCTTCGGAGCCGACTTCATGCGCGAGCTCGACGCCGTGATCACCTACCGTGAGAAGAGAATTTTCCTGATTCAGAGGTGAGCTTCTAAGACAGGGTTGAGTTCACTCTTGTCCCAAATCTGGATTTGGTGCGACGATTCCCAGATGTCCAACGGATTTCCTTCTCCTTCTCGTTGGCCTTTTGCCTCCACACTTCCGCATCGCTTCGCTGTCTCTTCGGCCTTCGTGGTAGTTTTGCCATTACTTGGATGGACAGTATTCGGCATGCTCCAGAACCGAGAGCCGTTGAGCTACAGCAGCGAAGCACTGGTTCAATGGCTCCGCGTTCCCGGAACGGGGAATCCGGGAACACCGCAGGATTTAACCGATCATCATCCGGAAGAACTGGATCTTGGCGGAGCTTGGAAAGATTCGTTAGTAAACGAGTTGGCACCCTACGCTGTGCGGGTCCAGGTGAGACAGGTTTCTGGCGGGGACATGATCCTCATGCGGGCAACTGCCAGCAATCCGGGAGTCGCACGTGAAGCGACCCAGTCACTTGTGACGTCCTATCGCGAGGTGCTACGATCGCGGTATCAGGCGAATATTGAAGACTGGAGAACAGCCTTGGAAAAACAGGTAGGCTTATTGAGAAAGTCTTACGAGAGCGCATTAGAGGCGGAGAAAGCTGCTGAAGAGAATCTCACAAAGGTACACCAGAAGCTGGGAAATGTTGATTGCGTTACCCCTGATGAGTCATTTATCGAATCGTTATCTCAGCTGGTTCGTGCGAGGAGTGTAGCCGAGGGAAAACTACGATCCGTAGTCGTTCAACTTGAGCTACTCCGCTCGGCCTCTGGATCGAATCCGGAGGTTCTCCTCGTTCATCAGGAGGCAACCTTGCCTACACGGCCTGAATCTTCTCCATTCCAACCTTGGCGTGGGGCATTGGCAGGCTGCTTACTGGCATTAGCTTTGGCAATTGCGTGGGCACGTCTTTGCCACCACCGTGCAACTGTCCCTCGATGAAGGTGGGTAAATCATAGGTTACGAAAGATGCTCCCATAACACACCGGGCACTGGTTGATGGTTTCTGCCATTGTCGTCAGACATCGGTCGTTGCCTATTCAGCGGGTTCCGCAGCAGCGACCATGAGTTCTTTTAGGGGGTTCTTCCCGCGATTTAGTGGGTGGCCTCCGGTCGCAGGTCCAGGCGACCGCAGTAGAAGAGGATCCGGGTGCGATAGTTCGAGAACTTCCTGAAGCCTCTCGCTGCGGCCTTGATC
>JAIXPW010000112.1 GCA_027485995.1 Verrucomicrobiaceae bacterium
CGGGTCCGATGCAGACCGACTCGTCGGCGAGGTGGACGTGCATCGAATCGACATCGGCCTCCGAGTAAACGGCGACGGACTCGACCCCGAGTTCACGGCAGGCGCGGATGATGCGGAGGGCGATTTCGCCGCGATTGGCGACCAGGACGCGCTTGAACATGGGGACAGAGTTGGAAGTGTTCAGTGTTCAGTTTTCAGGGAGAAAACAGATCACGGGCTGCGAGGAGAAGGGAGGTTCTCAGGAAGAAAACGGATCACTTGATGCGGAAAAGGACGTCACCGTACTGGACGGGGTTGGCGTCCTCGGCGACCACGGCGCAGATGGTGCCGGAGCGCTCGGCCTTGATTTCGTTCATCACCTTCATGGCCTCGATGATGCAGAGCGTCTGGCCTTCGGAAACCGTGGAGCCGACCTCGACGAAGGCGGGGGCATCCGGGGCGGCCTTGCGGTAGAAGGTGCCGACCATCGGGGAGGTGATCTCCGCACCTTCGGCGGCGGCAGGGGCTGCGGGAGCGGAGGCCACAGGGGCGGCAGCAGCCGGCACGGCGGCGACGGGGGCGGCCTGGGCAGGCATGGAGGCGAGCAGGCCCTTCAGTGCGGCGAGATCCGGGCCCTTCTTGAGCTTCAAGTGGAAATCCTCGCCGGTGAGATCGAAGTAGGTGAGGCCATGCTCGTTCATGAGCTCGACGATGCGGCGAATTTCCTGAAGGTCCATGGTGGCAGAGTCGTGAGGTGGTGGCCGTCGCGGGAATCGCGCCGGGCTGTCTGCGAAGCTATGGACGCACGGGAAACAGCGTCAAGCGGAACAAGAGGGGAAGAATTGGGGATTGCGGATTGGGGATTGGGAATTGGGAGGAATTTTGAGAGAGAGAATCGACAGGTGGGCGCTGATTGCGTGAAGTTTTTCACGTCATGACGGCCAGTTCCCCGCTCCTCCCCCGCCCTCCGGTGCCTGCCGAGTTCATTCCGGCAGACTATTTCAGGGTGTTGGAAAAATCGGAGATCTTTTTGGAAAACAAGCCGCTGGAGATCGATCTCGGCTGCGGCGACGGCTCGTTTCTGCTGGGAATGGCGGCGGAGCATGCGGATCGGAATTTTCTCGGGGTCGAGCGCCTGCTGGGCCGCGTGCGGAAGGTCGGCAAGCGGATTTCCCGGGCCGGGCTCACGAATGCCAAGGTGCTGCGCCTGGAGAGCCGATACACGATCGAGTGGCTGTTTCCGCCGGAATCGGTCTCGCGCCTGCACCTGCTCTGCCCGGACCCGTGGCCGAAGGCGAAGCACCATCGCAAGCGTCTGGTGCAGCAGGATTTTCTCGAAGCGCTGTGGAAGGTGCTGGAGCCCGGCGGCGAGTTCCTGTTCATGACCGATCACCCGGAGTATTTCGAGTGGGCTTCGGATCAGGTGGCGCGTTTCGGAAAGCTGGAGCGCCTGGAGTGGGACGAAACCACGTTCTTTTATCCGAAGACCGATTTCCAGATCCAGTGGGAGGCCGAGGGGAAATCCATGCACCGGCTGCGGGGCAGGAAGCCGCTCAAGGCCGATTGAGCCGCAGTTCCCGCCCATCGACGAAGCCCTTCAGCAACAAAGATCCGTCGTCCTTCGGCGTGATCGTGACGCCACCGGTCGCTCGCTGATCGAAAACCTCGATGCCCGAGCGGCGCCACCAGGCCACCTTGCGGGAATCGAGCCGCTCTTCCGGTGGATGGGGGGAATTCGAGGCCACGATTGCCCTGGGAGCCACCGCCTTGATGAAATCATCGCCGAGGGAAAGGTCGCCGCGATGGTGTCCGGCAATCAGGATGTCGGCCTTCAGATCCTTTCCAGAGGCGAGCAGTTTCCGTTCGGTCCGCAGCCCGGCGTCGTTCACAAACAGGATCCGCCAGCCGCGCCAGTTCAGGCGGAAAATGGCCACCCGCTCGTCCGCGATCGCATCCCAAGCGAGGGGATCCGGCGTGTGCAGGACCTCGAGGGTCGCGCCGTCAGGAAAGGGCAGTTGCATCCCCTGTTGGGCGAGAATCGCCTTCAAGCCATCTCCCCGCCAGCTCCGGAAGGCGGGGCTGCGGGATCGGTCCACCGGCAGCAGCACCTGATGAATCGGGGCGGACTCAAGCAGGGTCGAGCCGCCTCCGATGTGCCCTCCATCGGGATGACTCAGCACCACCGAGTCCGGACTCAGCCCGAACGACCTCATGGAAGGCAGAATGACCCGCCGAAAGGCAAACTTGTCGCCGCAGTCCATCATCACCACCCCATCGCTGGCCGCGAAACAGGCCGCGCCGGCTCCATAATCGAGATCATAGACCAGGAGAAAGGGTCGCTCGCCCCTCGGGATCGTCAGGCTGGCACCCGGCACCTCCGCAAGCTTTTCCGCCAATCCCGAGCAGGCCCAGGCCACCTTGGCATTCGCCTGATTCACCACCCGGGCCACCTCCGGCGAAATCGGATGCACGGCGGCGGACACCAGCCCGCAGACCAGCAACACAAACACCACCGGGATCATGAACAACGAGGCGATCACCGCGATCGGCGTCACCAGGCCGAAATGCCAGGCCGTCAGAGGAGTCGAGCCCAGCCCGGCCGCGCAGGACACGGCCACGGAGTCGGTCACCCAGCGCTTGGCCCCGAACCAGCGCATCTGCCAGTTCGTCAGCAGCGCCTTCGGCAGATAGGAATCCGGCTCGGCGAACTTCCCGAGCTTCCTCGAAAACCAGCCTCCCCAGAGCCCGATCGCCGCCACGACCCCGTAGGAAAGCTGCACTCCGGCCTGCCCTAACAGCCGCCCGTCCCACACCGCCGCGCCCAGCAGCACCGCGCCCAGGGCATTGAGCAGATCCGGCCTTCGCCTCGCCATGAAGGCACTCAGGAACACCGCCGCCATCCACGCCGAACGCACCGCCGGCGGGCTGTTTCCCGTGATCCAGGAGTAGCCGAACATCAGCGCAATCAGCAGCGGGATCGAGACCCGCCTCGGCACCCCCAGCAGCTTCAGGAAAAACCACGCCGCCATGCCGACCATCGCCACGTGCAGGCCGCTCACGGAAAACACATGCAACGTGCCGCTGTTCCGGAACGCCGCCACCACCTCGTCGTCGTCCCGCGGATACTCGCCGATCACCACCGCTCGGATCACATTCGCCTCCCGGCTGTCCTCCTCGAGTCCATCCGTCACCGCGGCGCGGAACCCCCTTTTCACCGCGGCTGCCCGCGCCGCCCACTTGCCGGTCGAGACCCGCCCGCCCTCGCGATCGGCCAGGAAAAGCGCCGCCGCGCCCTGCCTGACGAGCCACGCCGGCTCATCAAACTCCCCCGGATTCCGAGGCGGCTCCGCTGCGGAAAAGCGGCCCCAACCCTGGACCTCCGAGCCGGAGACCGGTACCTCGCCGCTGCCGCACCAAAGCACCACCGACCCCGGCAGCCCCTCGGTTTCCAGACGGGCCAGCGCGGACCAGCCTTGGCTGCTGAGCTTCGGGTCCTCGGTCAATCTCGCCGACACCGCCGAACGTGGCCGCCCGGCGGACAGCAGCAGATCCGTCGCCCGGCGGGTCTCCGATTGACGGATGCTGAACGAGCCACCGGCCGCCACCGCGCAGGCCAGAGCGAGGCAGGCCGCCCGTTTTCCGAGCAGCCATGAAGCCACCAGTCCGACCACCACGCAAGCGACCAATCCCACCCACAGCGAAACGCGACAAGTGGACACCGCCGCCACTGCGGCGAGTGCCCCACCCAGCAACGGGTGCTGCCTGACGAATGCACCCGCCCGCTGCCTCATGGTCTCAGATCAATCCCCATTCGTGGAGCTTGTGTCGGGCGTTGGCCGAATGGCGGGTTTCCGGGAACTGCTCGATCACCTGGTTCAACATCGTCGCTGCCGAGGTGCGGTCACCCGCATCCTCGTCGTAAAGCTCCGCCAGTCGAAACAGGAAATACGCGGCATTGTTGACCTCCCATTCCTGGCTCTCCAAAGCGTATCGAATCGTCTGGATCGCGGCGGCAGGATCTTCCAATTGCTCGCGCTGAATCTTCGCGATTTCCACCCACGGCAGGCGGTTGAGCGGATCCGCCTTCGCGGCTTCCCGGAAGGACTCGATCGCCCCCTCATAATCTCCCTGGGCCACCTTCGAGCGCGCGGCGTGCATGGCGTCCGCGTCATTGTCGACCTTCTCACCACTGTCGTAAACCGAGTGCGTCGCCTTGTGGGCCAGCATTGGAAGCAAGTCCACCACCACCACCATGCCGACCAGGCCGGCCGTCAGGAATGCGAGCAGGATGCCGCTGAAAAGCTTTTCATTGCTCTTGGTGTCGATCGTCGATTTCAGCTTCGGAAGCTCATCGTTTTCGTCGAGACCGGCGTTCTCCAGCACGTCCACCCTCGCCTGGAGGGCCTTCGTCTCTTCACCGGATTTGCTGTAGACCATCCATCCACCGGCAATCATCGCCGCCAACACGAGATAAAACAACCACTTCATGTTCGGCGAAACTACCGAAGCCAGCCGGGAGGACGGAAGGAAAATCCTCGGCTCCGTCAAAGCCTCCTCGCGTTCCGACCCTCGTCGATGAGCTGCCAGAAGTGCTTGGACTTCGCCAATTCCTCATCTTCCCCCACCGGCATCTTCGAGCGGAAGAGGAAATCGGAGAGCGTGCCCTTGGTAAGCACGCGATGTACGATGACCGAGCCATCCTTCACCTCGAAATAGAAACGGTGGTCCTTCGAACGGAAGCGGTAGAGCTTCTTGCCAGCGCGTTCGAGCTTTCCAAAGCGTTCGCCATCGAGGGTTTCGAGGTCCTTTTCGGAAACCTTGAACTCATCGAGCAATTCAAGCTGCTCCAAGGTCCCAAGCTGGGAGATTTCGGCGGCGCTGATTTCGTTGAAGACGATTTGGAACACGACAGGGAATTTAAGTTCCAAGTTCCAAAGGCCAAGGTCCAAAGAGAGGGAAACACGAATTTCTAAGTTCGAAATTCGAAACAAAGAGCCGACGGACAGGACGGATGATCCCCGCCTTTCCTCTCGACAGTTGCGACCCGGCCCGCCAATTTCCGGCCCGTGACGATGTCCTTCAGCATGCTCCTTGAGCTGCGGCCGCTCCTTCTAGGGCTGGCCGCCCGCTGAACCTTATCCCTAGTTCCCGTCGTCACCCGGCCTGTCGCACCCTTCGCGACGCCACCTTTTCGTCATTCGAAAAATTCCTCATTCGTCATTCTTCTTCCATGAACTCCTCTTCGATCTCCAAGTACCGGCCCTTTCCCCCGGTGTCCCTGCCCGACCGCACCTGGCCGGACCAACTTCTGACCCACGCGCCCGAGTGGTGCTCGGTCGACCTTCGCGATGGCAACCAGGCGCTTCCGCAGCCGATGTCGATCGAGGAGAAACTGGAGTTCTTCGACCTGCTCTGCCGCATCGGATTCAAGCAGATCGAGATC
>JAIXPW010000017.1 GCA_027485995.1 Verrucomicrobiaceae bacterium
GAACATGCTGTTGGGGAAGATGCTGCGGATCGACGTGAACAACTCCACCCCTGACCGCGCCTATTCGATTCCCAAGGACAACCCCTTTCTCACTCCGCTGCAGCAGATGACCTTGTTCGGGGTCACGGAGAAGCAGTTTTCCCAGATCCATCCCAAGGCGCGCCCGGAAATCTGGGCCTACGGCATCCGGAATCCGTGGACCTTTTCCTTCGACCGCAAGACTGGCGACCTCTTCATCGCCGACATCGGACAGAACCACTGGGAGGAAATCAACAAGCAGCCGGCCGGCAGCAAGGGTGGCGAGAACTACGGCTGGAAGTTCATGTGTGGCAGCCACACCTTCCCGATCGAGGATGAGAAGACCAACCCGCGGGTGGGACTGCTTCCGATCGCGGAATACAGCCACGTCGATCAGGGCATCTGCGTCACCGGACTCGGGATTTATCGCGGCAAGGATTATCCCTCGATGGAAGGGATCTACTTTGCCAGCGATTGGGGCACCGGAAAAGTCTGGGGCCTGCAGCAGGATGACAAGGGCAAGTGGCAGATGGAGGAATTGCTCGATCTCGACACCCCCATCCGCCCGACCAGCGGCGGCGAGGATGAGGCGGGCAACCTTTACATGACCCACGCCAGCGCCAGCTACGGCGGACCGGTGGATCCCTACACCTCGGAACGTGGCGCGCTCTGGAAGCTCGTACCAGCGGACAAGGTCCCCGCAGGTGCTGCGACCGCTCCGCTTCAGAAGAAGTAAATCCTTTCCCGATGGCAGTGAGGCCGCCGGGCCTGGCTGCATTCCGGAGCATGCCTTGTGGGCGTGCTCCGGCCATTTTACCCAACCATCATTCCATGAAACCATATCTTTTCCTTGTTGGCGGTGCCCTGCTTTGGACCTCTTCACTCCTCTCTCACGCCCAGACTCCTGCTGCTCCAACAACTCCGGCTGCTCCATCTGCCCCGGCAGATCATGCCGGACACGATCAACATGCAGCCCATGGCGCGACCGCCAGTGCCGGGCGGAAGATGGAGCTGATCGAGGGCCTGACTTCGGAGGATTTCCTGCGCCTCGGCTCGAAACCCAATACCGTGGATATCCTCATCATCGCCGTTTTCAACGACGAGAACTACGGCATGAACTTCAACGGCTACGCCAAAGGCGCGGCGGTCTACACGATTCCCAAGGGCTGGCAGGTCAATGTCACCTACATCAATCCGAGTCCGGTGCCGCACAGCGTGCTCGTCATCGAGAAGGACTCTCTGAAAAAGCTCCAGGTCGCGGAGCCCTATTTCAAGGGGGCCGCCGTCCCGGATCACTTGAAAGGCCTGGCCTATGGGAAAAGCAGTTTCAGCTTCGTCGCGGATGAAGCGGGCGAGTATGCCTTCGCCTGCGGATTTCCCTCCCATGCGATGAACGGCCATTGGATCGGCTTGGAGATTTCCGACGAGGCCAAGGCTCCCACCCTCAAGCTCGGCGCGGCCGAAGCCAAAGCCGCCAGCCCGGCCAAAGCGAAGTAATTCATGAACCTCCTTAGCCGGGAACGCACGGTCGCTCCGCCGGGTTTCAATCGCTGGCTGGTCCCACCGGCCGCGATCGCCGCCCACATGTGCATCGGCCAGGTGTATGGCTTCAGCGTGTTCAACAAACCGCTGATGGCGGAGCTGGGCGTGCCGATTTCCAACATCCAGTGGGCCTATGCGATCGCGCTGGTCATGCTGGGGCTCTCGGCTGCGGTCTTCGGCAAATGGGTGGAACGCAGCGGACCACGCCGCACGCTGGTGGTCTCCTGCGCCTGCTTCTGCGGAGGGCTGCTCCTCGCCTCGCTCGGCGTGCACCTGAAGTCGCTGGCCTTGGTCCTCTTCGGCTACGGATTCGTCGGCGGCATCGGGCTCGGGCTGGGATACATCGCCCCCGTCTCGACACTGGTGAAATGGTTTCCAGACCGTCCGGGAATGGCCACCGGCATGGCGATCATGGGATTCGGTGGAGGAGCACTGATCGGGTCACCACTGGGCCAGGAGTTGATGAAATACTATCAAAATAGTAGCAACACCGGAGCCGCGCAGGCCCTGGCCACGATGGCGGGTCTTTACACGATCTTCATCCTCATGGCGGCGATCACCGTGCGTGTGCCGGCCGATGGCTGGAAGCCCGAGGGCTTCATTCCGGGCGGGCAAACAAACAGCATGATCACCAGCGCCCGGGTCGCGGTCGACACCGCCTGGCGGACGCCGCAGTTCTGGCTGCTGTGGATCGTGCTTTGCATGAATGTCAGCGCCGGCATCGGAGTGCTCGGTCGCGCCGCCGACATGTTTCAGGACATGTTTCTCGGAGCCGCCGTGAGCGATGCGCAAAAGACCGCCAGCGCCGCGATCGGGGCGGGCTTCGCCGGGCTTCTTTCGATCTCCAATCTCGGCGGTCGCTTCATCTGGTCCTCCATTTCCGACCGCACCGGACGCAAGACCGTTTACTGCCTCTACTTCATTCTGGGGGCGGTGCTCTACGCCCTGCTTCCCTGGGCCCAACAAAGTCAGAACAAAGTGCTGTTCGTCTGCCTCACCGCCGGAATCATCAGCATGTATGGGGGTGGATTCGCCACCATCCCGGCCTACCTGAGGGATCTCTTCGGAACCTATCAGGTCGGAGCCATTCACGGGCGGCTGATCACGGCCTGGAGTGTCGCCGCCGTGATCGGCCCGGCTCTTGTCAACGGCCTCTACGATTCACGCGTCGCCGCCGGAATGCCGAAAGCAGAAGCCTACAATGGCACGTTTTACCTGATGTGCGGCCTGCTGATGGTCGGACTTGTCGCCAATCTCCTCGTCCGCCCTGTCGACACGAAACACCACCTGCCATGAAGGCCTCCACACTCAAGTTGATCGTCGCCTGGCTGCTCGTGATCCTGCCTCTCGGCTGGGGCGTTTACAAATCAGGGGTGAAATCGAAGCCGCTTTTCCAACAGCCCCCGGCGGTCACCCGTCCGTGACGCTTGAACGCGAGCCTGTAAGCCACTCAGGGCTCTCCGTCAGCTTTGCTGGTGAATCGACGTCCTGGTCACCGCTGAGGCGCAGAGCAAGCAGAGGTCGCAGATGGGGTTGGGAAAACAAGGAGTGATCAAAGAGGTTGCGGGATTCGCGCCTGAATCCATTTCCCCTCCGCGACCTCCTCAATCTCTGAGTTCTCGGCGGTTCCAAAATGCCCACGCCACCAAGCAATCCAGCAAACTGAAGGAGAACCGAATTTCGTGCTTAGGATTCCGGGCCCTCTGCCCCTACCTTGCCGGCCTCCTCCATGTCTCTCTCCCTCATCCTCACCCATCCCGGCGGTTCCCATAAGGACGAGCTCCTTGCCTGCTGCCTGCTCGCCGCCGTCCATCGCGTGCCGATCGAGCGCCGCGAGCCGACTGAAGCCGATCTCGCGGATCCAGCGATCGCGGTCGTCGATGTCGGCGGCGAACATGCCCCGGAGCGGAACAATTTCGACCACCATCAATTTCCCGCCGATCACCCGCCGCTCTGCGCGCTGAGCCTGGTGCTGCAGCACCTCGGGGTCTATGAGGATGCGCGACAGTTCTGCGACTGGCTGGAGCCCGCCGAGTGGTTCGACACCCGTGGCCCGAACGTCACCGCCAAGTGGCTCGGGGTGGATCGCACCACAATGAACAAGCTCAACTCGCCAATCGACGTGACGATACTGCGCCGCTTCGCGAAAGCGAAACGCCTGGAGCCCGGCGAGCCGCTTTGGGAGATCCTCAGCTACATCGGCGAGGATCTGTTGGAGTATCTGCGGGAACTGCGGAGCCGGATCGACTTTGTCGCCAAACACGCCGAACTCTGGGATCATGAGGGAAATGAAATCCTCTTCCTGCCGCGCACCGAGCCCATCCCCGACGAGCCCTCCGCCGGCATCGGTCGCTACCTGGAAAGCATCGGCAAGAGCGAAAGCGTCGCCGCCCTGGTCTATCCCGACCGCCGTGGCGGAGGTTACGGTCTGTCCCGTCAAAACGATGATCCGCGCTACGATTTCACGAAGATCGAACAGGAGCCCGACGTCCACTTCGCCCACGCAAGAGGCTTCGTCGCCAAGACCTCGGCCTCGGAAATCGGACGTCTGAAGGAGCTGCTGTCGCTGGCGAAAGTGTGAGGCTTTAAGGTTGGTGAAGCGCTGTGCTCTGCCTTGGCTGAACTCCATCGGCGATGAGCGGATGGAGTCGATCCATTTCTCGATCACTCGTTACATGAGCTTCAGGCCTTCTTCTTCACATCCGAGATATTCCTGGTGGTCGCAGTGCAGACCAAAGGTCTGACACGTCACTCATCTCAACGGAGCACTGCGCCCGGAGGCTTTGGATTGGTCGAGGAGGGCCTTGAGTTTGGCGGCGACCTCCGGACGTTCGAGGATCAGGTTCTTGGTTTCACCCGGGTCTTCGGCGAGGTTGTAGAGCTGCGCCGGCGCGCCGGGCGCGGCTTCCGGAAGGATGTAGGGACCGAGTTCGGAGGCTGGAGCGTATTTGTTTCCGCCGGAACCCTGGTGATCGAGATACTTCCAATCGCCCTGACGGATCGCGAGCTGGAGGGTCCAGGTTTGATGGAGCGTGTAGTCGCGGACCGGCTTTCCGCCGTCCTTTCCGAGCAGGACGGATGAGAGGTCGATGCTGTCCTCGGCGCAGTTGTTAGACAGCTTCGCGCCAACGATGGAAGCACAGGTGGCCATGATGTCGGTGAGGCTGGTGGTCTGCGCGGTGGTGGAGGCGGACGCGATTTTTCCCGGCCAGCGGACGATGAATGGCACACGATGTCCGCCTTCCCATTGATCGCGCTTCATGCCGCGCCAAGGCCTTGCGCCGTCGTGTTGATAGTCCTTGCGCATGTTCACCACGGTCGGGACTTCCGGGCCGTTGTCGCTGGTGAGAATGACCATCGTGTTGTCGGCGATTCCGAGTTCATCGAGCTTCTTCAGAAGCGCCCCAACCACATGGTCGAACTCCGCGATGAAGTCGCCGTGCGGGCCAGCCTTGGTCTTCCCCTGGAAATCCTTTCCCGGAAGTGATGGCAAGTGGACGGTCTGGGTGGAGTGGAAAAGGAAGAAGGGTTTGTCGGGAGATTTCGCACGATGCTCATCAAGGAATTGCAGGCTCTTCTTGAGGAAGATCATGTCCATTTCCTCCATGTCGAAATCCGGAGCGATCATCCCGGGTCGGCAGTCGTCGGTGTAGGGATTTTTTGGCAGCTTCGATTTGTCGATCAGCCTGGTAGGCGGCACAGGAATGCGATCGCCATCGATGAAGGCATAGAGCCAGTCGGTGGTAGGACAGCAGGCGGTGCCGAAGAATTGGTCGAAGCCGCGATGGATCGGGGAATCGACGATGGGCCGGGAGAAGTCGATCCGCCGGGCAGCCTCGGGTGAAATGTCGTTGATCGGCCTCCCATTGGAATCCTGAAAGGTCAGCCCAATGTGCCACTTGCCGATCAAGGCTGTGGAATACCCCTGGCCGCGAAGCATTTGCGGAAGGGTCAGGCGTCCTTCCTCGATCATGCCCGGACCGCCAGCCCCACAGAAGATGCTGCGATTCCCGGTACGGAACGCCATGCGACCGGTCTGGATGCTGTAGCGGGTAGGCGTGCAAACGGTCGAGGGGCTGTGCGCATCGGTGAAGCGCATGCCTTGTCCGGCAAGGCGGTCGATCGCGGGCGTCGCCACTTTCGACTGAGGGTTGTAGCACCCGAGGTCGCCATAGCCGAGGTCGTCCGCAAGGATGAAAAGGATGTTGGGCTTCTCTTCTGCGTGAAGCTGGGAAACGAGCGCCACCGCCAGGGGCAGAATCACCCACAGCCAACGCGAAAAACAGGAGCGGAAGGAGTCCGATTGAGCCATTGGGAAATGGTCCATGGTCCGCACCATCTGGCCAGCATTATCGCCGACCTTGCATTTCCGCCGGAAGCCAGCAGCCTGCGCCGCATGCATCGCAAGCTGCTCCTTGACCAACTCTCCGTCTATCAGGCGACCCACACCGGCGAGGCGGAAACGGTGGAGAGGTTCATCCGCTTCGTCGCCTCACAACCGGAATGCTTCGAGCGCTCCTTGGCGATCGGCCACATCACCGGCTCGGCCTGGATCGTGACGCCGGATGGCTCCGAGGTCCTGTTGACCCATCATCGAAAGCTCGACCGCTGGCTGCAGCTCGGCGGTCATGCCGACGGAGATCCGGACGTGGTCGCGGTGGCCTTGAAGGAGGCACGCGAGGAATCCGGACTGGAGGATTTCGAACTGGTCGGAGATGGCATCTTCGACCTCGACATCCATCCGATCCCCGCACGCAAGAACGAGCCCGAGCATCTCCATTACGATGTCCGCTATGTCTTCCGCGCCACCGGCCAAACCGACTTCACCGTCAGCGAGGAATCCCACGACCTGCGCTGGGTGCCGATCGATGAGGTGCAGACCCTGACCACCGAGGAGTCGATGCTGCGGATGGTGAGGAAGTGGCAATCCTCTCTTTCAATTTGAACCACGAAACTCACGAGATTTCACGAAAGCCAGGATTCCTCGTTTCGAGTTTAGTGCTTAGAATTCAGTGCTTTCTTCTCCATGAACTCCGATCTCGAACAAGCCGCACGTGTCGCCGGAGTGGGCTGCGGAGAACGCCACATCTTTCTCTGTGCGACGGCCACGAAGCCGAAGTGCTGTGATCCTGTGCAGGGTGCGGAGTCCTGGGAGTTCCTGAAAGCCCGGCTGGCCTCGCTGGGGCGGCAAGGTCCTGGGATCCTTCGAACCAAGGCCGACTGCCTGCGGGTTTGCATCCAAGGTCCCATTGCCGTCGTTTATCCGGAGGGAGTCTGGTACCACTCCTGCACGCCGGAGGTCCTGGAGCGGATTGCTTCCGAACACCTCGTCGGAGGCAGGATCGTGGAGGAGTTCAGGTTAAAGCTCTAAATCCAAAGCACTAAACTTCAAACGAAGAGCAATCTCCGATCTCTTGATTCTGGAATCTCTCAAACCACATCCGGCTCGGTGCGGATTCGATAGCTTTCGATGGCTTTTCCCCAGGAGGAATGGAGGCCTTCAAAGGGACGCGACCAGACCGCGCGGTGCATTCCGAGAACGGTCGGGCCGTGATAAAGTACTGAAGCCAGCTCGTCCTTCTTCAGGGCAGTGGGACCTTCCTTGAGCATCTTTTCGGCGAGTTCGGTGAGATCGAGGTCGATGTCCGCCGAATCCAGAAGCGAAACGTGGACGCCGTTCACGTAGGGATCCACCACCGCCGCAATGACCCCCTCCCGGCCTGGTGCCAGGGCCGTGAGTGCGGGATCGACTGCGGCATGCGCGTGGTCGGCGAGGTTCATCACTTCCGGAGGATTCAACTCTTCAGGAATGGCGAAGATCTTCCTCCGACGCAGTGCCGCGCCATAGCGGACACGACTTGTGTAAACCGAGAGCGGAATCGCCAGCAACATGCCGAGCAGGATCGGGCTCATCCAAAGGGCAAACGACGACCCAATATGCCTGGCCAGAGCCGTCCAGGCCAGGCCAGCGATGAAGGCCGGCCCATGGACCGCAACCGCCTCTCCCCAACCGGTGCCATCCGTCTCGCGGGTCTGGTTTCCCCAGCTCACCGAGCGACCGAGAACCATGCCCAGAATCATGAAGGTGTGGGCGATCATCACGCAGGGCGCGAGTAGCATGGAGAACATGAGTTCGAGCATCACCCCCACCACCAGGGAAATGGCCCCACCAAAGCTGCGGCGGGTCCGACCGTGGAGGATAGCTCCGACGAGGGCGAAGATCTTCGGCATGAAGAGCATGAAGGCGACCACGCCTGTTAGAGCGAGGGCCTGCTGGCCGGTGGTCATGAACTGGATGGCGTGCTTCCACTTCGGGATCATGCCGGTCCAGTTGAGGAGGTGGGTCTTCTCAAGCCAGTCGACCAGATGGCTTTCATAAGGAAGCTGGCTCAATCCGCTCTCCTTTCGTTCCCAGGCGAGGTAGGTTCCGAAGCCTAGGAACAGGAACCACAACGGGCTGCCAAGGTAGGCCATGATGCCCATGAAGAGGTGGATTCTCGACGGCAGTGGAAACTTGCGCGCGAAGATCAGCCACATGTGCTGGAGGTTTCCCTGGCACCAGCGGCGGTCGCGCTTGAGGTGGTCGACGAGGGTCGGCGGGGCCTCCTCGTAGGTGCCGACGATGTCCCAGGCGAGCCAGACCTCCCAGCCCTCGCGGACCATCAGTGCGGCCTCGACGAAGTCATGGCTGAGGATGCGGCCACCGAAGGGCTCGCGTCCGGGCAAGGCGGGGAGTTCGCAGAATTCGGAAAACGGCCGGATGCGGATGATCGCGTTGTGCCCCCAGTAGCTGCCGGCACCGAGTTGCCAGAAGTTCAGCCCCCGGATGAACAGCGGTCCGTAAAGCCGCATTGCGAACTGCTGCATGCGGGTGAACACCGAGCCGCCGCGGATCAGCTTGGGTGGGGTCTGGAGAATGCCGAGGCGCGGATAGAGTTCCATCGTGCGGGCCATCTTCACGATGTCGCCGCCATCCATCAGGCTGTCGGCGTCGAGCACGACCATCGAATCGTAGTGCCCGCCCCAGGTGCGGACGAAATCGCCGATGTTTCCCGCCTTGCGGTTCTCGTTCTTTCTACGACGGCGATAGTAGATGCGCCCGAAGCCATCGAGACGGCGGCAGAGATTGGTCCAGGCGACCTCCTCCTCGATCCAGCAGTTCAGGTCGGTGGTGTCGCTGAGGATGTAGAAGTCAAAGGCCGGCAGCTGCCCGGCGGCCTCGATCGAGCGATGGATCGCCTCGACGCGGGCGCAGACCTTGACGATGTCCTCGTTGTAAACCGGCATCACCACCACGTGCCGTGCGGTGAGCGGGCCTTCTTGCCCCTTGGCGAGATCGGTGATGCAGACGGAGCGTTTCCTCCCTTTCAGCCAATCCCAGACGCCCATCATCGCGTGCATCGTGCCGAGCGCCAGCAGGCCGTTGAGCAGGAGGAAAAGGGCAAGAATCAGGATGTGGGCGTTGTTGAACCCGAGCCGCCAGAAGAGATCGGTGAGCCAGACCCCGCAAGCCACGTCGATCAGGATCACGATGCTCAGGAAGGCGATCCTCCGCAGTCCCGCCTTGAACGGGCCGCAATAGGGCTTGATGCCGGGAGGGGGGCCGTTTCCGGCACTGGTGAGGTGAGTGGATTCCATCATCCGAGAAGGCTACGGGGACCGAAGAAGAACCAGAGCGCCGCCAGCAGCAGCAGCAGGAAGACCCCGAACGCCATCTTTCGAAAAATCGGACGACGGTCCATGGTGTCCCAAAGTTGGGCTGCACCAGAGCCGAGCACATTGAGTTCCAGTGGCCGGGGCGTCATGGTCATCGCTGCAAACTGCGGACCGGCGGAAAGGTAGGAACTTCGCATCGCCTCCAAAAAGGCCGGCGGCCAGGGCTCGGGAGTCAGGAAAACCGACTGGTACTGGCCCGGCATGTCGGTGAGCAGGAGCGCGAGACGACCACGCGCCGCAAGTCGTCCGTGCTCCAGAGGCTCGGCGAGAACCTTCTTCGTCCAGGCGGCGATTTCCTTGAGCGCTTCCTCGACCGCAAGGGTTCTTGCTGGGACCTCCGGGTGCTCGGCACGGCGCTCGGAGGCGCGCCAGAGGATGCCGCGCACCAGTTCCGCCACCAGAAGGCGGTTGCGGATGCGGAGTGCGCCGAGGTAGGCCTCGACGGCGACATACGCTTCTTCCCACTCGGCGAGTTCCACCTCGCTGAGCGGGCGGAGAGCGGCTAAGGAATGACCCGGTTGGCCCATGTTTCTGTTAGGTAATCTTCGCCGTGCTTCAAACACACCCGGAGCTCGATCGGTCCGACATCGGAAAGTTTGCCACCGTCCTTGGTCGGGGCGATCTGGAAGCCCGCCCGCCAGCGACCATCGGCCAGCGGTTGCACCGCCACGCCCTGGATCTTCGCTCGCTCCTTGCCGTCGCCGACGATCTCGACGACCGCATCCGGCACCGTGCCCTCCTTGAGCAGATCCGCCGCAATGCCGGAGAACTCGACCACAAAGGTCCGCTGTTCCGGCTGCCAATCGTGCAGGCCGCTGCGGGTGGCCACCACGTGACCACCGGCGTGGGCCGGGTCTTCGGAGGTGGTCCAATGCTGGCGGTAGATGAACTCCAGCCTCTGACCGGCCTGCGGGGCCTGGGCGGGCTGCCACATCGCCACCACGTTGTCCGCCGATTCATTGGTGGTCGGAATCTCCATCAACATCACATTGCCGGAGCCCCAGTCGTTGATCGGCTCGATCCAAAGCGAAGGACGGAGGTGATAAAATGCTTCACCGTCCTCATAGGCGGAGAATCGACGGTCGCGTTGCAGCAGTCCGAAGCCGGAGAGCTTGTCGGCCGCGAAGAAGCTGGATTCCAGGCGGCCGGTGTCGTTCGACAGGGGGCGCCAGATCCGCTCGCCATTGGCGGTCTGCAGCGCCAGTCCATCGGAATCATGCACCTCCGGGCGGAAGTCATCGAAGCGGCGGCGTGAGTTCTCACCGAACCAGAACATGCTCGACATCGGGGCGATCCCGAAGCGGCTCACCTGCTTTCGCGGAAAAAGCACCGCACGCACGGTCATCACGGTGTCCTCACCCGGCTGAATCACGAACGCGTAGGCACCGGTCACCGAGGGACCGTCGAGCAAGGCAAGAACCTGCACCATGCGATCCTCCTGCTCCGGTTTCCTCAGCCAGAACTCACGGAAGCTTGGAAACTCCTCACCCTTGCCCTCAACCCCGGTGTCAATCGCCACCCCGCGCGAGGAAATGCCATAACGTTGACCCTTCCCAAGGGCCTTCCAGTAGCTCGCTCCCTGGAAGACGGCAAGTTCGTCGAAATAATCCGCCCGGTTCAGTGGCGCATGCAGCCTGAAGCCCGCGAAACCCGCGTCCAGCGGCAGATCGCCGCGCTCACCCACCAGCGGACCGTAATCGAAAAATCCCGGCGTGAACCGGATCCCCTGCATGTGGGTGGACGTGAATTCATTCAGCTTCACCGGCTCCCGAAAGTTATAGCCCGGATGGAAAAACATCGCCCGGAACGGCAGGTTCGCCTGCCCCCACAGGGCCTGGTCCTCACGGAACCGGATGTCGCGATACTGATCATACGACAACCCTTTCATCCAGCCCGGCAAGGCCTCGCGGTCGGGCGCTTGGTAAGGCTGGGCTGCCAACTCCTTGGCCCGATTCTCGATCTTTTGGAAATCGACGTCCTCGCGCAACCAGGTTTGGGCATCGAGGAATCCGCTCGACGCGACGAAACCAATCGCCGCAACGAAGGTCCGGAAGGGGTGGGGTGACATAGGCTGGCCCCAATCGGACGACGAACAGGCCACCACTGTCAATGCGGGACCTTGGTTTCAGTAGTCCCGGCGACAGAATATCCAGGCGGCCGCCCCCAGGATCACCGCCTCAAACAGAAGGGAGGTTCCGATCACATAGGACGTGGAGTTGCGGGTCAGAGCCTGGTCGAGCGTTGGATCCTCCTGCCCCTGTCCGAACAGCGCTGCAATGAACTGGCTGTTGGAAAAGCCGGTTTTGCCGCCCACGACGACCAGGCGATCCATGACATTCATGGTTTCACCGGTCTTGGGCAAACAGGCCATCGCTCCAACACTGATCCTGTGCCACTTTTCCATATCGGTCAGCGCACTGCGGCGCTCGTCCTCCGCAACCTCCAGCGCCGCGCCCGCCGGGTGCGACGCCATGTAGAGAAGCTCCTCACTCTTCTGCCCCAGCCACGCGACGAACCAGATCAGCACGCCGGCCAACACCGCCGCCAGCACGGAGCGGGTTTTCACTGAAACCAGCACCACCACCGAGTAGATGTAGCTGAACACCAGGGTCACCAGCGGCACCGCCCAGAAAATGCTCGGATTCCATGTCCCGACACGCCAGCGGATCGCCACGAACACGATCAGGCAAAACAGCCCGACCTGGACGACCACGAACAAAAGCGCTCCGACGTATTTGCAAACAAACAGGGTCAGCCGGGAGACCGGCTTTGAGAGTGGGATGCCGATCGACCCTTCCGACATGAAGTCCGGGAAAACCGGCGCACAGGAGATCAACGCAAGCCCCACCGCCACCCATGACAACCAGAGGCCGACAATGAACTTGCTGAACAGCCCGAGATAAAACAGCTCCGAAAACTCGCTGCCGCTGCGGATGACAGGGTTCTGAAACTCAGTCACCCCAAACAGGACCGATATCCCGGTGGGGGTGAATCCGATCGAAAGATAAAGAATCGCCGCCAGTGCCGAGATCCCCAGCGTCACCCAGAACAGCACCCGAGCCCGCAGCAGCCGCAGCGAGTCCACCAGAAGTGTCATGAAAACTCTCATCGTGAGGCCTCCGTTCCGTCCGGGTTCACCGCACTGAGGAAAAGGTCTTCCAACGAGATCCTCGCTTCCCTCACCTCGCGGATCGAAATCTTCTCCGCCCGCAGCGCATCGATCACCGGCTGCACCGGTCCTGCATCCTGGGCCTGGATCGAAATGCGGTCGCCCGCCACCTCCCAGCCCTCCGCGTTGAATTTCTCCCGGATCCCCGGTGGAACCGGACCCTCGGTACGGATTTCATAATGGCGACCACGGCTGGTCAGGTCGGACACCTTGCCGCTTTCCACGATCCGGCCCTTCGCCAGGATCACCACATGGTCCGCCACCTGCTCCACCTCCGCCAACAAGTGGCTGTTCACAAAGACCGTCTTTCCCTCCGCCCGCATCGCCTCGATCAGCTTGCGGATCTCGATGCGGCCACCCGGGTCCACCCCATCGGTCGGCTCGTCGAGGAAGACCAACTCGGGATCGTTCACCAGCGCCTGCGCCAGGCCGACCCGCTGCTTCATCCCCTTCGAGTAGCTGCCCACCGGCTTGTCGCCCCAGGAAGCCATGCCCACCCGCTCCAGCAGTTCGCCGGTCCGGCGCTTGGTGATGGTGGACGAAACCTTCGACAGCCCGGCGGAAAACTCGACCACCTGCCGACCGGTCAGATACTCCGGAAACTTCGCGTGCTCCGGCAGATAGCCCACCTTGGAAAGTGTCGCGCGATGCCCGATCGGCTGGCCCAGCAGGGTGCCACGACACTCGGTCGGCCGCAGGATCGTCAGCAGGGATTTCACCAACGTGCTCTTCCCCGCCCCGTTCGGCCCCAGCAGCCCGAACACCGAACCTGCGGGTACTTCCAGGGAAACCCCGGCCAGAGCCTCAAAGCCGCCCCGATAGATTTTCCGCAGACACTCGATCGACACCGCCATGCTCATGATGGAGGTTCTGAAGTTCCAAGTTCCAAAAGCCAAGTTCCAAAGAAGGCGAAGAAAATTCGAAATTCGAAATCTGAAATTCTAAATGAAGAATCGGCCCCAGTCTGCTTCATTCCTGCCCTTCGATGTTCAATGTTCAATGTTGAACGTTCGATGTTCGATGTTCAATGCCCCCCTTCGTCATTCGGAAATTCCTCATTCGTCATTCTCTTGAAACTCTTCCTCGCACTTCTCTTCCCAACCCTCGCCTTCGCCGAGTCCCCCGCCAAGGCACCTGTAACGATCCGCGTCGTCGCCTCCAACCTCACCTCGGGCAACCACCAGACCTACTCGCCCGACAACGGCAACCAGTCCAACCCTGAGGGAGCCGGGGCCCGCATCCTCAAGGGCCTGAAGCCCGACATCGTCCTGATCCAGGAGTTCAACACCAGCATCCCCGTCCGCCAGTGGATCAACGACACCTTCGGCCAGACCTTTGCCTTCGCCCGCGAGGATGGCGAGGGCATCCCGAACGGCATCATCAGCCGCTTTCCCATCATCGAGTCCGGCGAGTGGGACGACTCCGGCCAGTCCAACCGCGACTTCGTCTGGGCAAAGATCCGCCTGCCCAACGAAAAGATCCTCTGGGCCATCAGTGTCCACCTCAGCGCCAAAAAGTCATCGAACCGCGAAGCCGAATCCCGCGAACTCCTCGCCTACTTCCGGACCAAGATCCCCGCCGCCGATCCGGTCGTGCTTGGCGGCGACCTCAATGCCGCCTCCGTCGCCGACGCCGTCTTCCTCCCGCTCCGCGAAATCTTCCCCCGTCCCGCCAACCTTCCGGCCGATGCCGATGGGAACGCCAACACCAACTCTCCGCGCAACAAACCCTACGACTGGGTCCTCGCCGACGCACAACTCCAGCCCCTCGCCGTTCCCGTCGTCATCGCCGGCAAAACCTTCCCACACGGCCTCGTCTTCGACTCCCGCACCTTCACCCCCCTCGACGACCTGAAACCCATCCAAGCCACCGACAGCGCCGCCCCCAACATGCAGCACATGGCCGTGATCAGGGATTTCAAGATTCCGTGAACCCGTTTTGCGGAGCAGAAGCCAACCCGGACTTTCGGTCAGGTGGAGGGGCAACTCTGTGAAACATGGAGAAGGGGACTGCGTCCCCTTTGCAGAAGCCCGGCGATTCGATTGCCCATCCTCTGCAAAGGGCTTGCAAAGCCCTTCTCCCTGTTGGGTATTCTCTGCACTCTTTGGAGTTATAACCTTTTTCACATTCCACATCTCCGGCCAGGGGCTCATGGCCAGGGAACCCAAGAACGTTTGAGCGCTCCAACGGGCGCAAGTGAAGAGCTTTGAGCCGAGATTGCAAAGTTGATGGCACGTTGGGGGCAGCATCCTGTTCGCCAGTTTTTTGTCTTTGAAGACGCAGCAATCGATACGGGTCATATGCCCATCCAGCCCCAAAAGGTCGTCGGCCAGATTGCTCCAAACATTCCCACCCCCGCCCCGGTTAACCAGTGCCAACTCCGTCGCCTCGTCTTCAGGGCGCCAACCAACCCACCTAACACCAACCAGCCAGGTCCGAACAGGCCCATGATGGCCCAACCAAATGGGGCTAGCGTGAGCATGCCCAGGAAATCTCTCCAGATTCGGAAGTCCACATCTGGCTCAGAACCGCGGGTGAGGACATCCAGGCCCAGACTCAATGCCGT
Source organism: Verrucomicrobiaceae bacterium (assembly GCA_027485995.1). Classification (GTDB taxonomy): domain Bacteria; phylum Verrucomicrobiota; class Verrucomicrobiia; order Verrucomicrobiales; family Akkermansiaceae; genus Luteolibacter. The sequence goes on from JAIXPW010000017.1 coordinate 15,012, forward strand.
GAAAACGACCGTCCCGCAGACGACTCCGCAACACCATTCGTAAACAAGTCGCCTGCGCGATATCATGATCATACCGGTCACAACTCAGGTATCTTGGCGACGTTTGATGTGCGCTCACAGGCGCGACCGAAAGGAAAATGAATTGAACCGAAACGCTTATGGGCGACTGGTGCGTCGCGGCTTGTCAGCCATCTTGTTTGTTCGTGCGGCTTTGCAGCAAACCCTTCACAATCCTCCCATCCGGGGAGGCTTGGGTGTAGCTGTAATTCCCCAAATCGAGGCATGTCAAATACTTGCCCTTCGTGATGCCGGTGTCGATGCAGATTGTGTGACCGTAGTCGGCAATACGTCCGCTCGCCTGGGACGAATGCCCACAGACGACGGTGCGCCCTGACATGTGCGCAGCGGCAGAGGACAACACCGTCCACTGCAAACGTTCAACCTCCTCTGCGCTGGGAGCAATGTGAGCACGAATTCCAGCATGAACAAAAATGAAGGAATCCGTCTCGTGAAAGTCACAACATCGATCTGCTAGAAACCGGATATGGTGTTCTGGAACACTCCTCAAGAGTTCTTCAGTAGCTCCTGGTCCATACGACGACAATGGCTCGTCACCCGATAGGCACTCCCAAACGGCGAAGGTTGAAGCGTCCCGATAGGCGTCGAGCATCATCTGATCGTGATTCCCACGAAGAAACACCCAGTCGTATTCCTGGCTCAGCGTCGAAAGAAGTTCCAAGGTTCCTGCGACGTCTGGCCCCTTGTCAACGTAGTCGCCAAGAAACACGACCTTGTCAGATGAAGTGGGACTCAGTTCATCAAGAAGCGCGTTCAGCGCGTGGGTGTGCCCGTGAACGTCTCCGATGGTGAGCAGGCGCATCTTTCCTAGCGGACGCTTAGCTGATCGACGGCGGGGAGGGAAGCCCGAACTCAAATCAAGGCGTCGCCCGCCACTGGATGCGCCGGATTGTTTTCTGTCTTCCTTCGATTGTGCATCGTTACCAAAACAAGCGCTGAAGAAGTGGAACCTCAGATCGATAGATCTCAGCAGGAATTCCAATCAATGCCGGGCCACTAGTAGTCACTCCATCCAGCGACTGCCCGGAATCGAGGACTTGTCCGGCAGATCTCATGATCGCGCTTCGAAATGCTACTCGCTCATGAGCTCGGGTCCAATCCCGATGCCAGGCCTCTTGAGCGAGTTTGTGGCCCTGCACGTAGATTGGCTCAGCCTTCATCGGGATGCTCTTCCACTTCCCTTGCATGGTCTTGGCGGAAAAGGTATCCACAAAGTTGACCTTGCCCATGTGGCCTACTGCAACGGCACCAAGGATCTCAGGCAGCCAATCGATCAGCCTTCTGGCAAGCATCGCATCTTTCGCAAGGGCGAGAACTCGCTCTTCGATCTCCTCGTCCGATATGCCCTCTTCGCCGATGATCTCAATCGCTGTTTCTAGGACTTCGCTCTCGATAGGGGTCATTTCTTGATCGGACATTGTATGTGGAGGCACCGGTCGACAACTGAAAGGAGGAGAATCATGGATTTGACATGCTTGCGACCGGTTGCTCAGGCGCGACGAGTCAGCCATTTCCTGTCCTAGCTGTAGATGGTGAGTGCAAGGCCCAGGCCGAATGTCCCCGCGATGCGAACCAATGAAGACGAGAACATGTCCGTCTGAGTTGCGATCTTGATGCCGTCTGCCCTGAGCTCAATCGGGAAATCCAACAGAAAGTCCTCAATTCCAGGCATGGCCGCGAGAGCCTCAAGCGCCATGCGGTTGGAGATGAGAAACTGCTCGGCGTCGCTCGCTTGTGTAGCCAGATCCGACCATTCCGCATCGGAAACTCCAATGCACACCCCAGACTGATGATGCTTAGGCCCATCGGGAGCGGTCTTCGGTCGCCGCGGTTCGCCCTTCCTGAATACAGTGCTTGGAACAAGAGATGACGACGCCAGAAACATATCGACATCGAATTCGGTTCCGAATGCTCGCAGGGTGCACATATTCGTTCTTTGGCCAATGTAGAGCGCGTGCACCACTACTAGCGAGGGCGCAGGTCGGTCACGGGGTTTGGGTTGTAGTTGCGGGAGATCATCGAAACTGAACATCTGGTAGTGGTTGTCACGGCGCGGCTTGTTCTGCTTCTTCGTTCTTCTACCATGAAACGATGAAAAAATACACCGTCCCGTTCGAGTATTTTAGGGTTTTGACGTAATCGTCGCCTTTGAAGTGATCGAAGTAGGTTGTACTGTCCGACTGAGGAGGATCCCACCAAGCGGGCGCGTCTCCCGCACTGATGTCGATCATACTTCTGATGTCGGCGTGCTTCGAGTTGTCGAAGCGGGTCGAGAGATTCAATGCCTTCGCATACGCCTCATAGTCGCCCACTGGCAGTCGCGCCTTGATGAGACGAACAAAATCCCCGTTCCAAGAATCGGAGTAATACTCCTGAATGTCAGTCGCTGATTCGGGTAAGGCTCGCCGTGCTGCTGACGGCATAGAGGCGTCGATCAAATGCAAGATCGCGATCAAAGACAAAACGCCAACCACCGGAGCGATGCACCCCCACTTCACTCCGCGTGAGATCTTCATGTTTTTGCAGTAGAGTGTTGTTGAACGACCGGTCGGATTGAGGGGGTGATCACCGACCAGTCGGTGATCATGGGCAAAAGCGACCCGGAAGTGCGGATTTCGACGACCTCATTCATCGCGGGAGTTCTAGATCCTTCATGCTGGCAAGCCAAGCTGGATCTCAGTGGCTGGCAGGTTATAGGGGCACTTTCCCCATCTCCAGCCAGGAAGTCGAAGCTCGGTTCACGGGTCGGATTTCCCCGAACCTTCAATGTGACGGCAGGCCGGTGCAGAACTCAAAGATAGATCGAACATCAAGATCGATCATCGGCTACCGGAAGCGTCCCTCACCGGAAGAGTCAAGGGTGCGGTCGGGAGGGGCATTTCGACAGGGGGCGAATGGCCGATTGTCCGCCAAAATTCTGCTCACCAAGTTGATCTCCTCATTGGAGTCGATGTCTGGAGTGGATAAACCTTCGGTACCTTGGCCTGGTTGGGCCGCTTGGGAATCCATGAGCCTCTTCAGTCGCAGGCCATGGCAGTCCTACTGAAGAAGGAACGCCGCGACGATCTGCTTGGCTTCATCGGCATAGGCAAAGCTGCCGCTGACCTGGAGGCCGTGATTGCCGCCGATGAGTTTGTAGTGGACGAGCTGGCCACTGCGGTAAGTGTATCTCACGAAGGAAGCTGAATAGCCGTTCGTGCCAGTGCCGGGGATGCCGGCGGAATCGGCCAGCTGCGGACCGGCCTCACCCATTGCCTGGGCAAAGCGATAGATGCTTTCCTGGGCGGAGATGAAGGTGCCGATGGCGCTGGTCCCGCCGGTGTAGGGGATGAGCGGATCTGCCGTGCCGTTGAGACTGATGATGCGGCGGCGTCCAGCTGGCGCGATGGGCTGATCGTAGGCATTGCTGCCTGTGGCGTTGAACCAGAAGGACCCATCATGATACATCTTGGCGAGCATCTGGGAGACCTGGCAGCCCGCATTTTGAAAGGCAGCACCATCGAGTTCAATGAGCAGGCGGTTGGTCATGCCGGAACCATTGGAGTTGCCGAAAATGGAGATCTTGCCCGCATCCACGTTGTCATAGGTCTTCAGAAGCGCGATGAGATCGCGGATGAAGGCGACATCCGGGGCCAGGGAAGCTTCACCATCGACGTTCCAACTGGAGAGATAGCCGTCCGGGGCCACGCGGATGGCGGTGTTGGCATGCGTGCCGAGCGCACCGATGGTGCCGGCGCCTGTCCCGCCGTTGCCATGTAGCAGGATGATGACGGGGTGCGGCCCTGCGCCTGCGGGGACCTGGACAAGGGCGGTCCGTGCGTAGCCGCTCGGCTGCTGTGGCCACGTCTGCGTGATGCTGAGGGTGGTGCTGGCGAGGTTTCCATTGGGCGTGAGCACGGTCTTGGCGCGGTGAAACCTCCTCGGCACGCTCGGGGCCTGGGTGAACTCGTCCGTGTAGGTGACGGAGCCGCCGGTGCCCGAGAGTGTGGCCACGGGCGTCCACGAAATCAGATCCGTGGAGCATTGGATCTCATAGCTTTCCCCAGCGACACTATCAAAGGTGATAAACGGGTGGTTTCCGCCATCAATGCCCGACTGGGTGATCTTCGCCGCAGCATTGGCGCTTCCGCCAGCGCCTCCGCCGCCGGTGACGGTGAGGAGCAATTGATTCACTATGAACCGCGAATCCAAGGCAGGGGCGGTGGTGGGCCCTGTCGCGGTGATCTTCACGCTGGCGAGATTGGGCACGGAGATCGCAAAGGGCGAGGTGTTGAATGAACCATTGCTGACGGCAGTGTTGGCGTCGAAGATCGCATATTGCTTGGTCGAGGTGCCGATCGAGCGGGTGCCGATGCCGGAGATCCGCAGTGACTGCCCGACGGCGAGGCCGGTAACATTGCTCAGGGTGAAAACAAGCGACTGGTCATCATCGGCGATGAGATTGTTGAGATTGTCCATCTCCAGATTGTTGGCACCGCCAGCCACGCCGATGCCGTCGTTGTGCGTTGCCACGGTCAGCACGGGCGTGGTGACACTCGTGGCCGTGATCGTGAGATCAAAGCTGATGCCCGCGCTGAGTCCGGTGACACTGGGATTCGCCGAACTCAACCCCGTGACAGAGCCAGTGACTTTTCCGGTGCCGAGACTGACGGTCGTCTGGGCTTCCAGAATGCTGACGAAAAGCAGAAGGACGGAGGGCAACAAGATGAGCGAGTTTCTCATGAAAGCGAAACACCGCTAAGGGACGGAAGTCGCAGTCAAACCTCCTCTGTCCCGCTTTGTGCCGACTTCGTTCGCATGGGTGTTCCAAAGCAAGGGAACCGGCGCTCGAACCAGGAGCAACCTAACAACCACTTACAAAATCCACCCACGATTCGGCTCTTTTCTCCCTCGAAACGTCGAATTTCTCCCTGATGATGAAGGGGATGACGCTACCGTCGTCCTTGGTGAACCTGCCCTCGATCAGGAGCGTGAAAGCCTCGTCGCGGTAAATGGTGCCGGGGAACTCGGCCAGGATGATTCGTGACTTGGTGACGACCACAACTCCGCCGGCCATGCTGTTGGGGGCTTCATGCACTTTGTGCTCGAAGCGCATGGGAAGCCTGAGCGCCGCGATTCCTGGATCCACAGTGCCATCGGCATAGGTCACTTTCACGGTCGTGAACTCGGCAGAAGCGAAGGTGAATGTGTCATCCTTGTAGTAGATTTGGATGTCGTAAGGCTTGTGGCTCCTCACATCACCCCCCATCATTCCCGCTGTCACGTTGGTATCGATTTCAATCCTGGGAACGGCTGTTGTGGCAGCGGGCATGATGCCGGCTGCCTCGAAGGACACCATGTCGTATTTGACACCGCACGAGGCCAGAAGGGGAGCGATGGCGAGCACGATGAATCTTGGGGCAGGATGCTTGTGTGTGCTCATGGCGGTTGAATAGTCATCGGCGTCTGGCCCATCCATGGCAACGCTAGAGGTGAGGCACCGGCGGATCAAGCTCCGATTCAACTAAGGACGTTATCGCCGGTTGCCTCGCATGACTTAGGTCACATGAATATCATACCACCATCCTCTCAACTGGATGGTCTATCTAGTCGTAAATCCAGAGCTCAACCAATCGAATCCTGGCAACTCCGGCGACTTCGAACTCGCGCGCCTACTCGAACGAATTAAAAACTCGCCAACACCCCGCAGGCTGATCCTTGTGCCACCACTTCCCGTTGAGGCTCAGAACGATACCAGTCTGAACTTTGGCTGCCGAAATTGCCGATCTGAATGGAGCTTTGGAAAATCCATAGCGTGCGAGTGAGGCAGCGTATAGGCCATCCACGACGGGGAGAGATTCCCGCATTCAAATTGAGGCGCTACCCGCCGTTGGATGTGCCGACTTACTGTGCTTGGGTTTATTCTTTGGGTGGCAGGGAGGCGCTCATGCCATGGAGCTTTTCGCTGCGAAATTCCGAATGATGTAGATGCGAACCAAAATCAATCTTGATCCACTTCCGGTGCACCCCAAGGAAATCCACTTCGCCTTCGATCAAGGGAAGTCCCGATTGTGCGGCGTAGGTTCTTGCCGAATCTCGGGAATCGAAGATCGGAACGCCGAGTGAGTCAGGATTGCACGGCGAAAATCCCTCATCAGCCTGGATGTGGAAGAACAGGGTGTCCAAGGTCTGATTCTCGTTGAACCGCATCTGAACTCCCTCAGCCTTCGATACCACCCAATATACATCTGGTTGGTTCTCGTGGAGGCGGTCAAAAGCGTAAATCACGTCGAGATCGCCACACTCCAACATGTCGATCACATCGTCGCTCTTCAACTGCTTTCCAAGGAGGTCGATGTATTTCATTTCTGCCACAACCGCGTGGTTGAACGACCGGTCGGGTTTAGGGGGTGATCACCGACCGGTCGGTGATCAGGGGCAAAAGCGATCCGGAAGTACGGATTTCGACGACCTCATTCATCGCGGGAGTTTTAGATCCGTCATGCTGGCAAGCCAAGCTAGATTTCACTGGCTGGAAAGTTTGAGGCCATCAAATTGGAGTTTCAAGTTTCAAATTTTCAGAGTTCAGCCCTATGCCATGTCTTCCCGCTGATGGACTTGTTGGGGCGGAGGACTGGCATTACTGGCATTTGGGTTCTCACGCTGTTGAACAGGAATTTCAGACCTGTCCATCTGCGTCCAATCGACCTCCGGTCCATCTCCACTGCGTTGCGATTGAGGTTGAGTTCCTCCTTTTGATTCCTCAGACAACCATTCACAGCGAGTTCCTCACCGGAACGAGCGCGTTGGCGATCATCAGTCCACTGACGAGACAGAGGAAGATCATCAGCGCCTGATGGCCGCTGGCGGCTCCGGGCAGGATGCTGGTGCCGGCCACCCATTCGTTGAGGATCATGTAGATCTTGCTTCCCGGCACGAGCAGCACGATTCCCTGCATCATCGGGATGGATGAAGGGCTGCGGGTGAGCCTCGAGTGGAGGTTGGCGTAAAGTCCGACCGCGAGAGAGCCGAGGAACATGCCCGCGAACATGCCGAACTGCGATTCGCCCAATCCTGCGACCAGGAAAGCCAGGACAGCGGCCACCAGTCCGGAGCCAAGCCTTTGGGCGGGAATATTGAAGGCGATGCCGAGGCCGAGCGAAAGGCCGAGAACAGCAGGCCAGGTCTTCATTGAGGAGAGTTCCCCGAGATCAAGATCCGTGAAAAGCTGTGGCGCAATGAAATGCGGGGCAATGAACGAGGCGACTGCCATGCCGCTGATCGAGCCGAAGAAGAGTTTCAGGAGCAGCATCACCGCATCCACCAGCCGTGAGGTACCTGAGATCAAATCGCGCGACGAGATCTCGGTCATGGCGACTGTGAGAGCCAGTCCGGGAACGAAGATCACCACCGAGGAAAGGATCACGAAGGGCACGTTGATCGGGATTCCGCTGCGGGCGATGAAGCTGGCCAAGAGGCCGGAGATGAAGGGCGCGACGAGGGTGAGCACCGGCCCCCAGCGTGCATGACCGGAGCGTTTCAGGGCGAAGATGAAGAGCAGCGTCGATAGCAGGGCGGAGACGATCACGTCCGAGGGATTCGACGAAAGCAGGGCTGCGAACGAGCCGCCGATGAGGGCCCATGAGAGGCCGTTGATCAGGGTCGAGTAGTTTGATGACGCCTCACGAAGCCGTCGCAATTCCAAGACGGCCTCGTCGAGATCAAGTTCCTCGCGGGTGATGCGGCCCATGAGTCGATCGATTTCCAACAGCAGGCCAAGGTTGTTGTCGGCCGGACGGATGCGCTGGATGTGGATGAACTGGTCGAGCTCGTCTTCCTGCCAGAACGCGCAGGTGAAGGTGGTGGGGCTGATCAGGAAGCTGCCGTGGAAACCAAAAAGCCGGGTCACGTTTTCCAGATGGCTTTCGACCCGCTGGCTGGTCGCGCCGCATTCATGCAGGGCGATGCCGAGCTTCACAATGAAGCGGGCTTTCCGGCGGTAGTCGTCTGGATCGGAAGACATGGGAAATCGGGTCCAGAGAAACCGCTCGGAAGCTTAGTGCCCATCCAAGTGCAGGGCAAAGCCAGTCTCTTCCGTTTCGAATTTCGAATTTAGGATTTAGTGCTTTCCGACTTCACTTTCTCCCAATCTTCGGGAGTCAGGCAGCAGGGATCGGCGGCAACCCAATGGCCGGGCTCGAGCTCGGCGAGGCCGAGGTCCATGCCGATGGTTTCCTCGTAGCGGGCATGGCCGACGCGATGGCCGAAGGCACTGCCGGCGGGTGGATTGATCGGCGAAGGCACATCGCCTTCGAGGAGGATGCGCTTTTTCCGAAGGCGGGGATCGGGCTCGGGAATGGCTGAAAGCAGGGCGCGGGTGTAGGCGTGACGCGGGTTCTGATAAATCGTGTCGGCATCGGCGAGTTCGACAATTTTCCCGAGATACATCACGGCGACGCGATCGGAGATATGCTTTACCACCGCGAGATCATGAGCGATGAAGAGATAGGACAGCCCCATTTCCTGCTGGAGTTCGAGCAGGAGGTTCAGCACCTGGGACTGCACCGAGACATCGAGGGCGCTGACTGGTTCGTCGCAGATGATCAACTTCGGTTCGAGGGCGATCGCGCGGGCGATGCCGATGCGCTGGCGCTGTCCGCCGGAGAACTCGAAGGGATAGCGCTCGGCGGCGGACTTCGGAAGGCCGACTCGTTCGAGCAGTTCATCGACGCGTTGACGTCGCCAGGCGCTGTTTCCTCGGGAGTGGATCACCAGCGGCTCCTCGATGATCTGTCGGACGCTGAGGCGCGAGTTGAGGGACTCCACCGGGTCCTGGAAGATCATCTGAAGTTCGCTGCGCAGCGGGCGCATGGCATGACGACCGAGCGTGGTGATGTCCCGGCCATTGAAAACGATGGAGCCCGAGGTGGGGTTGGAAAGGCGGACGATGGCCTTGCCGAGGGTGGATTTCCCGCAGCCGGATTCGCCGACGAGGCCGACGGTTTCGCCGGGGGCGATGTCGAGTGATACGCCATCGACCGCCCGTACGGCCCCGATGCTCTTGAGCAACAGGCCACCGCGCACCGGGAAGTGCATCTTGAGGTCACGAACGGAGAGCAGCGGTTCCATCAGGCGGGTTCTTCGAAGCAGTTGGGGCAGGTTTCCACCCAGTGTCCGGGATGGATTTCCTCGAACATCGGTCGCTCGCGCAGCACCGGACCCTCGCGGCCCATGCGTTGGCAGAAGCGGCATCCGGGGACCAGATCGGCGAGCCCGGCGACCATGCCGGGGATCGTGGGAAGAACGGATTTGCGGGGCGTGTCGAGCTTCGGCATCGAGTCCAGCAGGCCCCGCGTGTAGGCGTGCAGGGGACGCTCGAAAAGCTCGGCGACCGGTGCCCGTTCAACGACGCGACCGGCATACATCACGACCACCTCATCGCAGGTTTCCGCAATCACTCCGAGGTCGTGGGTGATGAGGATGACCGACATGCCCATCTCTTTCTGAAGCTGCTTCATCAGATCAAGGATCTGCGCCTGCACCGTCACATCGAGGGCGGTGGTCGGCTCATCGGCGATCACCAGATCGGGCTTGCAGGCGAGGGCCATGGCGATGACGACGCGCTGGCGCATGCCGCCGGAAAGCTGGTGGGGGTAGTCGCCGATGCGCTGCTCGGGAGCCGGAATGCGGACCAGGCGGAGCATTTCAATCGAGGCCTCCCAGGCTTCCTTGCGGCTCATCTTGGTGTGCAGCAGGAAGCACTCGGAAAGCTGCTTGCCGATGCGCTGCACGGGATTGAGGGCGGTCATCGGCTCCTGGAAGATCACGCCGATTTCGCCGCCACGGACCTTGCGCATTTCGACATCCGTGGCCTTCTGCAGGTCGCGCCCTTTGAACATCACCTGGCCTTGCAGGACCTTGCCCATCGGCTGGGGCAGCAGGCGGATGATCGACATCGCGGTCACGCTTTTCCCGCAGCCGGACTCGCCGACGATGCCGAGCGTGCGGCCGCGTTTCACCTGGAAGGAAACCTGATCGACAGCCCGCAGCAGGCCGGCATCGGTGTCGAAGGCGGTGATGAGATCCCGGACTTCCAGCAATGGTTCTTCGTCGCTCATTTCGTCTCCTCCGTGCCCTTCAGGCGATACTTGTCATAGACGTGGCTTTGTTCCGGGAAGGCCTTGCCGGTGCGCTTGGCCTCCAGCGTTTCCTTCTTCTTGTCCTCGTCGATCCAATGAAGGTTGAGGGTTTCCGGAAGTTCGGAAATCCGGCAGTTGAAATCGTCCGGCCAGCAGACCCAGCGCCAGTAGCCCTGGCGGTAGAAGCTTCTCTGAAAGCCCGGAACCCAGAGGGCCTCGTCGTGGACGATCCTCTCGACCTTGTAGCTGAGGTCGCGGATCGTGTCCTCGCTGCGGGCGTTGCGCACGCCTTCCACCAGGGCATCCATCACCGGATCGCCATAACTGGAGATGTTGTTGGTCATCGGCCGCGGCTGGCGGGTGCCCGGAAGGAAAGCGTCCTTGGAATGGAAGTGCTCGTAGTAGTTCGGATAAGGCGGCGTGATGCCCCAGCCGGTGAACGCGATCTCGTGGTTCTTGTTCATCACCTTCTTGAACGACGCGGTGCCATCCTGGCTGTCCAACTGGAACTCCAGCCCGGCCTTTCGCGCCTCCTCCTTGAGGCGCTGCATCATGGCGTCGAGGGCCTCGGAACGGGTGTAGTTGATCGCCACCGAAAGCTTCTTGCCAGCATCGTTGACCAGAATCCCATCCGGGCCGACCTTGTTGAATCCTGCCTTGGCGAAAAACTCCCGGGCCTTCGCCACCGAGAATTCCCGGGCGCGGATCGCCGGCTCGGAGAAGACTCCATAGCCTGAACTGAAGACATTGAGGCGTTCGGCATCGCCCCGAAGATCGAAGTCGATCACCTTCTGCCAGTTCGTCGCATGACAAATGCCGATGCGGATGTCGCGGTTCGAGAGCAGCGGATTGGCGAGGTTGAAGTACAGGCCACGGGGCACCCGGGGGTATTCGTTGTAGAACTGGGCCTTCTCGATGTGGCCTTTGAAGACCTCGGGAATCTCAGTCTTCTCATACCAGTATTTCGGAAGACCGAGTGGATACAGGTCGAGTTCACCGAGACGGAACATCTCGAAGGCCTTTTCCATGTCACGGATCAGCAGATAGTGGACACGGTCGGGGTTGAAGCAGTTGCGGTAGTAGAGGCGGTCCTTCGCCCACCAGTTCTTCACGCGGCTGAGGGTGATCGACTGGCCCTTGACGATGTCCTCGGGCAGGATCTGGTAGGCACCCGTGGTGGGGCGGGTCCGCCAGTTGTAGCGTTGTTCGAAGTCGGGCCCGAACTCCTTGAAGAAATCGACCTGATAGGGCAGTGTGTTCGCGAAAAACTCCGGACGAGGCTTGGGATCTGCGAGGCGGATGCAGAGGTAGTCATCCCCATAACTGGCGATCCCCCAGAACTGCTCGCCGCAGTAGGTGCGGTAGAAGGTTTCCGTTAGATAGGGCGAGAGGCCGATGTAGAAGAAATTGATGAAGTCGTGGGCGGTGACTTTCTTGCCATCCGACCAACGGGCCTCCTTGTCGATGTGGTAATAGACCTCCTGGCCATCGGCCCCGATCGCCCAGCGGTCGGCCAGGGCGGGGATGGATTTGTCGGTATTGGGATGCCTGCCGACGAGGCCCATCTCGATGTTGTCCCAATGCTCGGAACGGAAGTCATTGTTTCCCTCCTTGCCGAGCGAGCGGATGGTTGGGGGAAAGGAAAGTCCGGCGAAAAAGGTCCTCAACGTGCCGCCCTTCTTGGCTTGCGGTGAACCGAGGTCCGGATCGTCGAGATTGGTCTCCCACTTGAGAGTTGCGGGAAGGTCCTCCTCGGTGAGGAATTCGAAGTAGTTCGGCCGCTCGGCCCGGTGCTTCAGGGCGGCCAGTTGCCGTTCCTTTTCCTCGCGGCTCACGGGCTCGCCATCAGCAGGAGGCGCGGATGAAGGATCGGCCAGCTCCTTTTCGAGCTTCGCGGTGTCCTGGGCAAGCTGCTCGATCACCTGCCTGTTGTGGCGCTCGAAGAAGGCCTGCTTTTCCTTGGTGTTGTCGTAGGGAGCCTCGACAACCACCTTGCGGCATCCGCCCAGAAGGGCGAGCGCCGCGACACACAAGGTCGATAGGTTGTGGAGTCGTGACATGGATCAGCGGTAGTAGGTGAATTTTTTCGGGTCGAAGGCCTCGCGGATCGCCTCGCCGACAAAGGTGACGAGGAGCAGGGTCAGCACCATCATGCCGAAGACCGAGCTGACGATCCAGATGGCTTCGAGGTTCGCCGTGCCATCGCCCAGCAGTCTGCCCCAGCTCGGATACTGGGCGGGCAGCCCGAAGCCGAGGAAATCGAGGGCGGTCAGGGAAGTGGCGATGCCAACCACACTGAACGGCACCAGGGTGACAATTGTCGAAATGCTGTTGGGCAGGATGTGGCGGAACAGGATGCGACCGGTCCCCGCACCGAGCACCCGGGCGGCGGCCACATACTCGCGGGCCTTTTCACGGTAGGTCTGTGAACGAAGGTAAACCGCCACGTCGATCCAGGAGAACACGCAGACGACCACGAGGATGATCTGCATGGTGATCTTTTCCTGGCCGATGTTCGACGAAATGATCATCACCAGGTAAAGGAAAGGCACATTGCTCAGCACCTCGACGAAGCGCTGCCCGATCAGGTCGAATTTCCCTCCGAAGTAGCCCATGGAACATCCGAGCGTGATACCCATGAGATAGATAAGGAAAATGTAGAGCACCGCAGCCTTGAGGATGATCTGGAAGCCGCCGTAAAGCTGCGCGGCGACGTCCCAGCCGCGTGAGTCGGTGCCAAGGAAATGACGGCTCGCGGCGGAGGGCGGCGCGGGGGGATAAAGCAGCTCGGTCCAGACGGGAGTCTCCAAGGCTGGCGCATCGGCAGGGGACTCGGGACTGAGGGCGCGGCGGCTCAGCCGGTTGCCCTCGAGCCACTGCTCCACGACCGCGGTCTCGCCTTTTCCATCATAAATCTCGACGCGGCCGCTGCGCTTGCCCTTCCGGAAGGTCGCCTTCTGGAGTTTCACCGTCGGATCATTCGGATCTAGCACGTAGGCGATGCCGCTGAAGGGCTCGCGGCCCTTGTGGTCGTTGACGAGGCCCTCGTTCACGGGAAGCACCCGATACTGGAGGTTGTCGGTGTCGAAGGTGGGATCGAAGGGAACGAGGGGCATCCACACCCGGTTGGCTCCGCCTTCCTTGGCGAACTTTTTCTGAAGCTGTCGGTAGTCGGGATTCGACTGGCTGGCCCCGCCGAAGGTGGAGGCGTCGATCCGCTGTTGGACGAAGGCGGGAAAGAACCATTTCCCGTCGTATCTCACGGCCAGCGCCTGTTTCCCGACGAGTGCATGATCAAGCATGGCAAACAGCACCATGACGATCAGGATCAGGAACGAGCGGTATCCGCGGGTGATCGCCCGGAAGCGCCCGAGCTTTCGCAGGGTCAGCGGATTCCAGCGGAAATCCCCGCCGAAGTTCATCATCAACAGGCCAACCAAGGCCAAGGAGCCGGTGAAGACATGACCGATCAATCGTGACTGGTCGGGCGCGCCATCAGCCGCCGACGAGAACGAATAGAACCAGCGGAGCGAGGGCAGGGCGAGCCCGCATTCGTAGCTGGCCGCCGCGAGCAGGGCGACGAGGATGAGAAACAGGCCGATCTTTCTGGGGAAGGTCATGCGGCGTTCAGTTGTAGGTCACCCGTGGGTCCACCAGGGCCACGCAGAGATCGGAGATCACATTGCCTAACAGCATCAGTACCGCACTCAAGGTCACGAGGCCCATCACCAGATACTGGTCGCGCTCCAACAGGGAGTTGAACTGCAGAAGGCCGAAGCCGTTGATGTCGAAAACCTTTTCGATCAGGATGCTGCCGCTCACAAGCATCGTGATGTTCGATCCGAAGGTCGTGGCCACCGGGATGATCGAGTTGCGGAACGCATGCCGGAAGACCGCCTGGCGGAAACCCACGCCCTTCGCCACGGCGGTGCGCACGTAGTCGGCGGCGAGGTTGTCCATCAGGTTGTTCTTCATGATCTGTGTGAGGAAGGCGAAGGCTCCCACCATGTAACAGATCAGGGGCATGACTGCGTGGTTGGCGAGGTCCTTGACCTTTCCCCAGAAATCGAGATTCGGAAACTCCTCGCCGGTGAAGCCACCCAGCGGGAACCATCCACGGGCCCCGAGAAAGACCACGAGCAGGGAGCCAAGCGCGTACCCTGGAATCGCGTAGCCGAAGAACACGATCACCGAAGATGCATTGTCGATCCAGGTGCGGTGCTTGATCGCCTTCAGGATGCCGAGGGGCAGGCAGATGCCATAGACCAGGATCATCGTGATGAGGCCGTAGAAGATCGAGACCGGCATGCGGTCGAGGATCATGTTCCAGACCGGTTCCTGATAGTTCTTCGACATGCCGAGGGAACCTTCGAACAGACCATCATATACGGGCTTGTAGAGAACGGCCCGCGGAGTCGGAGCCTCCTTGAGCGGCACTTCCTTGACCCTTGCCTTCCAACGCTCGGCCTGTTCTTCGGGAGTCTGCAGTCGGACCTTCCAGCCCTCGAAATTCACCCCCTCCGGCGGCGTGACCGTGAAGCCCGATTCATTCAAAGTGACCTTCACGACCTGCTCGGTTCCCGGCATGGCGATCTCCACCTCCTTGGCGCCCTTCGGAAAAGCCACCCCGACCTTGGTCATGCCGCTTGCCATGTCGCGGGGCAGGATCCCCAGCCATTCCGCATACATCCGCATCATTGGCTTGTCGCGGTCATACTGCTCCTCCAACTCCAGCAGATCCGCCGGCTTGAGCGAGGAGCCCGCCTGTTCACGGGATCGGGTCGAGCTGCCATTCTTCTCGCCTGCGCCGCCCATTTTCTTCTGAAGGTCCTCCTCCATCGGCCCACCCGGCACGTTCCACATGATGGAAAACACCAGCAACGTCACTCCAAGCAGGGTGAGCGGAATCAGCAGCAGGCGGCGGAGGAAATAACTCTTCACGTAAGGACTTCAGGGTTCTAGCCACCCACCTGCGTCATGCAAGCACTGAACCCGGCACAGGAAACGCTGCATGGGCCCTGAATTTGAGAAAAATCCTCTTCAAACGCCGCCGCTCTCCTCCACACTCCGCCCGTCATGCTTCGTTCGTCCGCTTCGCTTGTTCTCTCCTGCCTCCTTCTCGCGTCCTGCCAGAAGGAGACCGAGGTCGAACGGGCCAACCGCGAAAAGATCCTCCTCATCGGCAACGGCAACGACCCCAAGGCGCTCGATCCGCACCTCGTGACCGGGGTTCCCGAAAGCAAAGTCATCGGTGCGATCTTCGAAGGACTCGTTGGCGATGATCCGGAGTCGGACACCGCCTACCCGCCCGGCGCGGCGACCTCCTGGACCCACAACCCCGACTATACCTCGTGGACCTTCCATCTGCGACCCGATGCCCGTTGGTCGGACAACCTCGCCCCGGTCGTCGCCCAGGACTTCGTCTTCGCCTACCACCGCCTGCTGCACCCCGACCTCGCCGGGCCCTATGCGGAAATGCTCTACTTCCTGAAGAACGCGGAGGACTACAACAAGAACCACCGCTCGATCATCCTCGCCCGAGCCGGGTTGATCCCCGGCGTTTCCGAGGCGCAGGCAAAGACCTTCAACCTCGAAGGACTTCCCGACAAGACGATCAAGGATGACCTCGGCAAGTCCCCGAAATGGCCGGAACTCAGCGAACCAAACCGTCGCCGCCTGGCCGTCAACAAGGGCCTTGATGCCCTCGATCGTCCCGCGTTGAACTGGATCCTCGAATCCCCTGATTCCCGCTTCGACTGGCCGGCCGACAGCCTTCCTGAGCAAAGGATCGCGCTTCTAACAGCCCTGGCCGCCAAGGCCGCCGATCCCACCGCCACGCCCGCAGTCGAGGCCGAGGATTTGTTTGAACTCGCCAAGGTCGGAGCCACCTCGCCCGATGACTACACCCTTCAGGTCGATCTTCGCGAACCCGTGCCTTATCTTCCCGGCATCACCCGCCACTACACCTGGTTCCCGGTGCCGCGCCATGTCGTCCTTCAGTGGGGAAAGATTTCGGATCGTTTCACGCCCTGGAGCGAGGCCAGGCACATCGTCGGCAACGGCCCGTTCAAGATGAAATCTTGGAAGCTGAACGACTCGGTGGAGGTCGTCAAAAATCCGATCTATTGGGATGCCGCCAACGTGAAGCTCAACGGCCTCAAGTTCTACCCGATCGAGAACTACTACTCCGAAACCCGCGCCTTCCTCGCCGGCCAGCTCCACACCACCTATCAGGTCCCGCCCGACCTCGTGGACCGCATCAAGAAGGAGTATCCCCAGTATCTGCGTCAGGAGCCCTATGTCTCCACCAGCTTCGTCCGCTTCAATGTCACCCGGCCCGGGCTCGACAATGTCAAGATCCGCCAGGCCCTTTCGCTGGCGATCAATCGCAAGGACATCTGCGACACCATCCTCGAAGGCTACACACCCGCCGGAACCATCACTCCCGCGATGGGTGACTACAAACCGGCACAGATCGCCGTTTACGACCTCGAAAAGGCGAAGGCCATGCTTGCCGAAGCAGGCTACCCGGACGGAAGGGGCCCGGATGGCAACGGTCTGAAATTCTCCCTGCTCATTCGGGGCGGTGGCAGCCAGGCCGTGTCCGAGGCCATGCAGTCGATGTGGAAAAAAATCGGCGTCACGGTGGACATCCGCAGGATGGACTTCGGCTCCTACATCAGCGCCCAACAGAATCTCGACTTCGATATCGCGATCGCCGGATGGACGGGCGACTACCTCGATCCCACCACCTTCCTGCTGATGTGGACGGAAGGAAACGGCAACAACAACACCGGCTGGCACAGCGCGAAATTCGAAGGCCTGCTTCACGAAGCAGCCATCCAGACCGATCCCTCCCAGCGCCTCGCCATGTTCGCCCAGGCGGAGCAGTTGCTGATGGAGGAGGCTCCGATCGCCCCCTTCGCCTTCCAGGCCCGCAACTACCTCCATCGCCCCGAGGTCAAGGGCTGGCACCCGCTGTTGCTCGACAACCACCCCTACTCCGCCGTCCGCATCGACCCCTGACCGCCCATGATCAAAAATCTCCTCAGTCGATTCCTTCAGGGCCTGGTGGTCATGTTCGTGCTCTTCACGATCACCTTCTTCCTCGTCAAGGCCATGCCCGGCGGGCCGTTCCAATCCGAGAAGGCCATACCCGCACATATCAAGGCGAAGATCGAAGCCTACTACGGCCTCGATAAACCCATGGGTGTGCAATATCTCAAACTGCTAGCAAACTATCTCAAGGGAGATCCCGGACTGTCGCTTCGACTGGAAGGCCGTCCCGTGACCCAGATCATCGGCGAGGCCTTTCCGGTCTCGTTCCAGCTCGGCGTGGTCGCCATGTCGATCGCCCTTCTGGTCGGCATCCCCAGCGGATGCATCGCGGCGGCCAAGAAAAACGGCCTGCTCGATGTCGGTTCCATGGGCTTCGCCATGGTCGGCGTCTGTCTGCCCTCCTTTGTCATCGGCCCCGTCCTGGCGGAAACCTTCGGCCGGAGCCTGAAGTGGTTTCCCGCCATGGGCTGGAATGCCTCCTCCCCGCAGACCTGGATCCTCCCTGCCATCACACTCGGTCTCGGCACCGCCGCTTACGTTTCGCGTCTGACCCGTGCCGGGATGATCGAAACGCTCTCACAGGACTTCGTCCGCACAGCGAAAGCCAAGGGAGTTCCCGGCTGGAAAATCCTGATCCGGCATTGTCTCCGTGGTGGCCTGATCCCCGCAGTGGCCTACATCGGACCCGCCTTTGCAGGTATCGTTTCTGGTTCAGTGGTGATCGAATCGATCTTCCAGATTCCCGGGATGGGCCGGCACTTCATCAAGGCCATCGAAACACGTGACTCCTCGGTCCTCATCGCCTCCGTCCTCCTCTATGGAGCGCTTGTGATCCTCGCCAACCTCTTTTCGGACATTGCCGGCGTCTGGCTCAATCCCCGCCTCCGCAGCGGTAAAAACTGACCGGGCAACCCACCTTTCCCCATTTCCCCATGAAGACCGAAAAAGGCACCTCCCTCTGGAAAGACGCCTGGCTGAGACTCAGCCACAACAAGCCTGCAATCTGCGGGCTCTTCGTGCTGATCACCATTTTCCTGACCAGCCTCATCCTGCCCTCGATCCCGGGATTTCTTCAGGACCCGAATCTTCCCGACCTGCTCGGAAAAAACCAGCCTCCATCCGCCGCCCATCACCTGGGTACCGACCAGCTCGGCCGCGACATCTTCTCGCGGGTTTTTTACGGCGGCCGGATCTCCATCGCCGTCGGACTGATCACGACCCTGGTCGCGGTGACCATCGGCGTCGTCTGGGGTGCCACGGCGGGCTATGTCGGAGGCTGGTTGGATGACCTGATGATGCGCATCGTTGAAATCCTCTATGCCCTTCCCTTCCTCGTCATCGTGATCCTGCTGTCGATCACCATCGAACCCTGGACCTCGGAGTTGACCAAGGTCACCGTGGCACTCTTTTCCGGTGGATCGTCGGACCGTCTCGAAGTCGAAAACACCCGCACCTGGGTTGAGCCGCTCACAACGCTCGTGCCGCTGTTCATCGCCATCGGTGCCCTCTCGTGGCTCACCGTCTCGCGCATCGTCCGCGCCCAGGTTCAGAATGTCGCGAAGATGGATTTCGTGGAAGCCGCCCGTTCACTCGGACTGAGCCATATCCGCATTCTTTTCCAGCATATCCTTCCGAACACACTGGGACCGATCATTGTTTACACCACCCTGACGATCCCAAGCGTGATGCTTCTCGAGGCCGCGCTTTCCTTCCTGGGCCTCGGCGTGAAGGCGCCTAACAGCTCCTGGGGAATCCTCATCAAGGAAGGCGCGGATGCCATGCTCACCAATCCCTACCTGCTGATCTTCCCCTCGATCGCCCTGTCCTCCACGCTCATCGCCCTGAACTTCCTCGGCGACGGACTGCGCGATGCCCTCGATCCGAAGTCCGCGAAATGAGGGATTGGCGAAGCCAGATTGCTCGTGCCGAAGTCGAGGAGAATGATGTCACTTGATTGACAGTCATGCCCGGTGGTTTGCCGGAAAAGAATCTTGAACCGACAGCATCAGACTGTGAGCCTGCGCAATAGCCACTTCCCACCATGGAATTATACGTCAGTCGCTCAGGTTCAGTTGAAGGCCCTTTTTCAATCGAGAAAGTTCGGGAAATGGTGCAACAGGGGCAGCTGACTTCTTCGGATTTCGGCGCTCCCGCAGGTGCCGACGATTGGAGTCCGCTTTCACAACTCCTCGGGCTGCCTGAGGTAACTTCGGCGCCCCCACCGATTCCCGCCAGACCGAGCCCCTCACCCCTTGACCAGCCATTTCGGGTCGATGGACGGGTCATTCCGGGAACTGCCGGCAAGAGCGCGCGCCAGATTGTCAACGAGGTCGCTGCCGGAGGTCGTTTCGTGGTGTTCCAATACGCCTTTTCCCTGATCGTCATCACCTTCCGCCGGAGTTCACCGATCACTTACCTGGCACCCGGCCAATCCGGAGTGGGTAGCGCCTTCGGCTGGTCGCTCATTCCCTTGTTCTTCGGCTGGTGGGGGATCCCGTGGGGGCCCATCTATTCGATCGGAGCGCTGTGGCGGAATTCAGCCGGAGGAGTCGATGTCACCGAGCCGATCCTCGCCAGCCTCGTAGGCCCCATGGAGGCGAACTTGAAGGTTCGCACGCGTCCAAAGCACAAGACCGGGGCACTCTGGGCCCTGCGCGCTCTGTTCCTCTCACCGCTGATCCTGTTCCCCCTTTTCTTGATGATCGGTGCAGCCGCAGGAGCGAAACTTGAAAGGGAGCGGGCCAAGCTCCCCGGATATGCCGACTACAAGAGGGCGGAGGATTACATCGGCTCCTGGTCAGGCGCGGATGGCAAGGGCAACACGGCCAAGGCCACTGATGCGGCGGAGACGTTCACCAATCTCCTGAAGGCCTACCGAACCCTCGCGGTGTCCGAATCAAAGTCGACGAAAGCGCCCGGCAGCAAGGACCACTTCATCACCTGGTGCGAAGTTCAGGAAAACCGCTGCCTCTTCATCGTTCACGTGCCTGAACTCCGGCGCTTTGAGGATGATGCCAAGGCCACACTCGCCGAGGGGGCCTGGCTTGCGGCCCAGGTTTCCAGCAAAAAGCTCGATCTGCCCGCCGACGCCGAGCTCGCGGTCGCCATTCGCGGTGACGTCCTCTACGATCGCCTGATCAGCGGACGGCGGCTGGAGGTTGTCGAACCTGACGCTCCGGACTTCGAGGAAAGGATGAAGAGCTCGATCAAGCGGACGAAAAAAGGGGGAGCCCTCAGTGACGAGTTGATTCAATACTTCGCGGTTACCACGAAGTAGTTCGCTCAGATGGTTCATCATCTGCCGCGCTCGCCCTAACCCTCCTTGTGGACGACCTCAATCCAAAGTCGGCGAGGTGAGAATAGAAACAGTCGAAAGTCGCAGGTCGAAAGACTCATTTTACCGAGACCTTCGACCTCTTCAAATCAACCTTCGCACCACGTCCTCGGTCGGCAGTTGGCAAACATCCGCTTTTCCAAACCAGCGATAGCGATTCCGCGCGTTCCACCTGTAAGCCCCATCGCGGAGGGGCTTCGGCACCACGGCGAAGATCGTGAACAGAGCCCACGGGAAGCCCAGCGCCCGCGACATTTCCAGCACCCCACTGCTGTGGGTGAAAACCCTGCCGTCTGCCTCACGCAGCACCACCACCGAGCCATCCTCCTCCGACGCGAATCGACCCAGTCCTTTCTCCGCCGCGAGAGGTCCCTGCAAGGGGGATAGGCGGATGTGATCGAGTCGGTCCAGCCATGCGAGCAAGCGGATGCTGCGCGAACAGAACGCGCAGTCGCCATCGAAGAACACCACCCACCGCATGCCGGAACCATGGGCCGGTTTTCGCTGAGTGCCACTCTTCCTTGTCATCTCATGTTTGAATTTGAAAACTTCCGCTGATGGAAGAACCACTCATCCAGGACATCCCCACACGGGACAGGCCACGGGAGAAGCTCGCCCGCTTCGGCCCCGCCGCCCTCGACAATGCGGAGCTGATGGCGCTGTTCCTGCGCACGGGCGTCAAGGGTCGCAGTGCCATCCAGATCGGGCGGGACCTGCTCAGGAAATACGGCTCGATGGGGGCGCTTGGAAAAATGTCGGTCACCGCGCTGGCGAAGGAAAAGGGCCTTGGTCTCGCCAAGGCCTCGCAGCTCATCGCCGCCTTCGAGCTCGGGGCCCGCGTCGCGCGCGAGCACTTCAGCGATGTCCCGCTCGATACTCCGGAATTGCTCTATGATTTCCTCGCCCCGCAGATCGCCCATCAGGCCCAGGAGCAGGTCCTCGTGCTGATGCTCGACGCCCGACTTCACCACACCGGCACGGCCTCCATTTCCGTCGGCACCGTTAGCGAGACCAGTGCCCACCCGCGCGACATCCTCCGGCCCGTCATCACCCACGGCTGCTACGGCTTCATCCTCGCCCACAACCACCCCTCCGGCGATCCCTCACCCAGCGTGGCCGACGAACGTATCACCCGCCGCATCAAGGAAGCCGCCGAGCTGTTGCAGGTGCGCTTCCTCGACCATATCATCATCGGACGACCCAGTCCCGGTCGGAGTCCTTACTACTCGTTCCGCGAAGCCGGGCTGGTCAAGTAGGTGACCACCCTTCTACCTCATGATACAATTGATCCCCGGCCATAACGCGATACGTTACAGCCATGAAATCCCCTATCACTCCCGGTGAAATCCTGCTGGAGGAATACCTCAAGCCAATGGGGATTTCCCAGAACGCGATGGCCCGGGCGATCGGCGTTCCACCACGGGCGGTCAACGAGATCGTCCTCGGGCGGAGGGCGATCACCCCGATCATGTCGATGCGATTCGGTGCCTTCTTCGGTCAGTCCGATGAATTCTGGCACCGCATCCAGATGGATTGCGAATTCCGGGCCCTCGCTGGCCAGAAACGGAAACTGCTGGCGAATGTTCGATCCGCCGCGTCGCTCGGAGTCGTCTGACTCACACCACGCTCAAAATCTCCGGCTTAGCTGCCGGGATCGAGAGATGCTCGGGGCCGAGTTCGAGGCCTTTCGCGGCACGCACATCCTGATCGATGGCATCCATCACATCGAGTTCCGGTCGGAAATTCGCAGCGTGATACGAGCTGCGGACCAGCGGACCGCTAGCGACGTGCTTGAAACCCTTTTCCAGGGCGATGACCTTGAGCTCCTCGAAGACGTCCGGGTGGATGTATTCCACCACCGGCAGGTGCTTCTGGGTCGGGCGCAGATACTGGCCCATCGTGAGAACGGTCACATCGGCGGCGAGAAGATCATCCATCGCCTGCAGGACTTCCTCACGACGCTCGCCCAGGCCAAGCATCAGCCCGCTCTTGGTGGCGACGCGACCGTTGACCATTGCCTTCGCCTTCTTCAGCACGGCCAGCGAGCGATGATACTTCGCCCGTGAACGCACCAGCGGCGTCAGCCGTTCCACGGTTTCGAGGTTGTGGTTGAAGATGTGCGGACGGGCATCCATCACCATTTGCAGGGCCCAGTCGCGGTCGTTGAAATCGGGCACCAGCACCTCGATCACGATGCCGGGATTCACCTCGCGGACGGACTCGATGGTGCGCTGGAAATGCTCGGCCCCGCCGTCCTTGAGATCGTCACGCGCCACGGCGGTGATCACCACGTGCTTCAGGCTCATGCGGCGGGTGGCCTCGGCCACGCGAGCCGGTTCGTCGGATTCGAGCGCGTCCGGGCGGGCGGTCTTCACCGCGCAGAAGCCGCAGGCGCGGGTGCACTTGTCGCCGGCGATCATGAAGGTCGCGGTCCCCTGGCCCCAGCATTCCCAGCGGTTCGGGCACTGGGCCTCCTCGCAGACGGTCACCAGCTTGAGGTCGGTGACCAGCGATTTGGTGGACCAGAACACCGGATTGTTCGGAAGCCGGACCTTGATCCAGGACGGCTTCTGTTCCCGGTGCAAACTCGGATCCATTTTCACTTTCGGGCCGCAAACGCTCATGACGGGGGAAGACTAGGTCGGGCCGTTGGAGGGGGAAAGGGGAAAAATTCGGCCTGCCTTCGGATGCTGCATGTCGATTCCGTGGCCAATACGGAGAAGGGCTTTGCAAGCCCTTGGCAGAGCACATGGAACTCGCATCCCCGGGCTTCTGCAAAGGGGACGCAGTCCCCTTCTCCATAAAAACCCTCCGACTCCACCTCGATCTGCCTCTGGAGGTGGTTTCCCCGTTTTCAAGTTCTGGTATCTCCACCTGGGACTTGAACCCCGTTTGCGCCGTGCCCTACCTGGGCATACCCAAGACGTTCCATCCATCAGCAAAGGGCAAGGTCCGACCATGATTTCGCGCTTCTGTCTCAGCCGTGAGTGAGCAATACATTGGTCAATACATGAGCACGGAAACCTCAGCCTTTCTCACCGAATCTCTCAAGGACTCCGCCCAATTAAGGAAGTTTGATGCAGGCATCGAGCGAATCCTCCGGGAGGCCTTTGGTAAGCTTTGGTTCACTGCGACACCTGAAGCTGTAGCAAAGGTGCTCACTCCCCGACAGCAGGCTTGGGAGATTCTGCGAGATTTCTATGAATCCACGATCAGAAGAGGATCGCAGCTGGGATGATTTCGATGTCGTCTCCACATCCCTTCCAAGGCAACGATGATTTTCATATCTAACGTTCACGACGAGAAGCATGTTCCGAAACATCATGATTTTCTTCTTCTGTGCCAGTTTGGTGTGCTGTCAGAAATCGACCTTGGGTCCAGGACTGATCGAGCAGTCATTCGAGATCACCAAGGGCGGCGAAGACGGAATGAATGCGATTCGATCGCTCGCCAATGAGGCAAAGGCGTGGGAAGACAACAAGGAAGCCTCGAAGGAACAAGGATGGAAGTCCGTCAGAGGGCGAGGAACCCCTATTCCTGCCCCAGCCTCTTTCAAGAGTCGCAACGAAGAGCTGGAGTTTTACACCATTTTGATCTTCCGAAGTCTCGGATACCCGTTGCAGGAAACTCCCGGCTCAGACTTTTCATTGAAAACGAATCGAGAGGTGATTGTTCGGCACCATCGAGTGGCGCTGGCGGAGTTTGAAAACTTGCTCACGCGCTGGCGGCGTTCGCCGGAAGAGAGATTCAACGACTTGCTCGAAGGACGAAAATGACAAGATTCCGGAATCGCACCTCTTAAAGTATCCGCCTCGCCGGATCAGCGCGACAATGCCGACTTTGAAACCGACCCCGACCCATGCACTTCTCGCCAACCACCATTGGAATGACCTCGACGGTTCTTGTCGGGGTCGCGCTCGTTGCGCTGGTTGGAACATCGGGGAATCAGGGGCACTTTCAGCATCCTCAGACAGGAACCAAGCGGGCGACAAACGGAGCGCTCATGAAAACGGATGATGATGCCAAAGAACCCTCCAGGGTCAGGCAGCGAGGGCCCAGACGCGATGATGTCTCAGTGCAGGTTGGAATGGACCATGATCTCGCCAAGAAGACTCTTCTTGCCATGGGAGCGATTGATAAGTCGAAGAGTTTTTCGGATGAACCGGAGAGGAGAATGATTCTAACAGAGAAGACATTCCCCGTCTTCGTGGCGGGTTTGGGGGATGGAGGGAAGGGTTTGACGCTTGCTGAGATGAACCAAAAGCTGGCCGCGAGGGCTGACGAGCTGGACCTGCCGCGTTTCGCGGAAATCGGTTTCTGGAAGCTCGATTCCGATCACATGGTCAGGATCTACAGCCGTGGGGAGATCGAGAACCAACTTGTGATCACTTCGATGTCGGTATTCCCTGCGGGGCTTGCAGACGACAAGCTGAGGATACGCGAGATATCAAAGAGCTTCACACGCCTTTGGTGGTTGGATGGTCACGCCGCCTGGGAGTGAACAGGTGACTGCCTCACCGCAATTCCGAGCCAAGGCCTATGCGGAGAAGGGCTTTGCAAGCCCTTGGAAGAGGACATGGAAATCGCTTCGCCGGGCTTCTGCAAAGGGGACGCAGTCCCCTTCTCCATAAAAATGTGGCGATTCAGTTCAGTTGCCCTTCGGAGGAGCTTTATCGGGTTCGGGATCTGGCTCGCTTTTCGGCTTTTTCTTGTCATCCGGAGCCTTTTCACCAAGCGGATAAACTGCTCCCGCCCCATCGATTCCGAGGAGAGTTTTATTGAAACCATCCGGTCCGAAAGAGATGATGAACAAGCGTTCCTCAGGATCATCTCCAAAGCGCCTGGTTCGGCTTTCACCGATCAGCATGGGAATCCCGAAGTCTGATTCGAGGACTTTCTTAGTGCTCCATTTGCCATCTGGCGTCCGTTCGAGGAAAAAGACTTTTCCAGCGACCGTGCCCAGATGACCCAGCCCACCGGACAACAGGAAGCGATCTCCCTTGACCTGCACACAATGCTCCACCGGTTCTGCAAGGATCCGGGTCCACTGATGGCCATTTCGATCCGCATAGAAAAGCGCGCTCCCAAATTCACCGCCGTTGAATGAACCGAGATAGCCTCCATCGACCTCCCAGACGGTTTCCGGCTTTTCAAAATGATTATTGAAGGTTGTTGGTGCCTCGATTGGCGGCCACTGCGAAGACATCAGCTTTCGAGGCCATTGATCAAATGGCTTCACCTTGAATCCAAGAGTGGTCTTGAATTCAACCGGCTTCTCGGGCTCCTTCGCTTGATCGTCAACCGGTATCAACGAATCCACCTCTCTCGCCTTCTCCGGCTCCGCCAGAAGCATCTGCGTGGCGCAAAGAGCGCCGCAAAATCTCAATACAAGGGAACGGGTGATCTTCATGATATGGAAGAGATTTCTGAATTCCAAACCACTTCGTTACCTGAATGGAGTTGGTCGTGAAAGCCGGAACTCGTTCCAAGTGGAACGATCCAACAAAATTCTGAATCGCCCCCGTATTGCGGTCTAGCCTACAGATTCTAAAGCTCTCCCAAAAACTCATCCAAGCTCACTCCGGATTGCTCGATCAGTCCCTTGAGCGTCCCAGGTTTGATCGGACGATGCATGGGAACCACCACTGTTTTTCCATCTCGACGCATGATCCGGTGGGAACCGGTTTGGCGAAGATCTGAAAATCCCAAACGGAGCAGCGCCTTGACGGCTTCCTCGCCGTTGACGTCACGCGGCAACCTCATGCGACAGCAAGTTCTGGGTCGCTGACAAAATGAAGTCTGATCCTGTCGGGCTTCTCCTGATCGACGAAATAACCATCGACTGCATCACGGAGCATCATCTCCAGATCGGCGAAGCTGTCGCCCTGCGTGCAAATGCCACCTCCAGCGGGATCATCCCAACGGGCCACATAGCCGCCCGTTTCTTCGCAGGGTGTGAGGTCAAAGCGGATTTCCATGCTGAACGCTAGCGGACCAACGGCCGGGAATCAAGGAGTGATCCTGCCCGCCATTGTTCCTTCATTTAGTGGCGAGCCGCCCGTGCCCCTCTTTTCTCCCTCACGCATACCGATCCGGCGAGAGCATCGTGAGATCGTGCGACGGGCTTTCGTGATCGACGAGCTGGGCGGCGAGCTCGCCGCTGACGGGGCCGAGGCTGATGCCCATCATCGAGTGACCGGTGGCGACGACGAAGTTCGACGCGGCCTTTGTCCGACCGAGGTAAGGCATGCCATCCGGCGAGCAGGGACGGAAGCCTTGCCATGGCTTGATGCCGTCGAAGTCGGTGACCTTGAACCTCGGGAAATACTTCGGCAGTGCCTTGAGGATGCCTTGCACGCGGCGCGGTTCGATGTGTTCCTTCTTGCCGCTGATTTCCATAGTGCCACCGACGCGGAGGGCACCGTTGATCGGAGTGATCGCGACTCGGGCCTCGGTGAAGACGGAACAGAGGGTGGGAAGCTCGACCGGGTTCTGAAGTGTCAGGCTGTAACCCTTTCCTGCCTGCATCGGGATGCGCAGACCAAGGTCCTTCACGAGATCATCCGACCAGGCTCCGGCGCAGAGGACGAACTCATCGCCCTCGATGTCTCCGGCGGAGGTTTTCAACGCGACGAGCTTGTTTCCCTCACGCTTCCAGCCTTCGAAGCTCGTGTTCCAGAGAAAGGCGCCACCGCCTTCAAGGATGCGGCGTTGATAGGCGGAGATGAGTCGATTCGGATCGAGATGGCAGTCTTTCGGAAACCAGACGGAACCGGCGACGTCCATGGTGATCGTCGGATCGAGCTTCGCGGTGCCAGCAGCATCGAACACCTCGGCCGGGACTCCGAGGCTGCGGGACTTGACGGCAACAGCGGCCTCCTCGTCGAGTCCGTGCTGGGTCTTGCAGAGCATCAGCAGGCCCTTTTTCACAAGGCCGAAATCCTCACCGGAATCGGCGAGATCATCGTAGATCGCGCGGCTGGCGAGATTGAGGTCGCGCAGGACCGGCGACGCTTGATCGACGTGCTTGTGGGTCGCGGCAGCCATGAATTTCAGACCCCAGGAAACGAGTCCGAAGTCGAGGCGAGGCTTGATGTAAAAGGGAGACTCCGGATTCCACATCCACTTGAAGCCGAGGGCGACCATGCCTGGGGCGGCGAGCGGCACGAAGTGGCTGGGCACGATCATGCCCGCGTTGCCGAAGGAGCAGCCATCGCGCTTTTCGGGAGAGCGGTCAACGATCGTGACGCGGTGGCCGCGCTTGAGGCAGGCATCGGCCGTGGCAAGTCCGATGATGCCGCCGCCGAGGATGACGATGTGTTTGGACATGGAGAATGATATCTAACTGATGCCGTTGGCGAAGGGATCGGAGGGATCGAAGCAGAGGGTGGACTCCGCCATGATGTGGGCTTCGCCGATGATGGTCGGGATGATCTCGCCGATGGACAGATTGGACCAGATGAAGGAGCAACGGAACGAACTGCCGACGATGCTTTCCTGGACCCAGGTCTCGCCCTCGGCAAGCTTTCCGGCGGAGGCCAGGCAGGCAAGCTTGGCGCTGGTGCCTGTGCCGCAGGGGGAGCGGTCGTAGGCCTTTCCGGGGCAGAGCACGAAGTTGCGGGAGTCGCCGCCCTTGAGGCCAGGGCCGAAGAGCTCGATGTGGTCGATCTCGGGAAAGCCGCTGCGATTCAGCACCTGACGAATCGACCAGGCGAGATTGGTCAGCGCCTCGACGTGGTCTTCGGGGCGGAGGGAAATCGAGGTCACGAGGAAGAACCAGTTTCCGCCCCAGGCGACATCGCCCGTGACGCTGCCGACTCCGGGCACTTCGACCTCGACGCCGGCACAGGTGCGGCGACTGGGGACGTTGGTGATCGAGACGCTGCCGTCCTCGTGAAGGGTGGCGGTGACGACGCCGACCGGCGTGTCGATGCGGTGGATTCCGGCGCCGATACGACCGAGGTGGGCGAGGGTCACGATCAGGCCGATCGTTCCATGGCCGCACATGCCGAGATAGTCGACATTGTTGAAAAAGATCACCCCGGCGGCGCAATCGGGCTCGTGGGGTTCGACGAGGATGGCCCCGACCATCACGTCTGAGCCACGGGGCTCGAGCACGACGGATTTACGGAAGTCATCGTAGTTCTTGCGGAAACGCATGACCCGTTCCTCGAGGGGACCCATTCCGAGATCGGGACCACCTGCGATGACCACGCGGGTGGGCTCGCCGCCGGTGTGGGAGTCGATGACGGTGACGCGTTTCATGGTTCGGGTGGGAGTTTCTCGATTCTCCATTTGAAAGTGGTGGGATGTCCGGCGGGAAGGCCGTTCAGGTGGGCGCGGTCCTTAGCCTCGCGCTTCGAGGGCCTCAGGTAGCGCCAGGCTTTC
This sequence comes from Verrucomicrobiaceae bacterium, assembly GCA_027485995.1. Lineage (GTDB taxonomy): Bacteria > Verrucomicrobiota > Verrucomicrobiia > Verrucomicrobiales > Akkermansiaceae > Luteolibacter. Next base: position 43,989 of record JAIXPW010000017.1, read on the forward strand.
TCGCCATAGACCTCGGCGCAAAGGGCGGCGACCTTGGGATCGTAGGCCTTCAGTTCGGCGCGGGTGTTGACGTGGTTGTGAAGGTCATCGTTCTCTCGATTGTCGTCGAACCAGCTCTGCGAGGCCTCCGCCCAGTATTCGTGGTGGTTGGTGGCGGCGTAGGTCTTTTTCCACAGGCCTGCGGCGATGGCTTCGTCGTAAACCTTCTTCAGACGCGCATCGAAGGTCGGATCGACGGTGGAAAGGCCGGTATCGTGAATGGCGTGGGAGAACTCATGGATCATGATGTTCTCGGTCGAATAGGGATCGCCCTTGAACTCCAGCAGGTTCTCCTCCGCGCAACTGACGCAGGGATTTTCGAGGTTCGCGCCGAGTCCGCGGGCTCGACGGTCCCAGTAGTCTTTCGGGGTGAGCTTCGAGTGTTCCGGGATGTCCGTGGTAAACTCGGAGGCCGCCATCACGGTGAGGTGGACCTTGTTCTTCGCCATCGCCTGGAGGAGGTCCTTCCGGCCATCGAGGACGCGACGGATGATCCAGGCCGCCTCGCGGAGGGCATCGTCGGCGACCTTTTCCGAAGACACGACGGGAAAGCCATCCACCAGGATCTGCCGCTTGTAGAACGGGTCGAGGTGGAAGGTTTCCCGGATCTCCGGGGTCACCGCAGTGACGCCCGCCGATTCCTCCGCGAGGGCGGAACCGGCAAGCAGGAAGGCAAAGAGCAGGTGCTTCACAAGATCACTTGCGCTTTGGAAGCTTCGGGCGGTTGGCGATGCCGTCGTGGATGACCTTGAGCACGGCCTTACGCTCGGCACCCTTGAGGATGGTGCGCGGGGCACGAACCCACTCGGCACCGAGTCCGCATTCCTGGACGCAGAGCTTGATGTACTGGACGAACTTGATGTTCACATCCAGGTGGAGCAGCGGAGTGAACCAGCGATAGATCTCGAGGGCCTTCTTCCACTCGCCAGCCTGCATGAGTTCCCAGCAGGCCTGGTTTTCCTCGGGGAACGCGATGCCGGTTCCGGCGACCCAGCCGTCGATGCCGAGCACGGCGCTTTCGAGGGCGAGGTCATCGACGCCGGTGAAGATCGAGTAACGATCGCCAACGGTGTTGCGGAGGTCGGTGATGCGGCGGGTGTTGCCGGAGCTCTCCTTGAGCGAGGTGAAATTCTTCACGTCGGCCAGCTTGGCGAACATCTCCGGAGTGATGTCGTTTCCGTAGCTGATCGGGTTGTTGTAAATCATGATCGGCAGTCCGGTGGACTTGGCAACCGTGCGGAGGTGGGTCATCGACTCCTCGGGATCGGGAGTCTTGTAGTTCATGGCCGGCATCAGCATGTAGCCATCGACTCCAAGCTTTTCGCAGTCTTTCACATAACGACAGGCCTCGGCGGTGGCGGACTCGGCGACGCCGCTGACGACCGGGATACGGCCCTTCACGACGCCGACCATTTCCTTCATCAAGAGCCGCTTTTCATCGGCGGTGAGGGTTTGGTTTTCTCCAAGCGAGCCGAGGTAGACCAATCCGCTGATGCCGGACTTGATGAGGACTTCGGTGTGCCGGGCGGTCGCATCGAGATCGAGCGATCCGTCCTTGTGCATTTGGGTGGTGATGGCCGGGAAGACTCCGGTCCAGGTGCCCTTGCGGGTGCGGGATGTTGACGCCATGCCGGGAAGCTAGATCAGGAAACGCGAACCGGTATTGTGCGAAATCCCGTGATGGACCACAAAAACGAGCAAGCCATTTTCCGGGCGTTCGGCTATCAACAGTCATCTCCGGGCAACCTCGGTTTTCCATTTCCCTTTTATGAATCCACACGGTCAATCCTTCATCGCAGGCGAGCGCATCGCCGGCACTGGCAGCGCATTTCAAGTCGTCTCACCGCTCGATCGCAGCACACTGCCGGGTGTGTTTCTAACAGCAGACGAGTCGCAGGTGGATGCCGCCTTGCAGGCTGCGGCGCTCGCGCACCCGGTCTTCGCCGCCACCGAGGGATCGAAGCGGGCTGCGTTTCTGGAGGCGATCGCCGACGAGATCATGGCCTTGGGAGACGTCCTGATCGAACGCGCCCAGCTGGAAAGTGGTCTTCCACGTCCGCGCCTCGAAGGCGAACGCGGCCGCACGGTTGGGCAGCTTCGGTTGTTTGCTCAGATGGCCGCTGGCAATTCATGGATGGACGCCCGCATCGACCCTGCGGACCCGTCGCGTCAACCGCTGCCGAAACCGGATCTTCGCCGCCTGTTGGTTCCGATCGGTCCCGTGGTGGTATTCGGTGCCAGCAATTTCCCGCTCGCCTTCTCCGTCGCCGGGGGCGACACGGCCTCGGCACTTGCGACCGGAAATCCGGTTGTGGTCAAGGCGCACGAAGCCCACCCCGGCACGTCCGAACTGGTCGCCGAAGCGATCGTTTCCGCCGCGAAGAAGGTCGGGCTGCCCGCCGGAGTCTTCTCGATGGTCCACGGCTCCGGGAAGGTCCTCGGCCCCTGGCTGGCGAAGCATCCCGCTACGAAAGCGATCGGCTTCACCGGTTCTGAAATCGCCGGCCGCGCCCTCTTCGACCTCGCCGCCTCCCGTCCCGATCCGATTCCCGTCTTCGCTGAAATGGGCAGCCTCAATCCAGTGGTGCTTCTGTCTGGAGCCATCGCCAGCCGGGGTGCCGCGATCGGCACCGCACTGGCCCAGTCGATCACGCTCGGTGCCGGCCAGTTCTGCACCAAGCCCGGTCTCTTCTTCGCCACCGAAGGCGAAGGCCTCAATGCCTTCCGCGAAGCCCTCACCTCGACCATCGCGGGCATCGTCCCCTCGACCATGCTGCATCCCGGCATCGCGGATCATTACAACGCGAAGTGCAGCTCGATCCAGGCCCATGACAGCGCGAAGGTGCTCGCAACGACCACCACCGCCGCCGATCCGAACGCCACCCAGGGCCAGCCGCTCGTGCTGGAAATTTCCGCCGCTCAGTTCATCGCGGACGATACCTTCCGTCATGAAGTCTTCGGGCCCTTCGCGATCCTGGTCGTCTCTTCAAATGAGACCGAACGCGACACCGCCCTCTCAAAACTCGGCGGACAACTGACCGCCACCATCTACGGGGACGAAGCCGAACTTTCAAGCTCGCAGCCTCTCGTGGCCAAGCTCGGCAGCATCGCCGGTCGCGTCATCTTCAACGGCGTACCGACCGGCGTGGAGGTCTTCCATGCCATGCAGCACGGTGGACCCTACCCGGCCTCCACCGACTCCCGCTACACCTCGGTCGGCACGGCAGCGCTGCTTCGCTTTGTACGACCCGTCTCGTACCAGAACGCCCCTCAGGATCTCCTGCCACCCGCGCTTCAGGACTCCAATCCCCTCGGCATCGTTCGCCTCATCAATGGCCAACCTTCCTCGGCTCCCCTGTCATGAACCGATTGATTCCCGTCCTTGTCTCGCTGCTCCTTCCAGCCAGTGCCCAGACCTGGAAGGAAGCGCAGGCCCGCAGTGAAAAGATCCGCCAACAGGCCCGTGGGCAGGTGATCCGGGAGGACCTGAAGTTCGCCTGGAGCACCGACGGGCGGAGTCTTGTCTATCAGGTCGGCATTGAGGGAAACCGCAAGCAGGGCTTCGTGGTGGATCTTTCCAGTGGGAAGAAGACTGAAACGAACGACCCTCAAGCCCTCAGCAAGGTCGGCAACCGGGAAGTCCCGCTTGTGGCTCCCGATCAGGTGCCGCGCCGTTCCCGCAGCACCGGAGGCGATCAGAACCTCAGCTTGGAAAACGCCACAGGAGCGGTCGTGCGGGTTGAATGGATCGGCTTCGACGGCAGGCCTCAGGCCTTCGGAGACATCCAGCCCGGCGCCACTAGCACTCAGGGCACCTACGCCGGCCACGTTTGGCGAATCTCGCGTGCGGATGGCAGCGTTCTCGGCAGTGTCGTCACTCCGGATTTCCCAAGCCTGGTAAAAATCACCGGGCCCATTGCCAGCCAATCCGGAGCCCCCGATGGCCAGTCGCCAGACGGGAAATGGATGGCCACCACACGAGATGGCAGCGTCTTCCTGAAAGCCACCGCTGGTGGCGAAGCTGTCCGCCTCGCCGAAGGATCGCAGAACGACGGCTATCAAGGCCGCATCCAATGGTCGCCCGACTCCACGCGGTTGGTCGTTTTCCGCACCAAGTCCGTGTCCCAACGCATGGTCACCCTGATCGAATCCTCGCCGAAGGATCAGCTTCAACCAAAGGTCGAGACCATCCCCTACACCAAGCCCGGCGATCCCATCCGCCAGCCAAAGCCACGTCTGTTCGACGTGGTCAAACGCACCGAGATCCCGATCGATGACTCCCTTTTCGCCAATCCATGGAGCATCGACAAGGGCGAGTGGTCCGAGAACTCCAAGGAATACACCTTCCTCTTCAACCAACGCGGCCATCAGGTCCTCCGCATTCTGAGCATCAGCGCCGCCGACGGAAAGGTTCGTGTCATCACTGAGGAAAAGACCGATACCTTCATCGACTACTCCCAGAAAACCTACTTCCAGAGACTTTCCGCCAGCGGCGAAATTCTCTGGATGTCCGAGCGAGACGGCTGGAATCACCTCTACCTCATCGACGAGAAAAGCGGTACCGTAAAACGCCAGCTCACCAAGGGTGCATGGAACGTCCGCAGCGTCGTTTCCGTGGATGAAAAAGCGCGGACGGTCCTGATCAAGGCACTGGCCATCCATCCGGGACAGGATCCCTACTTCACCCATTTCGCCCGCATCAGCTTGGATGGAGGAGCCCCCACCCTGCTCACCAGCGGCAATGGTGATCACCAGGTCAACTTCTCTCCGGATGGAAACTACTACACGGACCGTTGGTCGCGGGTCGATCAGCCTCCGGTGGTCGAGGTCCATCGCAGTTCGGACGGGAAGTTGATCGCCGAACTGGAGCGCGCCGATGACTCCGCCTACCTCAAAACCGGCTGGAGCCGCCCGGAGCCCTTCGTCACCAAGGGCCGCGATGGAAAGACCGACATCCACGGCATCCTCGTCAAGCCCTCCAACTTCGACCCCTCGAAGCGCTACCCCGTCGTCGAGGACATCTATGCCGGCCCCCACGACTTCTTCGTTCCGAAGCGCTACTCCACCTGGATGAACATGAACCAGATGGCCGAACTCGGGTTCATTGTCGTCATGATCGACGGCATGGGCACCAACTGGCGCAGCAAGGCCTTTCACGACGTCGCCTGGAAGAACCTCGCCGACAGCGGACTGCCCGACCGAATCGTCTGGATGAAAGCCGCTGCCGCCACCCGTCCATGGATGGACCTCTCCCGGGTCGGGATCTATGGCGGCAGCGCCGGGGGACAGAACGCCCTTTCCGCCCTGCTTCATCACCCGGAGTTCTACAAGGTCGGGGTCGCCGATTGCGGCTGCCACGACAACCGCATGGACAAAATCTGGTGGAACGAAGCCTGGATGGGCTGGCCGGTCGATGAGAGCTACGCGAAAAACTCAAACGTCACCGACGCCGCGAAGCTCCAAGGAAAACTCCTGCTCATCGTGGGGGAAATCGACCACAACGTCGATCCCTCCTCCACCCTGCAGGTCGTCAACGCCTTGGAAAAGGCTGACAAGGATTTCGAGATGCTGATCATCACCGGCTCCGACCATGGCGCTGCGGAATCGCCCTACGGAAGCCGCCGCCGGGCCGAGTTCCTGGCCAGAAATCTGCTTACAGTCCCGATTTCACCCACCCCTGGCCGGAACTGAACGCCCTCAAGGAAAGCCGGAGGTCGGGCAACATTTTCATCGACATTTCCCCTCCTCCCGCCAGTCTGGGAGAGCATCTTTTGTAAATACCGACCAGCATGTTCAACGTTTCATCAAGCAAGATCGTGTACCAGAATCGCCGGGCGTTTCGAGGTCCCTGTTCTCCTCCGTCCTTCTTCGGCTTGAAGCGAAGTTCGCTCGCCACCCATTCCGCCCTGTAGGGCATTTCCGGCACCAAGGCCAACGCCACGCGCCATGACCTTCGCTCCCCTTCATTCACAAATTCTTCTGGCCTCCTCCCCTTTTTTGGGTAGTTGTTGGTGAATTCATTGTAATTACCGAATGCGTTCGGCTACTTTGCACCCATCCGGAACGCCGCAGAAACGTTCGAGATCTTCCTAATCCCCTAAGTCCTTCCGCGGCGAGTGCCAATTCCCGCGACCTTTTCCTCCAAAACTCCCATGAAAGCCACCCTTCCAACTCACCGCAGACCGGACCGTGGATTCAGCCTGATCGTCACACTCGTCATGATGGTGCTTCTCACCGTCATCGCGCTTGGGCTTCTGACCCTCTCAACCATCACCCTTCGATCAGCAGGTCAGTCCGATGCCTCTGCGGTCGCCAGGAACAACGCCCGACTGGCCCTGATGCTGGCAATCGGCGAACTTCAGAAATCCCTTGGACCCGACAAGGCCATCACCGCCAATTCGGAAATCCTTTCCGCCAACCCTGCAAAACCCCGGATGTCCGGAGCCTGGGAGTCCTGGGACTACAATCCAAACGCCACCACGGTCAACTATGCCAGTGAGAAGACCAGCCGCTTCCGTCGCTGGCTGGTCTCCACTCCGGAACCTTCCGATGCGATCAACCGCAACTTCGCCACCACCCCGTGGACCGGCCAGACGGTCGAACTCGTTGGCAACAACTCGCTAGGCGGCAACGCCCAGGCCAGCGACAAGTCCGTCGCAGGTCTCGTGCCCGTCTCGATGAACGGCAAGGTCCAGGGCTCATACGCCTGGCATGTGTCCGACGAATCCGTGAAGGCCCGCATCAATCTTTACCGGAAGCCAAGCAACACCTCGGACACCGTCTGGCAAAAGCGGGCCATGCTCACCGGACATCGCCCGGATACCTCCGTCATGAAAGGACCCAATGGCGGCGATCTGGGCTTCCTTCCGAATGACCTGACTTCGACCGCTTTCACCGCAGCCCAGGAAACCACGGGCAAGATCACCGACCTCGAACAGGTGAACCTCATGAACTCGGCCGGAACCATCCGCCAGTTCCGCAACGATGTGACTCCCAATTCACTCGGCATCCTCACCGACGTGCGGCGCGGACAGCTCAAGCAGGACCTCTCGTCGATCTTCGAGATGACCACCTCACTGAACTCGATCGTGCTGCCGACGGAGTTCAACAACCGGCGTCTCTACCAGTCCACTCACAACATCACCGGCGTCTCGGACCCCTACTGGAGCGCCCTTTCGGGCTACTACAACTGCTTCCGGAGCATCACCACCCCGGATAGCAATCCCACCTTCTACCAGTTCCCGTCTGAACAGGTTACGCTCGGCACGATGGCCGCACCCAAGCGATTTTTCCCCGGTCCGGTCATCGCCAAGGTCGAAGCCCTTTTCAGCTATGCGACCCGGGACGCTCACGGCGGTTGGCCCAATACGCTTGGCAACACTGATCCCAAGTTGAAGTTCATGGGTCACTTGATCTACACCCCGCTGGTTACCCTTCACAATCCCTACAACGTCTCCATCTCCTTTGACACCATGGAGATGACCATCCGCAACATCCCGATCGCCTTCAACATGATCGTCAACGACAAGCCACAGAGCAGCAAGCCTGTGCCCCTGACGGACATGTTTGTTTATGACTCGGATCGCCGCGAAAAGGCATTCACCCTCAACATCGGCAACTGGTCCAGCCCAACAAGCTCCACCACCTCCGGCCCCATCGTCCTGAAGCCCGGGCAAACCCTCGTCTGCGGTCCTTATCTCGATCCGGGTGCCAGCTTCAGCAACACCATGGGAACGCCATTCTTCGACTGGCAGAACAATGTGACCGGCTCCTCCAGTCTTCCGATCAAGGCCAGGCCCGGCTTTCGCGGTGCCTGTGTCGGATTCGATGTGGACTGGATCACCCCAACCCACCTGAGTTCGGGACAGCAGACCGACGGCAACAACGGAGTCATGGGACTCCGCGACACTGATTCGATCGCGATGGATTACAAGATCCAGCAGCCTTCCTTCGGCCTCAACACCGAGTTCCAGGTCACCGCCAAGATCACCACCCAGAACCGAACCTTCGAATATGGCGGTCTGAGCTTCACCTATCAGGACCAGTCGACTTTGGATCGGTTTTTCCCGAAGACCTACCGTTTTCCGACCAGTGGACCCACCACGGTCGCAAAAACCTATGTTCCGAACACGGAACCGGTGAAAGATCATATCCTCGCCAAAACCTTCGCTATTTTCTCCGCTTATGCCCGTACCACCAGCGGCGGAGTTTATGAAACAGGGAAGCGGACCCTCACCAATGGAGCAACCAATTCCCTGCTCAACGGAGCACTCGCTGGTAAGCCCTTCCTGTTTCACAATCCCGCCCGTGGAATTGTCAGCTTGAACCTCAGAAGTGAGAAGCCAGGCGGGCAGTCCCATGAGCTGAACTTCCAGCCTCTCTTGGGCTCGGCCGACGACGTGTTCGAACTCGATTCTTTGTCTCGCACCTTCGCCATCACCGGCAACACCAAAGGAAACGGCATCAAATCGGGAAGCTACCTGGAACTCCCCACCGGCCCGATGCAGACCATCGCCGACTTCCGCCGCTCGAATGCGATGACCACGCCCTACCTGCCGAACTTCGTGCAGCCGGTCGGCAACTCCCAGGTATCGCCCCTGATGTCCACCAACCGGGTGAGTCAGACGGATTCGACCATCGCCTCCTACGCGCTCCTCGACCAGTCGGTCCTGGCCAATCACGCGCTCTACGACCGCTTCTATTTCTCGACCTTTGCGACCTACGCGAAAAGCACGCCCGCTGTGGCATTCGACAACTTCATGAACACGGACACGCCGCTGATTTCCCAGGCCTACCAGCCCTATCTTCCGGAAGGCCGTACCGCTCAGACGGCCAACGCCGAACTCTTTGCCTCCGGCAAACCGAAAACTGACGCCTACAAGTTCGCCGCCGAGTATCAGCTCGTCAAAGGTCCCTTCAACGTCAACTCCACCAGTGTGCAGGCGTGGAAGGCCGTCCTTGCCTCGATGAACAAGAGTGACATGGTCACGCTCTGGGCAACCAGTGCTGCGGTTGAGACCATCAAGACAGCTGGCATTCCAATTCCCTCCATGTCGCTGGTAAACGGAGGCCTCGCCAACAACGGAACTGTGACAGCTGGAAAAATCGACAACGTTCGCACCAACGAGTGGAATGGCTATCGGGAACTGACAACCACGGAACTGGAAGCCCTCGCAAACAGCATCGTCGATCAGGTCCGTCTCCGGGGACCCTTCCTTTCCATGTCTGAATTCGTCAATCGCCAGGTCGGACCGGAATCGGATCTGTCCCGGAGCGGAGCACTGGAGGCCGCCATCACCGCTTCGAAGATCAATGACAACGTCTTCAAGGATCAAACCGTCTATGCTCCGATCACGTTGGCAGACATCACCTCGAATACGAATCTCTACAACTACAAGACCCCAGCCGCATCGGTCGGCAATCCTGCCGCTGGTGCACCAGGCTGGATCAGCCAAGGCGACCTGATGCGTGTGATTGAGCCAACTGCAACCGTCCGCTCCGATACGTTCGTGGTCCGAACCTGTGGTCAGGCCCAGGACTCGAACGGCAACATCACCGCCCGTGCCTACCTCGAAGCCGTGGTTCAACGCATCCCCGAGTATGTGGTTTCCGACACCGGAGCAAATCGCCCCTCGGCAAACGCCTACACGGATGCCACCGTCTCGCAGGACAACAGGTTCTTCGGCCGCCGCATGAAGGTGGTCTCCTTCCGTTGGCTCTCCAGCTCAGAAATCTGATTCACCCATGATCAAGTCAAAGTCCCTGCTCCTTCTGGCTCTTCTCGCATTCCCGGTCGTAGGCCTCGCCCAACAGGCCCCTTCAGGAGCCCCAGGTTTCCAGATCCGTGCCGTCCTTCACGATCCAGTCAATCCCGCAGCCGAACTTTACCTGCCGGATCAGACCGGGCGACTGGTGAAACTCAACCTTCAGCCTGAAGGACTTGTGGACCCCCAGAGCACCACGCTCATCAATGGCTCGGTGATGCTCTTCAACTCCGACAAGGTGGATCCAAGAAAGCCGGAAGCAGCCTCCGCCCTCGCCGCCACCATCGCCGTGCCGCAGAATTGCGCTCATGGCATCCTGATCGTGGTGCCGTCTCCACCCAATACCAAACCAGCCTACCGCGGGGTGTTCATGGACGACAGTCCAGCGGCCTTCCCGAAGGGAGAATCAAAGGTCATCAGTCTCATCCCCGTGGAGTCCGCGATCGAGGCAGGAGAGCACAAGCTGCCGATCCACCCTGGGAAAATCACCAACGTCCCACCGGTCACCAAGCGGGATGAATTCAACAATGCCCAAACCAACTTTTACTACCGCGAGGGCGAATCCTGGGTCGCCTTCACCGAGCGCCAACTGAAGTATCACGACAGATATCGACGGATCTTCATCGTTTACGCCACTCCCGGTGCCACACAGCCCTCCGTCAGGACCGTGCTCGACTCCGCCCCTGCCGCGCTGCCAAAGTCGGAGTGAACCCGATGTTGGGCTCAGCATTCCGCTGATTTTACAACTTTTTGCGACCGTTTTCCCTCCGGGCGGTTATAGTCCTAGCATGACTTCCCGGCGCTGGATTCTTTTCCCCCTGCTTTTCGCCGCCCTGGCGACCGGAGGATACTTCATTGCCCGGACGGCCGAGGTCGGAAAACCCGCCGCTACCAAGCCACCGACTCCACCGCGCGACCCCTATGCCGGACTGGAGAATCAGCCCAGAAAACTCGTCAGCGATGAGCGTCCGGAGCCGAAGGCCAGGCTCGACACCGAGGCACTCGAAAAAGGAGCCATCGCCGGCCAGCGCTCGCTGGTCTTTGCGGATCGTGAGTCGATGGAGCGCTTTCTCGCGAAGATCAAGGGCAAGGGCATCGCGGTTCTGGGCCGGATCGATGCCTTGAAGGCCCTCCGCGTCGGCTTCCTCAGTGCCGCCGAACTCGCCGCCCTGCTCGAAGGCACCGAGAAGACCGGATTCATTTTCCCCATCATCGTGCCGGAGTTGCCCGAAGGCACCATCCAGCCCGGAGCCGTGCCGTTCGGAAACAGCCTGGCTTCCTGGCTCGGCATCAATGGTTACGACCGCTCCACTTGGGGCAATGGCGTTCTGGTCGCCGTCCTCGACACCGGCGTCTCCGCCGCCTCGTCCGCCGCCTCTCGAATGCGCCAGATTTCCCTCGTCGATTTTCCCTCGGACCCATCCCAGCTCAATGGCCATGGCACGGCCGTCAGTTCGCTGATCCTCAACGTCGCCCCCTCAGCCTCCATCCTCTCGATCCGGGTGGCCGATGACAATGGCTCGTCCAACAGCTTCCTCATCGCCCAGGGAATCCTCGCCGCCGTCGATGGCGGGGCCAAGGTCATCAACATCTCGATGGGCGGCGACGGCTACAGCTCGATCCTTCAGAGCGCCGTCGAATACGCCCAGGAGCGTGGCGTGGTGATCGTCGCCGCAGCCGGCAACAACGGCATCAACCAGATCGCCCAGCCAGCGGCCCTTCCCGGGGTGATCGCAGTCGGCGCGGTCGATGCCAGTGGCGACCACCTCCTTTTCTCCAACACCGGCAGCAACCTCACCGCCGCCGCTCCCGGATACGCGCTCAACGCCGAGGGCATCGACGGCGGCACGGTCTCCTTCACCGGCACCTCCGCCAGCGTGCCCGTGCAGGTCGGCGCGATCGTCGCCACGATGTCGAACAACATCAACCAGTCCCTCAACGCCACCAACGCCGCCGCGCTCGTCTCCAGCAACCTCAACGAAGCCGGTGCCCCCGGAGCCGACCCACTTTATGGCGGCGGACTCACCGACCTCGGGCGCGTGATGGAAAGCTCCACTCCGGGCATCGTCGATGCCGCCGTGGCCTCGCAATGGGTCGTCAACGGCACCAATGGCCTCACCCTCCAGGTCACCGTCCAGAACCAGGGCACCGCCAACCTTTTCAACCTCCCGGTCCAGGTCACGACACCTGCTGGCACGCAGTCGATGAACGTCGGCTCCCTCGCAGCGGGAAAAACCCAGACCTTCGAGATCCGCGTCCCGGCGAGCAGCGACCCTATCACCTTTCAATCCAGCATCTCGGTGCCCGGAAACCAGACCGACGCGAACCCGAGCAACAACCGACGCGTCGATGTCTATACCCCTGCGGCGGCCCAGTAGTCTGGTGGCCCTTGGAAACAAGATTTTTCCACGTCGGTGCCTGCCTGCGCTGAAAAGCGAGGTCGTCGTTCCAATCGGCACCGTCGGAAACGGGTGATCAGGGATTCCAGACCCATCCGTCCCACAGAAGCCGATACACCCGGCTGCGCCTGATCTTGACCCGCTCGCTGAGTCGTGACCAATCCGCCCCACGCATCGCCTCCAGCGTCTCCAAGGCCAGCCATGCGGGCAGCACGGTGGCAGCGCGCATCCGACGCCGCGGCAAAGTTGCGGCATAGGCCTCGCCCTGTTGGACCCAGATGAAAGCCTTCTCAAGCCAACGCGCGTGCTGGCCTAACAAGGCCTCACGATCCTCCGGTTCCGCAACCGGCAGGTAGCAGCGTCCGGCTGCTAGATCGCCCGGCAGATCACGCAGGATGTTCACCAGTTGCAGGCCCTTGCCATAGGCGATGCCTTGTTCGAGCAACTTGTTTTCTTCCGAGTTTGAAAAGGATCGGCCTAGCGTGAGGAACCCCAGCTTCGTCCAGAACGCACCAACACAACCCGCCACCCGCCAGGCATAGTCTTCGAGCTCTTCGTCACTCTTCAGGGAAATCGGTTTGTCTTCTGAAGCCCCTTGGAAGCGCTCCAGATCGAGCTGTTGGCCGGAAATGATGATCGCGACCACTTCCCTGACGAGTGCTGCCTCATCCTTCGGCATGGAGGCCAGCCAGATCAGGATTTCATCACCGCGTTCCAACAGGATCGCCTCGCGTGGATCCGCAGCCGATTTCAAGGCTGTCTCGTTTCCGAGACCAGCCGCCGTGCCGCATCGAACGGCCTCGCCATATCTCGCCAGCAAGGCCAGCCGCTCGGCCACGGGAATCGCGGCCGTGTCCGCGATGGTGTCGCTCGTCCTCGCCAGCAGATAGCCCAGGCTCGCGGCTCCGCGCATCGGAGCGGGTAGCAGGCGCAGCGTCAGATAGAAGGAGCGCGAAACGCCCTTCAGCACCGTGGTTTGCAGATCGCCGCTCACGGCCAGAGCAGACCAGCCCGGACGCAGCGACGCAAAGCCAGAGTGCCGGGAAGTTGATTTCAGCCGATGACCCCTCGATTGCAGCTTGCCGCCCATGCCGCTTGGCCTAGCGTCCGGTTCGTTGGATCAGAATCGTTCCCATCACGCAACCTCATCAACCCTGTGAGAGAAAAGCTTGAGCTATTGAATCAGCGCATGACCGCCACCGTGCTGGGCGCGGAAGTGCCAGCCCAACTCCTGCTTGTGGCCCTGCTTTCGAATGGCCACGTGCTGATCCAGGGCGCACCGGGGGTTGGAAAAACGACCCTGGCCAAGACGCTGGCGAGTTGCATCGATGGCTCCTTCAGCCGCATCCAGTTCACTCCTGATCTCCTTCCTGCGGACATCCTCGGATACTCCATTTACCATCAGGGAAGCGGCCAGTTCCAGTTCACTCCAGGTCCGGTGTTTCGAAACATCGTGCTGGCGGATGAGATCAATCGGGCGAGCCCGCGGATTCAAAGCGCGCTGCTGGAATGCATGAACGAGCAGCAGGTGACGGTGGATGGCGTGACGCGAAAACTGGAAGCGCCCTTCCTTGTCGTCGCCACCCAGAACAATCTTTACTCTTCCGGCACCTTCCCCCTTCCCGAGCCGCAACTCGACCGATTCCTCCTCAGCATCACCATGACGATGCCGGATGTGGAAACTCAAACCAACCTGCTCCAGCTCCACGTCCAGCGCGCCCACAGCCCATCGTCCGTGGATCCCATCCTCCACGTGGACGATGTCCGGGCCATGCAGGCGGAGGTGTCCCGGATCCAGGTGAACGAACGCGTGTGCCGCTACATTGCCAATCTCTGCGAGGAAGTTCGCAAGCAGGAGGCGGGCCGGGGCGGCCCCTCCGCGCGGGCCTCGATTGCGATCCTGCGCGCCGCCCAGGCCATGGCTTATCTAACAGGAAGCAGCGCGGTCCATCCGGATCATGTGAAGGCGGTGGCCGCACCTGTGATGTCCCACCGGATTCACGGCAAGGATTCGCGTCAAGGTCAGGCCATCGATCCGGAACAGCTCATCGCCCACGTGTTGCAGCATCTGCCAGTCCCCTGACACCCCTCGATGCCGTGCCGAAGGTTGATACCAAGCCCGCGGTCCGCAATGATCGCCCTCGATTGACTCCACGCGGCGTCGGACTTCTGGCCATTTCCTCCCTGGCGATGATCCATGGGTGTTCGTCAACGGAGGCGGGATTTGTGCATCTCGGCCTGCTTGGTCTTCTCTTGCTGGGCGGAGCTTTCGTGTGGGCAGGGCGCAACCTGCGGAATCTTTCCTGCTCCAGAATCACCCCGACCTCTGCCTTCGCCGGTCAGTATTTCCCGCTCAAGCTCACGGTGATGAATGGCCGGAGTCGCCTGGATGCCTTTGCCGTGGAGGTTGAGGACAGCGTCGCAGGACCCACTGAAAAAGGACTTCGCGCGGGCTGGCTTCAGGCGGGTGGCTCCTCCACCCGTGAGCTTCAAACACGTCTGCAAAAACGCGGCATCCTCCATCCGGCGCGGATCAGCTTCGGGAGCAGCTTTCCGCTGGGACTCTGGGAGTCGCGCATCGGACTGGAGAGCGAACTGGAAATGACGATCTTCCCACGCCCCGTTGCTCCGAAACTCTTCGAGGATCCCAATCTGATCGCCCTGCTGGAATCGAACGAGGCCGAATCGACCATGACCGACTGGGACGGGGACTTCCATGCCCTGCGGGAGTTCCAGACGGGAGATCGTGTGAAATTGATCCACTGGCCAACCAGTGCCAGAAGCCGTCATCTGGTGGTGAGACAGTTCGACCGCCAACTGCCAGGCCGGGTGACGCTCGTGTTTCATTCGATCCGTCCGGACCAGAAGCCGCAGCCCGCAGAGGTCTTTGAAGGCGCTCTGGAACTGCTCTGCGGAATGCTCCACCAATTGCATGGGAGGGTCATTCCCGTGGACCTGATCGCCTCTTTCAATCAGTGGGAAAGCATGTCGACCGACTCTCCAGCTCATCTCGATGCTGCGCTGCGAACCCTGGCGACGGCCAAGAGGAAGGCCGAGAGAAACCCCCATGCGCTCCACGAAGTGCTCGCGGGGGCGAAGGCTGGAGACCGGGTGATCATCCTCAGCGACGTGCCTTTGAAGGAATGGCAGGACGATTTGCCGGACCTGCCCTGCATGACCCTCTGCCTGAGCCTTGCGGAGATGTATCTCCAGCCGCCCCGCATGCGGGCGAAAGCTTCCGTTCCCAACACCCTCATTTGACGGACATGAAGGTCGCACTGGTCATCCACTGGTTCATGCTCGCCCTCGTGGGAGGTCTTGCCTGGCATGCCGGAGGCTCGCCTCTTCTGCTCGCTGTCTCGATGTTCGCGGTGCTGGTCTATCCACTCCTCGGCATCATCCCTGCCAAGCTGGAGCCTTTCAAACCCATCATCTGCGGACTGCTCGTGGCCTTTTGCGCGCTGCATGGTCGCGACAAACCAATCATGCTCTGGGCATGTCTGCTGGCCCTGCCACAGCTCTTGTCTGCCTTGCACTGCATCCGGGAACTCCAGCAGTCGGGCACCACCAAGGAGGCCGGCTCCACCACCATCAAGCGCTTCAGTTTCACGCTCGGATTCTACGCAACCATGGGTCTCGTCTTCCTGCTGTTGCAACGCGACTCTTTCAATATCGAACATTCCGCCGCCAGGATGCTCGCGGTGGTCTGTTCGATGTTGGGGCTTGTCGCGTGGGAAACGAGTCGCACGACACGCCTTCAAGAGGGAAAAACCGCGCCTCTAACAGATGGAGGATTTCTGGTGCGGCTCGCGCTCATCGGATCGGCGGTGCTGATGTTCATCCTTCTATTCACCGTCGCCCTCCCGATCACGTCCGATGCCTTGTGCGGGCTTTCCCTCAACCTGAAATCGCATCAGAATCCCCCTGATCCAAAGCCCAGGGAAAAACGTCAATCCGGCGGTTCCGATGGATCCCAATCCAGCGACGAGCTCTCCGTCGCGGGGCCCGAAGATGCCAACCAAACAGGCCAGGTTGAGCTTCCGATGCAGGGCACGCTCGAACTCTCCGACGAGCTTCGTGTCGTCCTCCAGTTCGAGAATTCCGTCCAAGCGGAAAGGCTGGCCAGGCAAGGTCCATTCTATATCCGTACGCTTGCCGTGAGCCGCTTCGAAGACGGCGAGTGGGCAAGTGATGGCGACTCAGGACAATGGCTGAAGGACTCCACGGATGGGCGCGAGGATGACAAGGTGGAAGTCGGCAGGCACTCGACCGAAGACATCGCTCATGATATCTACCTCCTGCGCAGCAACGGTCAGGCTCTCCCGGCCCTGGCGGGCATCACGGCCTATGCACTTCCGGAGGTGTTTGTGCTACCTGACGACTGGTATCAGAACCCCGCATCCGGCGACATCCGATACAGGGCATGGTCCAGGCCGGTCAATATCCAGTCGCTTTCCAGGATGAACCCCGAGCCCGGAAATCCGGGTCCAGCCTACCTCACCAAACTGGACAGCCCAATGGGTGTCAGACTCACCGAGACCGCCGAAGGGATCGGGGCAGGGCACACAGACCTGACGGGTCAGCTCGAAGCGCTCCGCCAGTTTTTCCAATCCAACTTCATCTACAGCCGAACGGTGGAGAACAAGTCCAACAGGCCACCGCTGGAGAATTTCCTCTTCGTCGAGAAGAAGGGCTACTGTGATTTCTTCGCCAGTGCCTCCGCCTTGTTGCTCCGCCACATGGGCATCCCCTCGCGTGTGGCCTATGGCTACTTCGGTGGAGAGCATGATGACGCGACGGATTCCTGGATCTTCCGGGAGTATCACGCCCACTCGTGGACCGAGGTCTTCCTTGAGGGCCAGGGATGGGTCATTTGCGACTTCACGCCATCGTCCGCAGATTCCCCTTCCCTCGCCATGACACCGCCACCGTCACTGGACCTGACGAATTTCGAGGATGCCGGAGGACGCGGCGTCAGGCGAAATGGCAAGCTCTGGAACCGGTTCGAATCCCTGCTGGACCTTCGATCCCCCTGGCTGCCGACGATTCTCGTTCTTGGATGTCTCGCTGCATTCCTTGGCTTCTTCTTCCGCAACCATCGGACGCCGGAACTGCGTGCAACCCGAATCGCCGCCCGGAAACGTGCCAAAAGTGAGCAACAGCCTGACTACCTCCTGGAGTTTCTAGACATGTGCCAATCCTTCGGCCACACCCGTCGCTCCGGACAAACCTTGATGGAGTTCCACCGCGATCTGAAGCAAGTCAGGTTCTGCCACGACGACTTCGACGAACTGATCGACTACTACTACAAATCCCGTTACGAGGACGCCCCGCTCAATCGATCCAGCGAGCGCCGCTTCCTCAAGCTCATCCGCAGCTTCAGCAAAGCCAAGGCCAGGGAGAACCAGGAGTCTCTGAACCATGCTTCCAATCCAACCAGTCAGGAATTGCTCAAATGAAGCTGTCAATCATCGCTCCATCCTTTCAGCTAGGATCCCTGACTGGCTTGCTGGTCATCCCTTTCCTGAATGAACGCCTTGTGGGAAATCACGGTGGAATTTTCCCAATCATCCTTGGGATCTCCTTTTTGGTCATTGGATTGATTTCCTCTTGGTTGACGAGCAGAAGCGGCTCACCCAACCGGGGCCTTTTCGGAGCCTGCCTCTCGATCATTCTCTTTCTCCTCTATTTCACCACGCCGATGCTGATGCACTGAAGTAGCCTGCAAAGCCCTTCCAATCTGCAATCCGAAATCCCCAATCCGCCATTCTTCCTTGCTCCTCTATCTCCACATCCCCTTCTGCCACCGCGTCTGCCCCTACTGCTCGTTCTACAAGCACACCCCGGGCTCCACGCCAATCAGTGCCTTCCTCGACGCCCTCGCAGCCGAAGCCGACCGACGACTTCCCGAGCTGTCTGAAAAGCCCCGCACCCTCTACCTCGGCGGCGGCACGCCTTCGATGCTCTCTCCGACCCACCTTGAGAGGCTCTTCAGCACCCTGCACAGACACCTCGATTTCTCCAAACTCGACGACGTCACCTTCGAGGCCAATCCCGCGACCTTCGATCTAACAAAAGCGACGCTGTTCCGTGATCTCGGCGTGAAACGCGTCTCGCTCGGCATCCAGTCGTTCACCCCGCACGTCCTGAAAAGTCTCGGCCGCGAGCATGATCCGGAGCAGGCCGCCGAAGCGGTCGGGATCTTGAAGGAAGCCGGTCTGCCCTCGATCAACATCGACCTCATGTTTTCCATCCCCGGGCAATCGCGCGAGGATTGGTCCTCCACTCTCGACCGCGCCATCTCGCTGAAGCCCGACCATATCTCCGCCTACAACCTCACCTACGAGGAGGACACCGCCTTTTTCGAATCGCTGAAACGCGGCGAGATGGACGAGAGCGAGGACCGCGACGCCAGCTTCTTCGAACTCGCCAAACAGAAGCTCACCGACGCCGGCTTCGAGTCCTACGAAACCTCGAACTACGCCCAGCCCGGCCATCGTTCCTCGCACAACCACGGCTACTGGAGCGGCGAGGACTACCTCGGCCTCGGGCCGTCTGCGGTTTCCACCGTCAACCGCACCCGCAGCCGAAATGTGCCGGACACCGCCCATTACGTGGAAATGGTCGGCTCGCTCGGGAACGCCATCACCGAGAGCGAGCAACTCGACGACGAAGCCTGGCGGCTCGAACGCATCGCCCTCGGTCTGCGCACGCTTGATGGCATCGCGCTTTCCCTTCTCGACGACGAAGGCAAGACCCGCGCCGGTTGGCTGGTCGAACAGGGCCTCGCCGAACGCGATCAAGAACGTTTGCGCCTCATCGGCAACGGCTGCGCCCTAGTCGATCCCATCGCTGCGGAGCTGGTATGAAGAATTGGGTGGCCAGAGATCAGGGGCCAGTGGCCAGAAAGACTCTTCGTTTCGAATTTAGAATTTGGAATTTCGTGCTTTGATCACTTCGTGATCCTTCGAGCTCTTTCCCTCCTGCTCTGCCTCTTCGTGGCCTCCTGCATCGACTGCAAGGAGGAGCTCTGGATTCATGCCGACGGCTCTGGTGCCGCAGAAGCGACCTATGACCTTCCCTCCAGTGCGGTCAGGCTCGGTGGCGGCGAGGAGAAGATCCGGAAGTCGATCGACACCCTGCTCGCTGAAAACCCCAGCCTTCACCAGGAGGCCTTCGACATCGTGACGGCCGAGGGTCGCACCAAGATCCACCTCCGGTTGAGATTCGAATCCGCCCTCAAGCTGGTCGATCTTTCAAAACCCAAGTCCACCGAAAGCCTCCCCGCCACCGCCCAGCAACTGGCCGGAACTTTCGATTTCCGGCTCAAGGGACTCGAGTTCGAGCTCAACCGCACCATCGAAGCCAACAAGGCCTTTGTCGGCGGCCTTTTCATGCCTCGCAAGGAGATCGCAGGCCGCAAGCTGCTCTACATCCTTCATCTTCCCCAACCACCCGTGGAATCCAACGCCACGCGCACCGAAGACAACGGCAGCACCCTTATCTGGGACTACTCGCTGGAAGAGGCCTTGAAAGGACCCGTCACCACTCGGTTCAAGGCGCAGATCCCGATCCCGTGGTGGGCCTACGCAACCGTCGCTGTGATCGTGACCGGACTCATCGCGCTGCTCATCCGCTGGAAACCGTGGCGTCGCTTTTCAAGCGCCAGGCCAGGCGTCTGACCCTCATTCATCATGATGCTTGATGACCATGGATCCCTCACCTGAGTCCGACCTGCCTTTCGCCCGTGCCATGTCGCCCGAGGGCTGCGCGGATCTTTACGAGGCCCACAAGCTTCGATCCGAATCGAAGGAAGAACGATTCAGATTCATTCTGCGGATCGCAGCCGAACTTCACGATCCTCTGCTTGCGACCATTGATCCGGAAACCCTTGGAACCAGAAATCCGAATCTCCTGCTCCCTAAGATATCGGATTTCCTCCACCCCATCCTCCTCGCCGATCCCAAACTGGAGAAGCAAATCGGAGCAACGTCGGATCTGGTGGAAATGTTGTTTCACGTCATGATGGCGAATCTGGATGATTAGACTGACTTGAGGGAAGCGAGCCGGGATTCGGAACGGCGACCGTTCCTCTTCCGTCCTGTAGGGACAACATGCGATAGCCAGGGGTGAACCCCCTGGTCATTCCCAAACCATGATTGAGCCCAGTGGGGGCGACACTGGCCGCGATCACCGGCGAGCCTCACGCCCTGACCATGCACCAAAAGAGGGCCGGCGCTTTCCAAGCGCCGAAGACCGCTCACCACGCTGATTCTATCGGTGCCGGAATGGCACCGGAAAATCAATTGCCCCAACCCTCAGGATGCTTTAAACTCGCGCCATGAAAGCCAAAGCAAAGACCGCCTCGCCCATCAAACGAGGACGTCCGGCCGGAGGCGCCACCAAGCGCCTCAACACCCGCTTTCCGGCAGGGCTGGCGGAAAAGATCGAGTATGCGGCGGCCTTGCGTGGAGTGGCCGTGGCTGCGTTCATTCAGGAAGCCGTGGCAGAACGAGCGGATCGAGTCATCGAGGCGGAGGCCCACTGGCAACTGACGCGCGATGAAGCCGCCAATCTGGCAGCGATGATCGCAAAGCCGCCGAAGCCGAACGCAACCATCCTCAAGGCCGCGAAACTTGCCTCACGCCATGTCGTCATTCGTTCTTGAGCGGCTCGACTCGTCTCATGATCGCGCAGGATTCGAGAGCGGCCTCGAATCAGTGGATCGCTATCTCAAGGAAACGGCCCGGGGACACATGGAAAAAGGCATTAGCGTGACCCGCGTGCTGGTGGAGTCTGACGCCAAACCACCGAAGGCCATTCTCGGTTACTTCACTCTTTCCAATATCTCGATTGAAGCCAGGGAATGGCCGAGCGCCCCCAAAGGTCTGCCGCGACAGGCGGTTTCCGCCGTGTTGCTGGGACGCCTGGCAGTCGCGCGAACGGACCAGGGAAAAGGAATCGCCTCGATCCTGGTGGCAACTGCCAGACAACTGGCGAGGGAAACGATCGAGCGCTCGGGAGGTCTAGGACTGGTGGTCGATGCCGCCAATGAGGAGATCGTCGGTTTCTACACAAGATATGGTTTCATCCGTGTAGCTCCACAGGGCCTTCGAATGTTCCTACCCGCGCGTTCGCTGAAGGGTGGCGCTGAGATTCCGATGGAATGAGAACTCCTGATTCTTTGCTCCCAAACCGTGGCGGCGCTTTCCAAGCGCCAGGCCGAATCCGCAGTTGGCATGCGCTTGGAAAGCGCTGCCACGATCACTTATCTCCACTCTTCTTCGGGGCCAGGGCGGTGCGTTCGATGAACTCGATGATCATGCCGGCGACGTCCTTGCCGGAGCATTGTTCGATGCCTTCGAGGCCGGGTGAGGAGTTCACCTCCATCACCACCGGTCCGTGATTGGATCGCAGCAGGTCCACCCCGGCGACGTTGAGCCCCATCGCCTTCGCGGCGCGACAAGCCACGGCGCGCTCCTCCGGGGAAATCTTCACCTTCTCGGCGCTGCCGCCGCGATGGAGGTTCGAGCGGAACTCGCCTTCCTCGGCCTGACGTTTCATTGCGGCGATGACCTTGCCGCCGACCACGATGCAGCGGATGTCCGCGCCCTTGGCTTCCTGGATGAACTCCTGCACGAGGATGTTCATGTTGCCGGCCTTGAAGGCCTCGATGACCGACTGCGCGGCGTTCTTGGTTTCCGCGAGGACCACGCCAGCTCCCTGGGTGCCTTCGAGGAGCTTGATGACGAGGGGCGCGCCGCCGCACATCTTGATGAGTTCACTGGTGGCGTCGGTGTGGTGGGCGAAGGCGGTGACGGGCAGGCCCACGCCTTTTTTCGCCAGGAGCTGCATCGAGCGCAGCTTGTCGCGGGAGCGGGCGATGCCGACGGAATCGTTGACCGTGAACACGTTCATCATCTCAAACTGCCGCACCACGGCGTTGCCGTAGAAGGTGTGGCTGGCGGCGATGCGCGGGATCACGGCGTCGGCGGTGAGCTCCTCGCCATCGACGTAGATCCTCGGCTTCCGCGAGGTGATGTTCATGTAGCAGCGGAGATAATCGACCACGCGGACCTCATGGCCACGGGACTCGGCGGCACGGACGAGGGCGTCGGTGCTGTAGAGCTTCGCATTGCGGGAAAGGATGATGATTTTCATGTCGGACGGGTTCCCGGAACGAAGAGTTCAAGATCGCGCACGCCTCCCAACAAATGCGAGCCCTGCGGGTCAATGAGAAAAAATCCGGACAGCGCCCGGCGACCGAGCAGCATCGGACAGCGCATCACGCCGCGATTGGCCAGACTGAGGCGGATGCGGAGGTTGAAGCCCCCGGCCAGCACGGCCTCGGTTTCGATGAAAATCCTTCTGCGGGCGATGCCGGACGAGCTGCGGACCTTCAGCGAACCCACCACCGGAGCCTCACAGGAAATACGATCTCCGTAGTGGTTGATGGTGACGAAAGAGACACGCTGCTTGTCCTCGGAAAGCACGACTTCCTCGGCATGCAGACTGGACGAACGTGCCCCGCTGTCGGTCTTCGCGTTGAGCGGGGAAATGCCAAGCTCGGGAAGGCCGACCCATTCGCGGCGACCGATCAACAGTCGCGGCATGCCGGTCTGTTTCCATGGCAATCCCAGCTCGCGGGCAAGATCGCCCGATGCGGTTTCCACCGACTGCGGCACCGCCTTGAACGTGCGCGGGGCCTGCTTCATGGCGAGTTCTCCAACAAGCTCGCCGCCATCGCCCGGGCCTGCTCCCCGCCGCCGCCGAGCATGCGGACGAGTTCCTTGATGCGGGCCTCGCCGGTCACCGGATAGAGTCGCGAACGGGTGCGTCCGCCGACGACTTCCTTTTCGACGACGAAGTGGTGTGCCGCCGTGGCCGCGACCTGGGGAAAGTGGGTGATCGAGACAACCTGATGCCGTGATCCGAGTGCCGCCATTTTTCTCCCGACCGCGACCGCGACCTCGCCGCCGACGTTGGCGTCGATCTCGTCGAAGACCATCAGGGGCGTGGCATCCTGATCGGCCAGCGCGCTTTTCACCGCCAGCATCACGCGGCTGATTTCCCCGCTCGAGGCGATCTGTCGGAGTGGCAAAAGCGGCTCGCCGGGATTCGGGCCGAACTGGAATTCGACGCCTTCAAAGCCATGCGGGCCGGGCTCGCTGGAGGAAACGAGCGGCACCTCGAACGACGATTGCTTGAAGCCGAGATCCTTGAGCTGGCCGGCGATTTCCTTGGCCAACTTCGGCGCGGCCTTCTTGCGGGCGGTGCTGAGGGACTTTCCGGCGGCATCGAGTTTCGCCCGACATTCCGCGAGTTCGGCGGAAAGTTTTTCGAGCTTCTCGCCGCGGTTCTCGATGGTGTCGAGACGAGTCGCGGCGGCATCGCGACGGGCGATGATGTCCACGAGCGTCGGGCCGTACTTGCGCTTCAGGCTTTCGATGAGGTTCACCCGTTCCTCCAGCGTGGCGGCCTCCTTGGGATCGATTTCGAGTTCCTCGCCATACTCGACGAGCGACCGTTCGAGTTCCTGGAGTTCAAGCACGGCGGTCTCGAGTCCGGCGACACGTTCGGCCACGGAGGGATCGAGTTTCTCCAGCTCGCGAACGAGGCGCTGCACTTCTGTTAGACGATCGAGGATGCCGTCGTCGTTGGAGAGGGCGGTGACCGCCGCGCCGGAAGCTTCGAGCAGTCGGGTGGCGTTGCTGGCGCGACGCCAGCGGTCCTCGAGGTCGCTTTCCTCACCGGGTTTCAGGTTGGCGGCATCGATCTCGCCGAGCTGGTAGCGGAGGAGTTCGAGTTCCTGCTCGCTGGCGTTCTCGGCGCGCTGGAGGTCTTCGAGTTCCTGCATTTTCCCCCGCCAGGTGCGCCAGGCATCGCGCCAGTTGGCGACGGCGGCTTCGGAACCCGCGTAGGCGTCGAGCATCGCGAGCTGGCGTTCGGTGGAAAGCAGCGACTGGTGGTCGTGCGGGCCGTGGAGATCGACGAGGTGCTCGCCGATTCGCTTCAACAAGGCCAGCGTCACCGGGGAATCGTTCACGAACTGGCGGTTCGCGTTTTGACCGACCATGCGGCGCACGATCAGGTCGCCGCCGTCGCAGGGCGTGAGTCCGCCTTCCTCGAGGATTGCGTTGATGGCGGAGGGGTCCTTGAGATCGAAGACCGCCTCGACGGTGCAGGTTTCCTCGCCGGTGCGGATGAGGGATTTTTCAGCGCGTTCGCCGAGGACCAGCTTGAGGGCTCCGACGATGACCGACTTGCCCGCACCGGTTTCGCCGGTGACGCCGACGAGGCCGGAGCCGAGTTCCCAGACGAGTTCATCGACGAGGGCCAGATTGCGGATTTTCAGGAGGGTGAGCATGCGGATGGGAAAGCGCGGTCATGATGGCAAGGACGCGGCGGGAATCAACCTCTCGCGCGGACTTGACGCGAATCGTTGCAGGCTCATGGTTTTGCCCATGAAATGGCTGATTCTGGTGTGTGCTTTGATGGTTCCGGGCCTTTCCCCGGCAGCCGATCCGGCGGGAGGTGCCTGGATGGGAGCGCTGGAGGGAAACTGGCCGATCCAGCATCTGTCCATTCCCGGCAGTCATGACTCCGGAGCCCTGCTCGAACCGCTTTCCGGCACGGCGAAGTGCCAGAGCCTGACGATCGCCGAGCAGCTCGCAGTGGGGGTGCGCTTTCTCGATATCCGCTGTCGCCACGTCGGTGACACTTTTGTCATCCATCACGGGCCGATCGACCAGAAGCTGACTTATCAAAGCGTGCTCGAAACGGTGACCGCGTTTCTCAAGGCGAATCCGCGCGAGTGCGTGATCCTTTCGGTGAAGGAGGAGTATCAGGCGGAGAAGAACACCCGCAGCTTCGAGCAGACTTTTGACACCTATGTCGCCAAGGACCCGGAGCGTTGGTGGTTGAAGGCCGAGCTGCCGAAGCTCGATCAGGTGCGAGGGAAGATGGTCTTGTTCCGAAGGTTTCCCTCCACTTCACAAGCCAAGGGCATCGATGCCTCGAGCTGGCCGGACAACAAGACCTTCAGCAGCGGCCTCCTGCGCGTTCAGGATGTTTATGGCGCGCCGGGTGCGGAGATCAAATGGCGGTATGTTGAGGCCTTCCTCAAGGAGGCACGGGAGGGCGAACCGAATCCCAACACCCTGTTCGTCAATTTCACCAGTGCGACCAGCGCCACGATGGGCATCCCCAACATCCCCTCGATCTCGACGCCGATGAACCACAAGATCACGAACTATTTCATGAACCAGCCCAAGGCCCGCTATGGCATCCTCGTCATGGACTTCGTAAACGAGGGTCGCTGCCGCCTGATCTACGAGACGAATCTGAGGAAGCCCTGAAGAGGCCTTTTGGAAAGCCCATCATCCATAGGGAATGGATCGCGATTCTCCACTGAGGCGCGGAGCGAACACTGAGGATCGCTGAGTGTTGATGAATTCTTGTTTCCGTGACCTCCATTTGACTCTGCGACTCTGTGGAGATTTCGCCCGCATTTCTGGATGAAGTGAATTTTCACACGGCCGCCAATCAAACCCCGGACCTGGCTCGCATTGGCTAGACTTTGCCGGGAATCTGAAGGATGGGTAAAGCCATGGAAGATCATCCGGACGTCAAGAAACCCAGCGCCGGTTCACGGCATCATTTCCGTTTCCACCAGCCTCACGTCCATCTGGCACCGGTGTTTGGAAGCGATTGGTTCGCGCTGAAAGCGGAGGCCTTCGCGAGGTTCTTCGGAACTCCCGTGTTCCTTATCAGCCAAACCGTGTTCGTCGCCATCTGGATCATTCTGAACTCGATGGGGATCTTCCATTTCGACATCTACCCTTTCATCCTGCTGAACCTGGCCTTCAGCCTTCAGGCAGCCTATGCCGCGCCGCTGATCCTGCTGGCCCAGACGCGTCAGGCGGATCGCGACAAGGCCCAGACCGAAGCCGACGCCCAGCACCGCGAGGCTCTGGCGATGGCCAGCCAGCAGCGTGAGGAACTGGCCGCCCAGCAGACTGCCA
Source organism: Verrucomicrobiaceae bacterium (assembly GCA_027485995.1). Lineage (GTDB taxonomy): Bacteria > Verrucomicrobiota > Verrucomicrobiia > Verrucomicrobiales > Akkermansiaceae > Luteolibacter. The sequence goes on from JAIXPW010000017.1 coordinate 70,215, forward strand.
ATCTCCTGGTGCTGATGAAACAGAACACCGAGCTGACCGAGATCACCAAGTCTATGAGCGAACGGATCCAGACGCTGACCGAGGAGCTGCACCGGCATATTCTGGCAGGGAAGTGACTCAAGCATGATCGACGACGCCCGATCACGTGGACTCTAAAGATATGGCAATGATATGACAATCTGCGTGACCAGTGGGCATTTGGCGCATCCGCTGAGGGCGAGGCCTGCGCTGAAAATGCCATGGGCTGCCGCTGGGCGGGGCAGGATCGCACAGGGCAATCAGGACATTGACATCCAGAAGATGAATCATGCTCTGCGGGGATGGATGGCTCGTTGAAGTTCCTCGCCTTCAAAATCGTCCTGAATGGCCTTGATCGTTTCGAAGGAAATGGTGTCACCGGGTTTTCGCTTGAGCACCAGAAAGCCCAGCGGACCGACTTCAAGCTTTTCCGGATCCGGGTTTTCCATCTCGGCAGCAGGCCGAATCTCGCGACGCAGCGCGCTTTCCACAATCGCCTTAAGGGTCGTCTTGCGCCGGACCGCAAGTGTCTTCGCCTCGATCAAGAGTTCATCATTCAGATCAAGTGTGATTTTCACATAACTGATTTTATGGTTCTACGGCCATCAGTCAAGTTCGCCCGGTGTGCCAAGGCCAGTTCGAAGCCCTCTCAACCCTGCTTCGGCAGCAAGTCCTCCACCAACTCGCAGGTCCGGCGCATCCATTTCTCCGGCTCGAAGCTTTTCGCGAGGTCCTGGGCGCGATCCCGAAACTCCCGCCCGTCTAACAGCTCATCGAGGGCCGCCGCGATCCGTTTGTCCTGGAACTTCGCGGGCGGCAAGCCGAGTCCGACTCCGAGATCACGGATCCGGCTGAGGGTTTCATGTTGGTCGTGCGCCATCGGCTGGATCAGATGGGGAATCCCGGCCTGCAACGCCTGTGAGCAGGTCCCTATTCCCCCATGATAGACGATCGCCGCCGCACGGGGCAGGACCTGGCTGAACGGAATGTAGGAGAAATGGCGGACGTTTTCAGGAAGGTCGTCTGGCACGGTTTCCTTGAATGGAGTGAGGAGAATGCCGCGTCGTCCGGAGCGCGAGAGGGCCTTCACCGCCTCGCGGAAAAAGGCATGACCGTGGGCCATCGCGCTGCCTGGCGTGAAGATCACCGGAGGTCCCCCTGAGGAAAGGAAGGCCTCCACTTCGGCGGGCACCTCCCGAAGGCCGGCTTCGTCGAAGAGCGGAAAGCCGGTCAGCCGGGTCTGCGGAGGCCAATCCGGCTGTGGAGCCGCGATCCAGTCGGGAAACAAGCCGATCACCCGGTCCGGCGAGTGCCAGCCACGGCGCATCAGATTGCGGATCGGCGGCAGTCCGTGGGTCTGGCGAAAGCGATTGAGATCAGGGGCCACAAAGCGATCGATGATCCGGGCCGCGATCGTCCACTGAAAAGCCTTGAGAAATCTCGGTGCCCCCTGCCCGAACAGCATGCCATGCACCACCGGCTGCCGATGCACGCTCACAAAGAGCGCAGGCGAAAGATGGACACTCGCAAACGGAATCCCCAGCAGCTCCCGCACGTTCAGCCCGCCGAAGGCCAGCGAACTGCCCAGCAGCACGGTCTTTCCTGGAACATGCAGCTCGCGGGCGATGTCGAGGATCGGCTGGAAGGTCGGGGATGTCGCCTTCTTCAACACCACCCAGGGACCCCTGCGCGGATGCCACAGATCCGCATCGGCCTGGAGGCGCTGGAAATCCTCCGTCGTCCCCAGAGGATGAAAGCCGAGCCCGGATTTCCTCACCGCCTGCTCGAAATACGGGCTGGTGATCAGGATCACCTCATGGCCACGCGACTGCATCGCCGAGCCAATCCCGAGAAACGGGTGGACATCTCCGGCACTGCCAATGGCGATGATCAGGACTCGCATGTGCGCGAGAAACTGTCTCGAATCACCGGATTCGCAAGAGCTCATCGTTGCGGATGCCCTCCCGCTGTGGCAGCCTCACCCGCGACTCCATGGCGGCTGACTTTTCCCTCACCTTTCTCGGCACCGGCACCTCGACCGGCGTGCCGGTGATCGGCTGTGATTGCGACACCTGCCTCTCGGAAGATCCGCGCAACAACCGAACCCGCTCCTCGATTCTTCTTCGCACGCCGGAGGTCACCCTGCTGATCGACTCCGGACCGGACCTCCGCCAACAGGCCCTGCGTGAAAATCTCCGCGCCATCGACGCTGTGCTCTACACCCACGGACACCTCGACCACGTCACCGGCTTCGATGACCTGCGGGCCTTCTGCTGGCATCGCGAATCCCCTCTTCCCATGCATGCCACGACCGACTGCATGCAGATCCTGAAAGGGATGTTCGGCTGGGCCTTCGAGGAGGGAAACACCCATCGCGGCTACGTCAAACCGGACCCGCGGATCATTGACGGGCCGTTTTCGTTCGGCGAGCTGTTCGTCACTCCGCTGCCGGTCGAACATGCCTCGCTGGAAACGATCGGCTTCCTGTTCGAACATCCCGCCTGCCGCTCGGTCGCCTACATTCCGGACGTGAAGCGCATTCCGGAGAAGACGCTCGGGCTGATCCGTGGCGTGGACATCCTGATCGTCGATTCGCTCGGCCCGTTCCAGCATCCGACGCATTTCTCCAACGAGGAGGCTCTGGCCGCCATCGAGGCCTCGGGGGCGAAATCAGCGTGGCTGACCCACCTCGCCCACAAAAACGAGCATGCGGAGCTCGACGCCTCGCTGCCGGATCACGTCCGCACCGCCCATGACGGCCTGAAGTTGAATCTGGGTGTTCTTGCATGATCCGTTCACTTGGGCATGTTTGGCCCATGAGACTGTTTCTTTTCCTGCTGGCCGCCACCCCGGTCTTTGCTGCGGACCCGGATCCGGCCTCGGTCGCCATTCTTTTCAATCGCGCGATCCCCGAGTCCGCCAAGCTGGCCGAGACCTATCGCGCGGCGAGAAACATCCCCGCCGGAAACCTGGTCGGCCTCGATCTGCCGCAGGCCGATGAGATTGATCGGGCCGAGTACGAGGCGAAGATCCTCGCGCCCCTGCGTCAGGAGTTTGAAACCCGCGCCTGGTGGAAGCTCGCGAAAAACCAGGAAGGACTGATCCTGCCGGTCGAGAACAAGATCCGCTTCCTCGCCATCATGCGCGGCGTGCCCTTGCGGATCCGCGCCGACTCCGCGCTGCCAAAGACCCCGAATCTGCCCAAGGAATTCGCCGGACACAACGAGGCCTCGGTCGATTCGGAACTCGCCGCCTTCGGCATCCAGGGACTGCCGCTCGATGGCCCGGTGAACAACGCCTACTTCAAAAGCGAGAAGTCGATCACCGAGGTCAACATGCCCTTTCTGGTGATGGTTTCCCGAATCGATGCCGCCACTTGGCAAACTTGTGAGCGCATGATCCAGGATGCGATCGAAACCGAAAAGACCGGGCTCTGGGGCAGGGCCTATGTCGATGTGGCCAACAAGATCAAGCAGGGCGACGACTGGCTGGAAGATGTGGTGAAACAGAATCTCGCCACCGGCATCCCGTCGGTGGTGGACCGTTTCAACGACACCCTGCCGACCCACTATCCCATGACCCAGGCCGCGCTCTACTACGGGTGGTATGAGTGGAGCGTGAATGGCCCTTTCCTCAATCCCTCGTTCCAGTTCAAGCGCGGCGCGGTGGCCATGCACCTTCACTCCTTCAGCGCCGAGCAGATCCGCGATTCCAACAAGAACTGGAGCGCCGCCCTCCTGAGCCGTGGCGCGGCCTGCACGATCGGCAATGTCTATGAGCCCTATCTTGATGTGACCCATCACTTCGACCTCCTCCACAAGCGCCTGCTCGCCGGAGCCACCTTCGCCGAGGCAGCCGCTGCCTCCATCCCGGCCGTTTCCTGGCAAGGTGTCGCCTTCGGTGATCCGCTTTACCGCCCCTTCCTCCATCTCGATGGCGGCGGAGAGAAAGCCCCCGAAGACAACGACTACCGCGCCCTCCGTTTCGCCTCGATGGAATGGGGCAGCAAACCGATCGAATTCCAGAAGCAGATCGAGGCCGCCATCGACCGTACCCGCAGCGGCATCCTTGCCGAGGCGCTCGGCCTGCGATACCGGGAGGCGAAGCGCGATGCCGAGGCTGTCCTCTGGTTCCGCAAGGCGAAGAACTTCTACCTCTCCGATACCGACAAGTTCCGCCAGGATTTCAGCGTCATCAGCATCGATCGCGCCGCGGGTCGCAAGGACGCGGCCATCACCGGCCTTCAGGAGGCCCGGACCCGCTACGGCAACATGCCGGAAACCGCCGCAATCACCGCCTGGATGAACATCCTCGCGCCGCCGCCGCCGCCTCAGGCCGATCCGACCAAAGCTCCGATGAGGAAATGAACTACGCTGGACTGCTCCACGCCGCCTTTCCCTCCACCGTCCTGGCCGAAGAGCCGACGGCCCCCCTGCCGCCTGAGTTGGAACTCCAGGCGCTGTGGTTCTCGGGTGGTCTTGGCCGGGACTTCCGGACCCTCGATGGCCGCGCGGTTCGGATCATCCAGTTCGGCGAATGGAACCGCAGCGCAGGTCCCGATTTCATCCAGGCCGTGGTCGAGATCGATGGCGAAAGGAAAGCCGGCGCGATCGAACTCGACCCCACCCAGGAGGATTGGGAGCACCATGGTCATGCTGGAAATCCGGCCTATCGCGAGGTGGTGCTCCACGTCATTTTCCTGCGCCCCCAGCTCACCACCTTCACACGCGATTCCGATCACCGACAGATCCCCGTGGTCCTGATCGATGCCGCCACCTTGGAAGAGGCCCTGAACCGTCCGCGATCCGCCACCGCCATCGCCCGACCGGGACGCTGCGTGCAGCCGCTTTCCGGCATGGATCCGCTTTCCATCTCGAATCTGCTGGAAGAAGCCGCTCTTCATCGCGCCTCGCGAAAAGCCTCGCGCATCCTTCTAACAGCCGATGCCCACGGTCGCGATGCCGCCCTGTTCCAATCCACCGCCGAGACCCTTGGCTACCGGGGCAACTCGCTTGCGATGCGTCTGCTGGCCCAGCGCGCACCGTTGTCCGCCCTGAAGATCGAGGACTCCCACGAGGCCCTGCTGTTCGGCACCGCCGGCTTTCTCTTGCCGAAGCTACACGAAAAGGCCCCGCCCGACACCCGCGGTTACCTCCGCCAACTCTGGGACACCTGGTGGAAACAACGCGGCCGCTTCGAGCCCACCGGCGGACGCGATCTGCCATGGACCCTCCACGGCCACCGCCCCGCGAATCATCCGCACCGCCGGGTCGGTGCCCTTTCCGCCCTCGTCGCCTCCTGGCCGAAGTATCGGCGTCTGGCCCTTGCACGACCGTTCAATCCGAAGGCCGTTCTCGCCTTCCTCGCCGCCCTCGATCATCCATTCTGGGAAAAACGCTACACCCTCACCGCCGCGCCCGCTGCGAAGCCGCTGGCCCTGTTTGGAAAATCCCAGGCCCTCGAACTCCTCGCCAACCACCTCGTCCCGCTGGCGCTGCACGAGGACCCGGAGTTCACCCTTTCCTCCTACCTGAAGCTCCCCGCCACCGCCGCCAACGATCGGGTGAAACGCTGCGCCCTGCGACTCTTCGGCTCACTGGAGGCCGCCAAGCCCTGGCTCAGTCGTCTGGCCCATCACCAGGCACTGCTTCAGATCTATCACGACTTCTGCCTGCAGGACACCAGCGACTGCGCCGACTGCCCCTTCCCCGAACAACTCGCCCAATGGCGCGCCTGATCATGACCATCACCCTCAACGGCCAAGCCCACCCGCTCCCGTCCTCCACCACCGTCACCGCCCTCCTCCAGAGCCTCGGCTTCGAGGGCAAGCCGGTCGTCGTCGAACTGAACCGCGAGGCGATCTTTCCACGAGACTTTGAAACGACCCTAGTGACCGACGGAGATCAGGTCGAGATCGTCACCCTCGCGGCGGGGGGGTGAGGGTGAAAAAATGGGCACAGGCGGCCCGCGTGCGATCAAGCATCGGCCGCATGGAGAAGCGCAATGTCTCAATGACATGTCAGAGCATTGATCTTCCCGAAAACTCGGTCTCTATCACCGTCTTCAAATCCTTCGCCACCGCCTGCCGCACCTTCCGCAATCAAAAGCCCACTGGAGTCGGTTGCCTTGTCCTCCCCGTTACCCACATCTTCATTCTTCAGGGCCAAGGGCCTGATTCCATATCAGCCCAGGCCAGCGGCCTGGGTTTCCATCACCAAGATGAATCGAGGGCTGAAGGCCTGATCCATTTACATGGGCAGATCGGACGCCAAACGCGCCCAAAATGAAACGGGCCTTCAGCCCTTGGGAATCTTCTGGTTCCGGTTCATGGGGCGTTGCCCCATGCTGGTATGGTGACAGGCCTTTGGCCCTCGAATCTGAAGATTTGGGTAACGGCGATGACTCCAGCCGAACGGGATCGTAAGATGGGGACAGACAAATAGATTAATGGTGTGGAACGGTGTCCAAAGTTGAGCGGGTTTTTTGGACTCCAGCCGCCGCCTGACAGGCCTGACGCGACCGTGGCCAAGCCGCTACCGGCTGGATCGGAATCACCCTCCTGCCTCATGCCGA